>JADLAB010000163.1 GCA_020848455.1 Polyangiaceae bacterium
CGGGGCGCTCGGGCTCCACCGGGCCGCGCGCTGCGGCGCTGGCGAGCGGCGCGGATGTGGCCGGCGCGTACGACGCCCTCTGGCCGGACTCCGCTCCGCTCCACTGCCAGGGCTCGGCCGCGGACGCCTCGCTCGCCGCGCGATGGCGCTCGCTCCGCGAGGAGGCCGGGCGCCGGTCCGCGTCGCTCCGCGCCTCGGCCCAGGGCAGCGCGGCCGCCACCGCGGCGTACACGGCGTCGCTCACGGCCCGTGGCTCCGCGAAACGCACCTCGGCCTTCTGGGGGTGCACGTTCACGTCGACGAGCGCGGGCGGCAGATCGAGGTACACGACGCCGAGCGGGTAGCGCCCCGGCTCGAGCGCGGCGCCGTAGGCCACGGCCACGGCCCGGGCGAGGGCGCGATCCTGGACGGGGCGGCCGTTGACGAGCAGGGTGAGCCCACCGGCGCCGGTGCGCGCGCGCCCGGGGGCGCTCAGGTAGGCCTCGACGCCGAGCGGACCGCGCAGCGCGCAGAAGGCGAAGAGCTCCACGTCCGCGAAGGTGGCGCGCACGCGCTCGGCGCGCGTCTCGGCTCGGAGGAAGCTCCGCGCCGCGCGCCCGTCGCGGGCGAGCGTGAACACGACCTCCGGGTGCCCGAGCGCGGCCGCCTGCACGACCTCGCCGACGTGGGCCGACTCGGTCGCCGTCGCGCGCAGGAACTTGCGCCGGGCCGGCACGTTGAAGAAGAGGTCGCTCACCTCGACCACCGTGCCCGGGGCGCCGCCCGCGGGGCCGAGCGCGGGGGGCGCGCCGCCCTCGGTGCAGAGCTCGGTGCCCTCCGCGTCGCTCGCGCGCCGCGTGCGCAGTCGCAGCCGGCTCACCGACGCGATCGCCGCGAGCGCCTCGCCCCGGAAGCCGAAGGTGGCGAGCTCCGAGAGGTCCTCGATGACGCGCAGCTTGCTCGTCGCGTGGCGCTCGAGCGCCAGCCGCGCGTCGCGCGCGCTCATGCCCTGGCCGTCGTCGCTCACGCGAACGAGCTCGATGCCCCCGCCGCCGATCTCGACGCGCACCGTGCGCGCCCGCGCGTCGAGGGCGTTGTCGACGAGCTCCTTGACCACCGAGCTCGGCCGCACCACCACCTCGCCGGCGGCGATCTGGTTGGCGACTTGCGGCGGCAGGAGCTCGACGGACTGCGCGCTCGGCGCCTCGCTCATGTCACTCCTCGGCGGTGCCCGCCTCGCGCGCTCGCGCGGCGTAGAAGGCGCGCGCCCGCGGCCGGGTCAGCGCGAGCGCCGCACCGCCGAGCACCACGATCTCGAACAAGAGAAAGCGGCCCCACTCGGCGGCGTTGGCGAGGCGCGCGTACTCCGCGGCCGCCGGGTCGTCGCCGCCGTGCCCTGGCTCGAGGGCGGCGGCCTCGTGCCCGACCGCGCGCGCGACCTCGGCCCGCACCGGCCCGAGCACCGCGAACTCGACGACCGCGAACACGCTCGCAGCGCCGATCGCCTGCAGGGCGAGGTTGCGGCCCCAGCCACGCCCGGCGAGCGCCCCCACGCTCGCCGCGAGCAACAGGCCCCCGAGCAGGACGTTGCCGACCGACAGGGGGAAGGCGAGGCGGTGGTGGGTCGCGAGCGCCTCGAGGCGCGCCCGCTCCCTCACGAGCGCCAGGCGCAGGACCGCGGGTAGCTCGTGGCCGGGCTCGGGCAGCACCGACTGCGCGCCGCGCAGGTAGCTGACGGCGGTGCAGCCGGACGCAGAGCCGAACGCGCCACCGAGCGCGAGCACCACGAGCGCGAACGCGAGGAAAAAGGGGCGTCGGCTGGCCGGCTTCTGCATGGCGAGGAGTGCGGCGAGCCCGGCGGGTCGAGCCCCGTCGTGCCCGCGGCGACTCAGCTGTAGCACGAAGCCACGGGGGTCGGGGCGGCCCTTGCGCGAGTCGACCTTTGTGCTTACGTAGCTGAACTTACAGAGCTACGCTCTTGCCGCGCGGGGCCTCCGCACGGCGGCGCGCAGCGGATCGAGCAGGCGATGGCGAAGAGCAAGGACCCCGACCGAGCCCCCCGACGTACCGGGCGTCCGGCCGCGCCCGCGCCGTCGGCGCAGCCCGAGCCGCCCGGCACGGACGACGGCGAGGACGTCGCATCCGTCGCCGATCCCGACCACGACGAGGGCGTCGAGGTCGAGCTCGTGGAGGTCGACGACGGCGCGGTGGCCGACGAGGGCGGCGACGAGGGCGCCGACGAGGGCGCCGACGAGGGCGCCGCGGTCGGTGTCGACGAGCAGGAGGAGCTGTTCCGCACCCAGGACGGCGAGCCGCCGGCCGAGGTGCTCGAGTTCGACGTGCCGAGCTCGCTCGCCGTGCCGCCCGGGCCGGACAGCTCGCGCGCGATGGCGCGCCTCGATCCCCTGCAGACCTACCTCCGCGAGGTTCAGCGCCACGCGCTGCTCACCCCCGACGAGGAGAAGCGCCTCACGCGCGAGTACGTCCAGACGCAGGACGTCAAGGTGGCGGCGCGCCTCGTGACCGCCAACCTGCGGCTCGTCATCAAGCTCGCGTACGAGTATCGCCGCGCCTACAAGAACATCATGGACCTCATCCAGGAGGGGAACATCGGCCTCATGCAGGCCGTCAAGCGCTACGACCCCTACCGCGGGGTCAAGCTGTCCTCCTACGCGGCCTGGTGGATCCGCGCCTACATGTTGCGGTTCATCCTCAACAACTGGCGCCTGGTGAAGGTCGGTACCACGCAGACCCAGCGCAAGCTGTTCTTCAACCTCAACAAGCAGAAGGCGAAGCTCACGGCGATGGGCATCGAGCCCACGGCCAAGGAGATCGCGCTCCGGCTCGGCGTCCAGGAGAACGACGTCGTCGAGATGGACCGGCGCCTGGCGAGCGGCGAGGCCTCGCTCGACGCGCCGCTCGGCGACTCCGAGGGGCGCGCCGTCGCGCGCGTCGAGACGATGGCGGCCAACGACCGACCGGCCGACGAGACGGTGTCGGCCGAGCAGTTCGGCAAGCTCGTCAACGAGCACCTGGTGCGCTTCCGCTCCACCCTGAAGGGCAAGGAGCAGATCATCTTCGACAAGCGCATGGTGGCCGAGGAGCCGCTCACGCTGCAGCGCCTGGGCGACGAGTTCGGCGTGTCGCGCGAGCGCGTGCGCCAGCTCGAGGCGCGGCTCGCCCTGCGCCTGCGCGACTACCTGAAGCGCGAGCTCGGCGAGGCGGTCGAGGTGCAGTGAGCGCGCCCGCGGGCGTGCTCCGCCTGGTCGCGACCCCGATCGGCAACCTGTCCGACCTGGCGCCGCGCGCCGTCGAGGCGCTGCGCACGGCGGACGTCATCCTGGCCGAGGACACGCGGCGGGCGCGCGCGCTCTGCTCGCACCTCGGCCTCGCGGGCAAGCGCATCGAGCGCTTCGACGCGGAGGTGGAGCGCCGGGGGGTGGACCGGCTGGTCGAGCGGCTGCGCGCGGGCGAGACGCTCGCGCTCGTGAGCGACGCCGGCATGCCGGCCGTCAGCGACCCGGGGGCGGAGCTCGTGCGCGCCGCAGCCGCCGCGGGGGTCGGCGTCATCCCGGTCGCGGGGCCCTCGGCCGTGACGGCCGCGGTCGCCGCGAGCGGCTTCGGCGGCGGGTACCGCTTCCTCGGCTTTCTCGCGCGCGGCGGGGCCGAGCGCGAGCGCGCGCTCGCGCGCATCGCGGCGACGGAAGAGCCGGTGGTGCTGTTCGAGTCGCCCGAGCGGCTCGGCGCCACGCTGCGCGAGCTCGCCGTGCGGTGGCCGGGCCGCAGCGCCGTCGTGGCGCGCGAGCTGACGAAGGTCCACGAGGAGCTCGTGCGCGGCGCGCTCGTCGAGCTCGCGCGTGCGGAGCGCGAGTGGCGGGGCGAGATCACCCTCGTGCTCGGCCCGGCCGAGCCCGCGCCCGAGGTCGCCACGGACGAGGCGACGCTCGACGCACGCCTCCGCGCCCTGTGCGACAGCGGCGTGCACCCGCGCGCGGCCGCGAAGGCGGTCGCGCTCGAGTCGGGCCTCGCCGTCTCGGTGGTCTACGCGCGCCTGATGGCGCTGCGCAGCTAGCGAGCCGGCCGGGTCGAGCCCGGCGCTACGCAGGCTTCAGGCTTCGGGCTTCAGGCTTCGGGCCCAGAAAGCCGGAGCGCGGAGCCCACCCGGAGCTCGGGGCCGGCGTCCGACGCAGGCTTCAGGCTTCGGGCTTCAGGCTTCGGGCCCAGAAAGCCGGAGCGCGGAGCCCACCCGGAGCTCGGGGCCGGCGGTCCACGGCGAGGGACGCCCCGCCGCGGGCTCATCTTCTTCTGGGCGGACGGAAGGGGGGCTTGCGGCGGGTGCTCGTTGCGCGAGTTGGCCATGCGCGACGTCGGGTCTCGCGGCGCGGCACGCGTGGAGAACCCGAACTGCGCGGAGAGGCTGAAGCCCGTAGCCGGTAGTCTGGAGCCTTGCGCTCAGCCTTTGCGCGGGCGCGAAATCGAGGCTCAGGCGCCGCCGGAGCCGCCGCCGGCCGAGGAGCCGCCGCCGCCGGCCGACGAGCCGCCGCCGCCGGCCGACGAGCCACCGCCGCCCGCGGCGGTGCCGCCGGTCCCGGTGCCGCCGGTGCCGCCCGAGCCGCCGCCGCCCGAGCCGTCGCCGCAGCCCAGGAACTCGGGCTCCGGCCGGCAGCCCTCGCAGGCGGTCGCGGCGGCTTCGCACCGGTACTGACCCGGGACCTGCCAGTCGAGGGTGCACAGGTTCTTGTCGGAGCCGCAGGCGTGGAACTTCACGTGCTCGCCGTCGAAGCACTGCGCGATGATGCCGTCCTGGCAGGCGTTCACCTTGCCGCAGAGCAGATCGGCGCAGGTGACGTCCGGTCCGGAGCGGTTGAGGCCGGAGCAGGCCGGCGCGAAGGCGGCGAGCCCGAGGCCCAGGGTCGCGCAGAGGCCACCGACGAACCAGGTGCGTGTCATGGGTGCGCGTTTCATGGGCACTGCTCCTCGCAGCTCTTGCGGCATGCGCCGTCCGCCGCGCACACCTGGCGGCAGGTCTTGATGCAGGCGGTGTGACCCGCGGTCACCGCGTCCTTCTCGGCCTGCTGCTCGGCCTTCTTCGTGTCCTGCTCGAGCGTGCTCCACACGGCGTCCATCGCCTTCTGGCTCGCCGCCTGCGACTCGGCGACCGCGCGGTCGAGCAGCGGGGCGGTCGTGTCGGTCGCGATCTTGACGCCGCCGTTCGGCGGCGGCGCGACGGCGAGCTGGTTGACGAGCTGCGTGGCCTCGCTGGCGTGGCGCCCCTGTGGGAACCCCTGCTGGTAGCGGCGCACGCCCGCGCACGCGGCCTCGGTGCGCCCGGCGGCGCAGGCCTCCGGCTCGGCGGCGCGCCACGCGAGATCGTCCTGCTCCTCGCGCTGCGCGAGCAGGGCCATGCCCACCTGCGCGACGCCGACGTCGCCCAGGTATTGCGAGTCGAGCCACACGCCCATCGACACGGGCGGGTTCGGCGACTGGAAGAGCGACAGCGGCAGCACCTGCTTCAGGTCGGTGGCGAGCTTGCCGTTGCCGTCGGTCGAGCCGAGCGAGATCGTGCCGCCCGCGTGGCGCAGGGTGACGTAGTGACCCGAGGCCGTGAAGCGGTTGGCGCAGTCGACGTTGCGCTGCAAGACGTCGCCCTGGCGCTCCATCGTCGTCGTGTCCTTCTCGGGCACCGCCGACCGGATGAGCTCGACCGTGGGCCAGATGTTCACGACCGCGCCGACCGAGAGCAGCGCGGCGCCGGCGTTGACCACCGCGGTCTTGCCGGTCGGGTTGTAGTCCCGCTGGTTGGGGTCGTTGTCGTAGACCTTGGGCGAGTCGGCCAGGAGCGCCACGCCGGCGATCATCGGCACGAGGCTCATCACCTCGAGGACGGCGATCGGTACGACCGAGTCGTCGTCGAACTTGCGCTCGTAGCTCGTCGTCTGCTCGACCTTCTCCATCTCGACCATGTCGCAGCGCGGCGCGGCGGTCACCGTGAGCACGGTGGCCGCGAGGTCCACGACGCCCTCGTCGGAGGCCGGCGCGCGCACGAGGTCCTGGTGCGTGTCGACGACGTTGTCCGCGGTCTTGGACTCGCCGCGCCGGAACTCGAGGCAGCCGCTCGCCGCGGCCGCGCAGAGCAGGAGCGCGCCGGCCCCTGCGAGGGGCCGGGCGGCGCGCCCGGCGAGCGGGCCTGGGAGCGCCGCGAGGAGCCGGGGCGCGCGTTTCGATATCGTTGCTTTCGCCATGTCGAAGTCCCCTCGGGCGCATCGTGCCCACGCTAAGAACCGGCGATCCCCCTGCGGCTTACACGATGCGCCGATTATTTGCGACCGGGGCGGCGTGCCCCGACGTCGACGCTGGGACCGGCCGGCGTGCCGTCGGCGCGGGGAGATCATGCAATTACCCGTACTTGCGGGGGCGATGGCGCGAGCTCCGGGCGCGGCCGCGCCCCGGGTCGCTGCGCGGCGGCCGGCGGAACCCCTCGTATCCACTTGACGCGCTGCGGGGTCCTTCGCTGAAGTGCGGCCCGTGAGCCAGCAGGCAAACGTCTACCCGTGTCCGCAGTGCGGCGGCCAGCTCCGCTACGACGCCGCCACGCAGTCGATGAAGTGCCCCTACTGCGGCGCGCAGCACGCTGCGCCCCCGCAGCAGGCGGCTCCGCAGCCGTACGCGCAGGCCCAGGTGCAGCAGCAGCCCGCGGCCGGGGTGGTGCGCGAGATCCCCATCGAGGAGGGGATGCGCCTCGCCCAGCGCGGCTACGGGACGCCGGTCAGCCAGATCGAGTGCGGCGAGTGCGGCGCCACGGTCACCGTGAATCCGAACGAGCAGACCGTGAAGTGCGCGTTCTGCTCGTCGCAGAAGGTGCTGCCTCGCGAGGCGGCCGGCAACGTCATCACCCCCGAGTCGCTGGTGCCCTTCGCCGTCGACCAGAACGGCGCGAACACCAAGTTCACCGAGTGGCTCGCGGGGCTGTGGTTCCGACCGAGCGACCTCAAGCGCATGGCCCGCGTCCACGAGATCGGCGGCCTCTACGTGCCGTTCTGGACCTTCGACTCGATGGTCCACTCGCGCTGGACCGCCGACGCCGGCTACTACTACCAGGAGACCGAGTGGTACACGGACGCGCAGGGCAACCGCCAGACGCGCACCGTGACCAAGACGCGCTGGGAGCCTGCGTACGGCGCGCGCAGCGACTTCTACGACGACGTCATCATCTGCGCGAGCAAGGGCATCCCGGAGGCCCTGGTCGACCGCTT
This sequence comes from Polyangiaceae bacterium, assembly GCA_020848455.1. GTDB lineage: Bacteria > Myxococcota_A > Polyangia > Polyangiales > Polyangiaceae > JACRDA01. The sequence goes on from JADLAB010000163.1 coordinate 7,233, forward strand.
CCGCACGTGGGACACGAAGCAGCTCATCCCCTATCAGCCGAGCTACCTCGCGGGCTGGAAGGCGGAGAGCTACGCCATCGACCTCATGCCGGGCTGGCAGAAGGCGCAGGACGTCATCGCGACCTCGCAGCGGAACCGCTGCTCCAAGGACGTGCCCGGCGACACCCAGCGCAACCTCGCGGTGAACAACGAGTTCTCGCGCGTCACCTTCAAGCACGTGCTGTTGCCGGTGTGGGTCGCGGCCTATCGCTACGGCGGCAAGCCCTACCAGTTCCTCGTGAACGGCCAGACCGGCGAGGTCGTCGGCAAGGCGCCGCTCTCGTTCTGGAAGGTGTTCTTCCTCGTGCTCTTCATCGCAGCCGCGGTGGCCGCCGTCGTCATCGTCACACAGATGCGCAAGTAGGTCGGCGGGGCCCGCGGGCGCTCGCGGCACGCCTTCGACTACCGGTCGGCGCGCGCTTGCCGCTACAATGGCGTCGCCCGCGGACTGGGCGTCGGCGAGGGGGCCGGCGCCCGGGCCCCGGCCCGAGCCCCCCGTGCGCGAAGATCCCCTCGACGAGCAGTTGCTGCACAAGGTCGCCGGGCGCTGGCTCGCGGCGCTCAGCGACGGCTCGAAGGAGCTCGTCGCGCTCTTCGACCCCGACGGCAGCCTCCAGTTCGCCGGCGCGCCCCACACGGCCGAGGAGCTGCTCGGCTACGGCCCGGCCGAGCTCCTGCGCCTGCTGCCCGCCGAGCTCGTGCACCCGGCGGACGCGGCGCTCGTCGCCGAGGCCTTCCGCGCCGTGTGCGCCACGCCGGGCGCGCGGCACACCCTGAGCTTCCGCGCGCGCCACAAGGCAGGCCGCTTCGTCGCCGTGCAGGCCACCGCGGTCAACCGCCTGGGGGACCCCGTCGTGCGCTCCGTGGTCGTGTTCGCGCGCGCGGCCGCGAGCACGGTCGCGGGCTCGGAGGTCGGCGATCGCGCCAGCTTCGTCGAGGTGCTGAACGGCACCGTCCGGCGCGCCCAGCTCCGGCCCGCCCAGGGCTTCGCGGTGCTGGTCATCGAGCTCGAGCGGTATCGGATGCTGCTCGGGAGCTACGGCGCGGCGGTCGCGCGCGGCGTGACCGAGGAGGTGACCCGGCGCCTCCTGCCGCTGCTCCGGCCGCAGGACCGGCTGGCGCAGCTCGCGGACAACGAGTTCGCGCTCCTGCTCGACGGCACCGCCGACCACGAGCGCGCCGCCGAGCTCGTCGAGCGCATCCAGCAGGCGGTGTCGCAGCGCATGCAGGTGGGGGGCAAGGAGATCACGACGGCCGCCATCGTCGGCATCGCCACGAGCGAGCGGCGCTACGAGCGCGCCGAGGAGGTGCTGCGCGACGCGGGCGTGGCGCTGAACCGCGCCCGCTCACAGGGGCGCCGGCAGCGGGCCGTGTTCCGCACCCAGATGCGCCTCGAGGACGCCGCGTACATGGCCCTCTTGGCCGAGCTCAATGCGGCGCTCCACAACGACGAGTTCCGCGTCCACTACCAGCCGGTGGTGTCGCTCACCACGCGCTCGCTCGTCGGCTTCGAGGCCCTGGTGCGCTGGTACCACCCGACGCGCGGCATCGTCGCGCCGAGCGAGTTCATCGCCGTCGCCGAGGACACCGGCCTCATCCAGGCGCTCGGCGAGCGCGTGCTGACGGTCGCGTGCCGCCAGATGGCGCAGTGGCACCGCCGCCACCGCGGGGTGCCGCCTCCGTACGTGAGCGTCAACCTGTCGGCCAAGCAGGTGGTCGAGGAGCGCATCGGCGACACCATCCTCGGCATCCTCGGCGAGAGCGAGCTCGACCCGAGCAAGCTCTGCCTGGAGCTCACCGAGAGTGCCGTGCTCGAGAGCCAGGAGGCCGCGGCGAGCATGATCGCGCGCCTGCGGCGCCACGGCGTGCGGCTCGCGCTCGACGATTTCGGCACGGGCTACGCCTCGTTCAGCTACCTGCAGAAGCTGCCCTACGATGCGCTCAAGATCGACCGCTCGTTCGTGCGCCAGCTCGGCGACGGTCAGCGCCGCGACGACCGCGCCATCGTCCACGCGATCGTCGTGCTGGCGCACAACCTCAACATGGAGGTCGTGGCCGAGGGCGTCGAGACGCCCGAGCAGGCTGCCGTCGTGCACGGGCTCGCCTGCGAGTACGCCCAGGGCTATGCCTTCGCGCGCCCGCTCGACGCGCTCGCGGCCGAGGCGCTCATCGTGGCGCGGCATCGCTTCTAGACGGAAGCTCGGCTCCAGCATGCCTGTGGCTTCTGGCTACGGGCCGGCTTCGGGCGCAGAGGCCGCGGCGTGGTTCCCCGTGGCCTCCCGCCCTCCCAGCCGAAGCCTGGAGCCTTGAGCCCGTCGCCCGTGTCGGCCTACCGTTTCGTGCGAAGCGGGTCGGGCCGAGCCCGGTGCTGGAACGGACCGGTGACCGGTGCGTCCCCGTCGGGAGCACGGCAGGAGCGGAGGAGGAGAGATGGACCCAGGCAACGCCACGCAGAGCCTCGAGCTCGTCCGCGACCGCGCCGCCGCCGTGGGCCCGCTGTTGCGCGCGGCGCTCCTCGGCTGGGACGAGGGGCTCGTGCCCGCCGGCGCGGCCCGTCGCGACTTCGTCTGCACCGGCGCGGGTGCCTCCGAGGGGCCGGCGCGCTTCCTCGTGGCGCTGTGCCGGCGGCACCTCGGCGTGCGCGCGCACTTCGCGCCGCTCAGCGCCTTCGCCGCGCCGAACGAGCTGCTCCGCGGCGACGCGCTCGTCGTGTTCTCGCAGGGCCTCTCGCCGAACGCGCGCCTCGCGCTCGGACACGCCGGCGACTACGCGCTCACGGTGCTGTTCACCTCCGTGGCGCCCGACGCGGCGGCGCCCGAGTCGGATCCGAGCGGCGTCGGCTTCCGCTTGCTCGGGCGGCGTGGGCGCGTGGCGGTGCTGCCGCCCGCGAGCGAGGCGCGCATGCTGGTGCGGCTGTCCGGCCCCGCCGTCGCGACGCTCGGGGCGCTGCTGTTCGCGGCCGATCTCGCCCGGGGGCGCGGGCGGCCGCTCTTCGACGCCTTGCCGGACCTGCCGCGCCTGATCGGCGCGGCGCGCCGCCGGGTGCGCGGCGAGCTCGCGGCGCTCGCCGACGAGCTGCCGTTCCCGCGCGTCGCCTTCGTGGCCGCGGCCGGCTACGGCGAGTACTGCCACGGCCTGCGCTGGAAGCTGCTCGAGGGGCTCGGGCTGCCCGATCCGCCCGTGTGGGACGTGCTGCAGATCGTGCACGGACCGCTGCAGCAGTTCTACGACGAGCGCCTGCTCGTGGTGACGCTCGAGAGCGCCGGCCGACCGCGCGAGCGGCCGCTGTTCGACCGGCTGGCGCAGGTGCTCGTGCCCGGCCGTCACCGGCTGCTCCGCCTCGAGGCCCGGGCGGAGCCGCCCTTCTCGTGGTTCGAGCACGACGCGCTCTGCAACGCGCTGCTCGTCAAGTGGCTCGAGAAGTCCCCGCGCGACCTCATCGACTGGCCGGGCAAGGACGCGGACGGGCCGCTCTACTGCCTCGAGCCCGGCGCGCTCGCGCGCCCGAAGCCCTGAGCCTGGATTTCGCGCTGCGCGCGAGGCCACGGGCTCCCGGGCTCCAGGCTCCAGACTTCAGGCGGGATTCGGTCCGGGCGACCGATCCCGAGGTCGCCCGGACGGTGACTTCGCGGCCGTCGGCGCGGATGGCTCCCCGAAGCCTGTAGCCGGCAGTCTGGAGCCTTCTGCGCGCGCGAGATCGAGGCTGAGCGCGGTCGCTCGCGGCCGGTGGGGCCGCTACGGCCGGGCCGGATCGTGCTGCCGTGTGCTCATCGCGCGAAAGTAGGCGACGAGCCCGTCGAGATCGGCCTCCGTGAGCGCCGGGTGACTCGGCATGTTGCTGTAGCGGAAGGTGCGCGGGTCGCGGATGTAGGCCTTGATCTGGTCGACCGGCCGGTAGTCCACGATGCTCCGCGGCACGTTGAGGTCGGGGCCGATGCGCCCACCCTGCTGGTTGATGGCGTGGCAGCGGATGCACTGCTCCCGGAAGATCGCGAAGCCGGCGAGGGCGGCCGAGCCCTCGGGCTCGCCCTTCGGCACGGTGAGCGGGAAGGTGTCTTCGAAGCTCGCGACCTCGATGGTGGCGAGCTGCCAGGGGCGCGGGTAGGATTCGAGATCTTGCTGCCCGGGCTTGCGCCACACGAGGTAGAACGGGCCCGGGTTGGCGCGCTGCGGGCCGATGGGCTCCCAGCCCGGCACGTCCACGTCGGCGATGGCCACGTACGCCCCGCCCTCGAGCAGCTTCTCGCCCGCGATGGGCACGGTGAAGCCGTCGCGCGCCCGCAGCACGAACTGCTCGCGGCGCAGATCCAGGCCCTCGCCCGCGAAGCCGACCGCGAGCAGGGCGCCGAGCTCGAGCGCGCGGAAGGTCTTCTGGCGCTGGTAGTAGGCGTCGTAGGCGCTCCACTCCTCGGGCTTCACGGCCGCGACGAGGGCAGCCATGTCGAGCCGGCGAACCAGCTTGCCGCGGTTCCGGAGCTCGAGCGCGCCCGGACCGAGAGGCTCGGGCTCGGCGCTCGCCGCACCGCTCGCGGTGCCGCTCGCGGTGCGCGGCCCCTCCGGCGTCGCGGTCGCGGGGCGCGGGGTGGCGGTGGCGCTCGGCGTCGCCGATCCGGGCGGCGTGGCGCTCGCGCCGGTCCCGCGGGTCGTCGGGCCGGACGACGCCGGTCGCTCGTGTCGCGGCGGCGCGGGCTCGTCGCAGGCAGCGAGCGCGAGCGCGGCCGCGAGCAGGGCGGCGGTGCGGCGCGCACCCTCGGCCCGCCGGCTCACGGCGCCTCCGGGGCCGGCGGCCGCGGCCCGACCGGGCGCAGCGTCCCGAGGGCGGGCGGCGCGGCGAAGAACGCGAAGGGCAGGAAGAGGCAGTAGTACATGGCGTTGGGGATCAGGCGCAGGAGGAAGCCCGCGTCGACGCCGAGCAGGATCACGACGTCGGCGAGCGCCCAGAGGACGTATTGCACGAGCTCGAAGAGCGTGAGCCGCGTGAGCCAGCGCGCCACCGCGGGGTCGCTCGGTCGCACGCGCGGCAGCCACAGGACCAGCACGCCGAGCGCGAGCGCGGCGAACAGGAGCTCGTAGGTGAGGAACACGGGCCGACCGGTCGTGTAGACGTCCGGGAAGAGCTTCTGCGGCACGATCGACGCGAGGGGCACGACCAGGGCGAACGCGAGCGCCCGGAGGGCCACCCCGGCGGCGGCCGTTCGGCCGAGCGCGGTCTCGGCGTGGCGCCGACCGAAGCGCCCGAGGAGCAGGAAGTAGCGGTAGTCGCCGAGCACCACGAAGGCGATGGCGACCCACTGCGCGGCCGGCTGGCCGTGGGCGGGCGACAGATCGCTCGTCAGCCAGGCGTCGCCCAGGATCTCGACCAGGAACACGAGCGTGAAGCCCGCGAGAAAGGAGAGCTTGCGCCAGGCGAGCAGGGCGAACACGGCGCCGCACGCCCAGAACGCCGCCGGCTGCTGCCACAGGCTCGTGTAGATGGCTTCGAACACGCGGAGTCCCTCTCGCCCGGCGCTGCGCGGAGCGCCGACCCGTCGGGTCGTAGTACGGTTCGCGTGCCCGAGGAATGCCGAGCTCGCGAGCCCCGGTCGGCGGACGGCCGCGGCGTCGCGGCGTCGCGGCGCGGGTTGGCGTCCGAGGCCTCCGGTCGTACCCTCTGCGCGATGTCCCGCCGCCTGCGCGCCGGTGCCCTGACCCCGCGCGTCGGCGGTCCGTGGGCGCTCGCGCTCGGCCTCGTGGGGGCGCTCGGCTGCGGTGGGCCGAGCGGCACCTCGAGCGCCGCCGAGCCGAGCGCGGCCGCCCGTGCGGAGGCGCCCGGCGCCTCGGGCGGCGGGGGGGCAGCCGAGGGCGCGGGGCCGCTCCTTGGCGGCCCGAGCGGCGTCGCCGACGAGGAGCTCGTGGCCGGGGCGTCGCTGCTCGGCCCCGAGCCGCGCTCGAGCGCGGGTGCCCGGAGCGCGGGCGCCCCGACGGCGAGCGCCGTCGCATCGGGTGGGCCCGCGGCGGGCCCGGCCGGGCCCGAGCCCGAGGCCTCCGAGGCGCGGGCCGAGCCGGCGGCCGCGCTGCCCCCGATCGAGACCCTGCGCTACCGGGCGCGGCTCGACCTCACGCGCGGCCCGCTCTACCTCACCGGCTCCTTCGACGGCAGCCAGCGCTTCGGGATGTGGAGCGAGACGCTCGCCTTCGCGCGGCGCCTGCGCGCCGCGTACGGCAAGCCCGTGCATTTCACCTACTTCGTCAACAGCTGCTACTACGACCCGCACGTGCGGGGCTCGCAGATCGGCCGCGCGGAGAGTGCCGAGGAGGTGCTGGTGCGCCGTGCGCTCACCCAGCAGGCCCTGAACGAGGGGCACGAGATCGGCAACCACAGCGTCCGGCACCGCGACGGGAGCCGCTTCAGCGAGGCCGAGTGGCGCGCGGAGATCGCCGAGTTCGACGCGGTGATGCAGGCGCAGCTGTTCGTGCCGGTGCCGAACGCCGCGGGCGAGCCCGGCTTCGTGTTCCCGCGTTTCGCACCGCTCGAGGGAGCGGCGCCCGGCGCGACCGGCGCGACCTGCGCCGTCGACGCGGACTGCGCCTCGCACCGCTGCCTGCCGCTCACGCCCGAGGCTGCGTTCTGCACCGAGCCGTGCAACAGCCGCCGCCCCTGCCCGGCGGGCACGGTGTGCGGCACGCCCGCCTTCCGCGACGACACCGACGCGTGCGTCCCCGTGCCGCGCTACCCCGTCGTGCACCGCGGCATCGAGATGTTCGACGCCCGCGGTGTGCCGAACCCCGCGCACCCCGACCTCGTGCGCTACGCGATGAAGGGCTTCCGCGCGCCGAACCTCGGCTACAACGACGCTCTCTTGCGCGTGCTCGGGGAGCGGCACTACCGCTACGACGCGAGCCAGGTGTACGAGCCGGGCCTGCCCCTGCTCATGATCCCGCCGGGGCGCGACAGGCCCATCCTCGGCTTCGGGCTCAGCGCGTACCCGGGCACGCCCATCATGCCGATGGATTTCAACTACTACCGCGCGGGGCGCGACGGCGCCCGCATGCAGGCCGACTACGAGTCGAACATCCTCCAGGCGTACCCGACCCGGACGCCGTGGGCGATCGGCCACCACTTCGCCACGTGGCGCGCGGGCGAGTACTGGCGCGCGATGCAGCACGCCCTCGAGCTCGCGGCGCGCGGCTGCCCGGACGCGAGCGAGGGCGGCGGCGGTGGACCGCGCTGTCCCGACGTCGAGCTCGTCTCGTACGCGGAGCTCTACGCGCGCCTGCGGGCCGTCGCCCGGGCGGCGCGCGAGGCGAAGATGGCTGCCGCCTCGGCCTCGGCGTCGAGCGCGGGAGCGCCGCCCGCGCCGTCCGCGTCGGCACCTCCGGCACCGGCGCCGGCGGCACCACCCGCGTCGTCTCCCGGCGGGTAGGCCCTGCTTCGTCTCGCCCGGGCACCGCCCTGGCGGCTCGCGCCGTCACGGGTCGCCGGCGAATCCGAGTGCGACCTGCGGCCGGGCAGGTGGGGCGAGGGAGGAATGTGTGGACGCTGGCCCGAGCGGGCGGATATCTTCCTGAGCTAGCGGATCTTGTCCGATGTTCAGCGCCGAAGTCGCATTCGAGTCGATCTCCGGGCTTGAGGTCCGGAGCTTCCACGTCCACGAAGCCATCTCGGCGCCCTTCGAGGTGCGCGTGATCCTGCGATCGCGCGACCCGGCGGTCGACCTCGTGGCGCCCCTCGGCAAGGGCGCCGTCTTCGCGCTCCGCTCCGACAAGCTCGGCGGCGCGCTGCAGACGCGCGTCTGGACCGGGGTGTGCCGCCACATCGAGCAGCTCTCCGCCGACCCCACGGGCGAGTCGGTGTACCTCGCCCACCTCGTGCCCGAGCTGTGGCTGCTCACCCTGCGCGAGGGCTGCCGCATCTACCAGCACAAGACCGTGCCGCAGATCGCGCAGGCCCTGTGCGAGGAGTGGGGCATCAAGCCCAAGCTGAAGCTGTCGCTTGAGCACCCGCCGCTCGAGTACGTCACGCAGTACGGCGAGACCGATCTCGCCTTTTTCTCGCGCATCCTCGAGCGCGCCGGCCTGAGCTACTACTTCGAGCACGTCGACGACGGCACGACCACGCTCGTCGTGTGCGACGAGCCCGCGGCCGGCAAGGCGAGCATGGTGCTGCCGTACCGCGACAAGCCGATGGCGACGGACGTCGTCTTCGCCACGCAGCTCCGGCTGTCGCACCGGGTGCGTCCGGGCCGCGTGACCATCCGCGACTTCGATTTCCGGGGCAAGGTCGACTTCAAGCTCCTCGGGGAGTCGCCGAAGGCGGCCGCGCCCGAGGACAAGTACGAGCTCTACAGCTACGACCCGGGCGCGTTCCTCATCGAGACCGGCGGCCCGGGCGGCGCGCCCTCCGACGACCAGGGCACGGCGCGCCACGTGGCCGGGCACGGTGCGAAGCTCGCGCAGCGCGCGCTCGAGGCGGCGCGGCGCGGCAAGCGGCTCGTGTCGATGCGGGTCGGGTCGGTCGACGTGGCGCCCGGCATCTTGCTCGCGGTCGAGGGCTACCCGCGCGACGACGTGGACGAGGGCGACGTCTTGCTCGTCACCGAGACGTGGCTCCACGGCGCGGACGGCGACGAGTGGGTGTTCGCGGCCGAGACCGCCTTCGCGGCCGACCCCTTCCAGCCGGTGTGGCAGACCCCGAAGCCGCGCATCCGGGGTCTGCAGAGCGCCGTCGTGGTCGGCCCGCCCGGCGAGCGCGAGATCTACACCGACGAGTTCGGGCGCGTGCGCGTGCAGTTCCACTGGGACCGCGAGGGCAAGCTCGACGACCACAGCTCGTGCTGGCTCAGGGTGAGCCAGGCCTGGGCGGGCAGCGGCTTCGGCACGATGCACATCCCGCGCATCGGCGAGGAGGTCTGGGTGGCCTTCTTCGAGGGCGACCCCGATCTACCGGTCGTCGTCGGCCGGGCGCACAACGCGCGCGAGATCGTGCCGTACGCCCTGCCCACCCACCAGACGCGCTCGACTTGGCGCAGCGACTCGACGCCCAAGAGCGACGGCTACAACGAGATCCGCTTCGAGGACGCGCGCGGCAGCGAGCACATCTACGTGCAGGCGCAGCGCAACCTCGTCGCGCTCGTCAAGCACGACGAGACCGAGCGCACCGGCAAATCGCGCATGATCGTGGTGGGCGAGAACCGCGGCTCCACCGTGGGGCAGAGCGACTCGCTGCTGGTCGGCGAGAAGTACAGCGTGCAGATGATCACGCCGCCGAAGGAGGAGGAGCTCAAGATCGGCGGCCAGCAGCAGCCGGACATCACGCCGCTGCCGACCAAGCTCGAGATCGTCCACGACAAGATCGCCGTGACGACCGGTCCCGCCAGCCTGACCATCGACACGAAGGACGTGGTGCTCGAGTGCAAGGGTAGCATCGGCATCAAGGCCAAGAACGTCATCGTCGAAGGCGGCCCCAACGTGCTCATCAACTCCTGAGTCCTGCCTATGAAACCCGCAGCGCGACTGAGCGATCCGTGCATGCACGGCGGCATGCTGGCGAGCGGCTCCCCCGACACCACGGTGGGAGGGATGCCGGCGGCGCGCCTCGGCGACATCCACACCTGTCCCATCCCGGGCCACGTGGCGGGCAAGCTCGTGTCCGCATCGTCCACCGTGTTCATCAACGGGCAGGGCGCGGCGCGCGTGGCCGACACGATCGCGTGTGCCTCGCCGGCGGCTCCCCCCGCGGGCAAGACGCACAAGGCGGCGGCCGAGTACAAGGTCACGGACGACGACAACTACCTCAAGGCCGTCTACGCCGAGCACGTCTCGAGCGACTTCGACAAGGACGGCCACGTCGACACCCACAAGGTCGGGGTCGGCGTGTTCAGCGTCTCGGGCGAGACCGTCAAGGGCAAGGGCCCGGTCACCTACGGCGCGCGCGGCAAGTACGACGTCGCCACGGCGAGCGCGTCGGCCGGGGCGAGCTTCGACAAGGGCGGCAGCGTGCGCGCCGGGGCGAAGGCAGTCCTCACCTCGGCGGAGGGCAGCGTGTTCGTCGGCCCGAAGGGCGACGACGGCAAGAACCCCTACGCCGAGGTCGGCGCGCAGGGGCAGCTGCTCGGCGCCGAGGCCAAGGGCGACGTGCTGCTCGGCGACGACGGCAAGCGCGTCGGCGTGCTCGTCGGGGGCAAGGCCAGCGCCTCGGCCATGGGTGGCGAGGCGCGCGGTCGCGTCGGCATCCCGCTCTGGCCGGGGAGCAAGTACTCGCTCGACATCAAGGTCGGCGTCTCGGGCGACCTCGGCGCGGTCGGCGGCAGCCTCGCAGCGGGCGGCTACTACGACAAGGAAGAGGGCCGCACGCACTTCATCTTCGAGGGCGCGTTGAAGCTCCTCGCCGGCCTCGGTCTGTCGCTCGACATCAGCATCGGACGGAAGTTCGGCGTCTCGGCGCCGGCCCCCGCGCCGGATGCCGTCGCGGTGGGCTGCACGTCGGTCTTCATCGGTGGGTAGGTGACAAGAGTGCAGGCCGAGCTCCAACACCCCACGGCGCTGTCCGCGAAAAAAGAGGGCCTGGTACGGCTCCTCATCGACCGTTCGCCGGACCCGCTCTGGCACTTCAAGATCGCGATGCTCCACGACTGGCGGCTCGGGCCCGAGGGCGACGTGGTGCCGACGACCGAGAGCATGGAGTCGCTCGCGCTCTTCAAGCACCGAGACCCCGAGGCCGACGTCGAGGTGATGGGCTACGTGCTGCCGGCGGAGGTCGACCCCGCCGACTGGCTCGAGGTGTCGCTCGCCGACCAGGGCAAGACCGTCGTGTCGCGCAAGCCGGTGCGCCTGCTCGCGGGCGTCGTCGGCGACGTCGTCGCGACTTGGGACGTCGAGGGCGAGCCCTTCGCGGGGCGCTTCTTCGCGAGCAAGTGGGGCCCGCGCCTCTTCGTGCTCGCGCTCCGCGCGCGCGCCGCCGACTACCCGCGCTTCGCCGACGACTTCTTCGCCTCGATCGCCACCTTCGCGGCCGTGGACGACAGCCTGGGCCTGTTCGCCGAGCGCGTGAGCTTCGTCGAGGAGCAGGCGCCCATGCCGTGGAAGACGGCCGTGCCGATCTCGTGGCGCATCGAGAAGGAAGCGCCGAGCGCGGACGGGGGCGAGCGTGGCGCGGCCTTCCAGGCGCGGCAGAAGCCGCTCGAGGGCGACGAGCGCGATTTCTACGGCCAGCTGTCCTTCGCCGTGCTCGAGCGCGGCCTCGCCGAGCGGGCGCGCGACGCGGCCAACGGCTACTTCCGGGCGGTGCGCGACAACGGCATCGTCGTCGGGCCCCACGACTTCGAGGAGGAGACGCCCCCGAAGGGCTTCGAGCACGCCTGGCTCGCCACCGCGCCGGCGACCCACGCCGGCTCGAGCGGCGTCCTGTTCTGTCGGGTGCTGCTTCACCCGCGCTGCTGGGTGGTCGGCGGCGTGCTCTGTCCGACGCGCGACGCGGACCCGATGGCCTGGATGCGCAGCAAGCGCGCCCTCGACATCGCCACCTACACGCTGGAGCTCTCGCCATGACCCAAGCGCCCGTGACGCCGGTATCCACCCCGAGCGCGAAGGCCGCCCTGAAGGCGCGCGCGCCGGCGGCGGTCGCCGCGGCGGTGTCGGCCGTGCTCGGCGGTCCCAAGAACCTCGAGCTGCGCCTCGAGGGGGGCGAGCACGCCCTCGAGGTCAAGCGCTTCAGCGTCACCGAGCGCCTGTCCGAGCCCTTCGAGGTGGTGTTGTCCTGCACCTCGCCCGAGGAGTCGCTCGACCTCGACGCCATCGTGGGGCGCGGCGCCGGCTTCGTGACGCGCGGCCCGACGACCCGCGTCTGGACCGGTATCTGCCGCGAGGTGACCCAGGAGCGCGCGCTCGACGCGAAGACCGGCCTGTCGAGCTACGAGCTCGTGGTGGTGCCCGACTTCTGGCTGCTGCGCCAGCGCCGGGGGCATCGCATCTACCAGCACCTCTCGGCGGTCGACATCGTCGAGAAGGTGCTGAAGGAGTGGCACATCACGCCCGAGGTGCGCCTCGGGCGCGGCGACTTCCCGAAGCTCGAGTACCGCGTGCAGTACGGCGAGAGCGATTTCGACTTCGTGAGCCGCACGCTCGAGGAGGCGGGCATCGCGTACTGGTTCGAGGACAAGGCGTCGGGGGAGACGCACGTGACGGTGCTCGTCTTGTGCGACAAGCCCGAGCAGCAGAAGTCGCTCGGCCCCATCCTCTACGTCGACAACCCGAACGACTCGCCGGGGCAGGACTACGTGACGCGCCTGCGCTGGTCGAACGGCCTGCGCACGGGGCGCACGACGCTCCGCGACTACGACTTCCGGCGCCCGGACTTCAAGCTCTTCGGCGGCGGCGAGTGGGAGAAGCCCCCCGAGGACTTCTACGAGCGCTACGCCTACGTGCCCGGCGGCTCGGTGGTCGAGCTCGACAAGGTGAGCGACAAGAAGAAGGTCGCCGACGACCGCAGCCAGGCCCGGCACGACGGCGACGCGCTGAAGGCGCGCGCCCAGCGACGGCTCGAGGCCGCACGCCGCGACAAGCGCGTGCTCGAGCTCGAGTCGAGCGTGCTCGGGCTCCGTCCCGGCGTCGTCTTCGCCGTCGACCACCACGCCCACGACGAGCTCGCCAGCGACAAGGGCCTGCTCGTCGTCGAGAGCCTGTTCCACGGGACGGCGGTCGACGAGTGGATGGTCACGGCCGACGCCGTGTCCGCCGAGCAGCGCTACCGGCCCGAGGTGCGCACGCCCAAGCCCCGCATCGACGGGCCGCAGAGCGCGATGGTCGTCGGGCCCGCGGGTCAGCAGATCCACACCGACGAGTACGGGCGCGTGCGGGTCCGCTTCCACTGGGACCGCGAGGGCGCCTTCGACGACAGCGCCACGTGCTGGCTGCGCGTGAGCCAGGCGTGGGCCGGCACCGGCTTCGGCGTCACCTTCGTGCCGCGCGTCGGGCACGAGGTGCTGGTCGAGTTCCTCGACGGCGACCCGGACCAGCCGGTGGTCGTCGGCCGGCTCTACAACGCGGTCGCGCGGCCTCCGTACGTGTTGCCGAAGCACAAGACGCGCGCGACCTGGAAGACCGACAGCTCGCCGCACGCCGACGGGGCCTTCAACGAGATCATGTTCGAGGACAAGGCCGGTGGCGAGCTCCTGTTCGTGCAGGCCCAGAAGAACCTGCAGAAGCTCGTCAAGCGCCACGAGACCCACCGCACCGGCAAGGACCGCACGCAGGTCGTGGGCGAGACGCGTGTGACCGTGGTCGGCAAGCTCGACGCCGCCTTCACGGGCAAGCAGCGCCTCGTGAAGATGGTCACGCCGAAGAAGCTCAAGATCCTCGAGATGGGCGACCCCGACGTGACCCCGGAGAAGACCTGGCTCGAGGTCGTCGACGAGAAGATCACGCTCACGACCGGCAAGGCGAGCATCGTGCTCGAGGGCGACAGCATCGCGATCACGGCCGACGGCGGCATCCGCCTGTCGTCGGACGGGGAGCTGGTGCTCCAGGGCGACAAGGTCTACTTCAACTGCATGCCGGGCAAGGCGTCGAGCCCGGACGTCGACAAGCTCGTCGCCGACCGGGTCATGCGGCCTGGCGGGCGGGTCATGGCGTCGGTGCTGCGCCTGTTCCACAAGACGCCGAAGGTCGGGGAGTTCGACCACGAGGCGCTGAAGGTGGTGCTCGCGGCGCTGCCGCCTCCGCCGGCGAACGCCGCGGCCGCCGGGGCGCCCGCGGCGGCGGCCGCGACGCAGCTCGCGAAGGCGCAGAAGCTCGTCGACGCGGCGGGCAGCGGCGACGCCGGCGACGCCGCGCTCGTCGCGGCCGAGCTCGCGAAGCTGCCCCCGTCGGCGCTCGACGACCTGGCGAAGAAGGGCGTGCGGGTGAAGGCCTGCCGCGGCTCGATCACCGACGCCATGACGAACCTGAAGGGCGTGGCGCCGCGCGGCTGGCCGCCGGGCGCCACCTTCGACCAGGTGCCGGGGATCTACGACCCGGCGACGAACTCGGTCGTCGTGGCGACCACGGGTCACGGCACGCCCGCCGGCGCGCACGTGCCGGCGACGGGCGAGGGGCACGGCAGCGCGAACCTCGTCCTGCACGAGGCCATGCACGCCGTCGACCTGGCGGGCCCGACGAAGATCTCGTCGACGAACGCCGCGTTCCAGGCGGCGCGCACCGCGGACGTCGGGGCGCTCGGGGCCTACTTCACGCAGCCCGGCGAGGCGGGGCTGCAGGAGACGCTCGCCGAGAGCGCCGCGCAGTTCTACGGAGGCGACCCGACGATGGCGCAGAAGACGCCCCATCTCGCGCAGTTCTGGCAGAGCGACCCGCTGCAGCCGGGCAAGTGAGGACGGTCGAGCTCATGAGCGCCGAGACTGCCAGCATCGGGGTGGCCACCATGCGACCCGACCGCACGATCGTGCTCGATCTGCGGGCGGAGGGGCCGGGCGGCGAGGTGGGCATGGCGCGCCTGACCTACGAGCCGACCCATCCCGAGTACGACGGCGTGCTGCGCCACCTCGGCGGGCTGCGGCCGGGTGAGCAGAAGCCGGTGCCCCCGTGGGCCTCCTAGTCCGCGCCGCATGAGCGTGCGGCGCCGCGGCCTTCAGACCCTCCGTCCGTCGGTCGAGGGGGCCTCGTTCGTGCGCCTCTCGCCCGAGCGCCGCCGCCTCGCGTTCGCGCGGCCGGTGGGCGCCGACCGCGTCGCCGTGTGCGTGTCCGACGCCGCGCCCGACGCGCCCGCCGCGGTGTGGCTCGAGCTGCGCCCCGGCTGGAAGGTGCGGCAGCTCGCCTGGGCACCGGAGCCGGAGGGTGCGGCACCGCCCGGGGCCGCCCTGGCGCTGGTCGTGAGCCGCGCCCGGCAGGCGCGCCACGAGCTCTGCGTGGGCTGGCTCGCCGGTCCGGCACGCCCAGAGGAGGTGTCGACCGACGCCGAGGCGGCGGCGGAGCCCGACGATCCCGCCCCCGGGCTCGCCCACGTGGCGGGCCACTCCTTCGCGTGGGCGGCCGGTGGGCGCACGCTGCTCGTGGCCGACGTCGTCGCCCGCAAGCTCGTCGCGGTGCCGGTGCGGAGTCGCCGGCGCATCCCGCTGGCGGAGCTCCCGGACGACGGGCACCCGGGCTTCCCGCCGCACGTCGTGCCGGCTCCGGGGGGCAAGCGCGTCGCCTTCACGTGCCGCCGCCTCGATGACGCGGCGAGCGAGCTCTGGGTCTACGAGCACGGGCGCGGCCCGACGCTGCTCACCGCCGTGCCGGGCTCGCAGCTCTGCGCCTACGCGCTCTGGTCGCCGAAGGGCCGGACGCTGGCGCTCTACGTCGTGCACCGCGAGCAAGACAAGACCGGGCTCATCGCCGTCCCGGAGCTCGCGGGCGAGGGCGTGATCCTGTTCCGCTCCGCGCGCGCGGAGCCGGCCTGCGCGCCCGCCTGGGCGCCCTCCGGCCGGAGCATCGTCCTCTGGGCGAGCGAGGGCGCCGCGGTCGCCCGCCTCTGTGCCCTCGACCCAGGCACGGGGGCGCTCACGGCCCTGGCCGAGCCGGGCGAGCTGTCGGGGAGCCCGCGCTTCGTCGCGCCCGACACGCTGCTCGTGGACGGCGCCGATGCCGCCCACCTCATGACGCTGGAAGCGTGATAGCCTGAAAACAGCATGGCCGTTCTCGAGCTCGCGTTCGCATCCGGTGAGGACTCGCTGTCCGTGCGGCGCTTCGCGGTGCAGGAGACCATCTCGCGGCCCTTCGAGGTGAGTCTCATCGCGCTGTCGGACAAGCACGACATCGACCTCGAGACCCTCGTCGGTAAACCTGCGTCGTTCCAGATCCGGTCGGGGGTCGGCCTCGTGCCCGATCGGCTGTGGACCGGGGTCGTGAGCTACATGGAGCTCCTGCACCCCGAGGTGGACCGCGCGCGCGCCGAGGGGCGCTCGACCTACGCCTTGCGCCTCGTGCCCGAGCTGTGGCTGCTCGGGCAGCGCCGGCAGCACCGCATCTTCCAGCACCTGACGCTCGTCGCGATCGTCGACAAGGTGCTGTCCGAGTGGGGCATCACGCCCAACAAGAAGATCGCCGACGAGGGCCCGAAGCACGAGTTCGTGGTGCAGTACGGCGAGACCGATCTCGCGTTCGTGAGCCGCCTCTGCGAGTGGGCGGGCGTGAGCTACTTCTTCACCTTCGACGAGGACAAGAAGAGCGAGCTCATGCTGAGCGACGCCCCGCAGGGCGCCGACCCGCGCCCGGGTCCGCCGCTGTCCTTCGTCGACAGCGCGCCGCGCGATCTCGGGCGCGAGTACGTGACCGACGTGCGCATCACGCACGCGGTGAGGCCCGGCCGCACCACGCTCCGCGACCACGACTTCCGCCGCAAGCCCGACTACGCGCTCGTCGCGGAGGCCCCGCCGGCCCAGAGCCCCGAGGATTTCTACGAGCAGTACCACTACGTGCCGGGCGGCTTTCTGGTCGAGACGAGCGGTGGCGGCGACACGCCCGTCGCGGACTCGCTCTCGGTCGCGCGCCACGACGACAAGGAGGGCAAGGCACGCGCCGAGCGCGCCCTGCTCGGTGCGCGGCAGGGGCGCGAGCGGGTGCGCTACCGCACCAGCACCGTCGATCTCGCCCCGGGCAAGGTGTTCGCGATCTGGGGGCACGGGCACCCGTCGCTCGCCCCGAACCACACGCTGCTCGTCACCGACTGCACCCTCGAGGGCACGGCGGTCGGGGAGTGGACGCTCACCGGCGAGGCCGTCTTCACGAACCGGCCCTTCCGGCCCGAGCTCCGCACCGACAAGCCGCGCGTGCGCGGCGTGCAGAGCGCGGTCGTCGTCGGGCCGAAGTCGGCCGAGGGCAGCACCGGCGACATCTACACCGACGAGTTCGGCCGTGTGCGGGTGCAGTTCCACTGGGACCGCGACGGCAAGTACGACGAGCACTCGAGCTGCTGGCTGCGCGTGAACGAGCGCTGGGCGGGCGCGGGCTTCGGCACCGTGCACCTGCCGCGCGTGGGGCAGGAGGTGCTGGTCGGCTTCCTCGAGGGCGATCCGGATCAGCCGGTGGTGGTGGGCCGCGTCTACAACGGCGTGGACTCGCAGGTGCCCTACAAGCTGCCCGTGGGCGACACGCGCAGCACCTGGAAGAGCAAGAGCACCCCGAATTCCACGGGCTTCAACGAGATCATGCTCGACGATCTCAAGGGCAGCGAGCTCATCTACACCCAGGCCCAGCGCGATCTGCAGAAGCTCGTGAAGCAGAGCGAGACCGAGCGCACGGGCAAGAACCTCACGAGCGTGGTCGGCGGCAACCGCTCGGAGGTCGTCGGCAAGCTCGACGCGACCTTCGTCGGCGGCCAGTACCGGCTGCAGATGATCGCGCCGCCCTCCGACAAGGATCTGGCGATCCTGGGGCAGGGGCAGCCGACGCTGAGCGTGAAGCCGACGCTGCTCGACATGGTCGACAAGCGCATCGTGTTCACGACCGGCAAGGCGACGCTCGCCTTCGACGGCGACCACATCGCGCTCGAGGCCGCGGGCGACATCTCGATCAAGGCCAAGGGCGGCGACGTCATCATCGAGGGCAGCCACACCTACGTGAACACGAAGCCGCCGCCCGCGGCGCCCGTCCCGGCCGCGGTCGAGCCGCCGAAGCCGCTCGGGTACAAGGCCGAGTCGCCGGCGAAGCCGGCCCTGCTCGCCGCCCAGCCGAAGGCGGCGGGCGTCGCGCGCGAGGCCACGGACGCACCCCTGCCGAAGCCGCCGCCGGCCGAGCCCCCGGCGAACCCAGAGGTCGTGTGCGGCTACGTGTCGGCCATCGTGAAGTGCCAGCACGAGGGCCGCATGCCCAATGCCAAGGGCGTGCTCGAGGTCGTGCCCGCCGACGGCGACGGCGACAAGATCACCCTCACCGGCAAGTTCAAGGGCGGCTGCGGCAAGCACCCGGAGTGGACGCACAGCGGCCCCTTCGGCACCACCACCGAGCAGAAGGCCGCGACGAGCTTCCGCGCCCGACCGTGGTTCGTCGGCGATCCGGCCGCGACCCTGGTGCTGCGCTGGCTCGCGAAGGTCGCGCCCAAGAGCTACTCCGCGTACGCGCGCGCCTGCGACGGCTCGAGCGTCGCCTACCAGATCAAGGCCTACCCGAAGGACAAGATCAGCATCAAGTGGGAGGCCAAGGAGTTCGAGGTCGCCAAGAAGGTCCTCGAGGCCCTGAACCACATCCTCAAGGGCTTCTTCCCGAAGGCCGAGGTCAAGGGGCTGGTCGGCGCCGTCTCGGTCGAGGCCGCGTGGGCCGAGCACTCCGACTGGCGCGCGTTCTACAAGTTCGGCGCGTCCATCGGCTTCGACCCGCTCTTCGAGCTCTCGGTGCGCCTGCCCTTCGGGCCGACCGCGGCGATCCCGCAGTGGGTCAAGCAGTGGGTGGGCGACGTCACCTTCTTCGTCGACTTCTTCGGCGGCGTGAAGGTGGGGGCGAACTTCGGGCGCGAGACCCCGGACATGAAGGTCAAGGTCACCGGCTCGGCCGAGGGGCAGGTCGGCGGTCGCCTCGGCGGCATGATCAAGGCGGGCCGCATCTGCGAGGTCGAGATCTACGGCGAGACGGCCATCAAGGGCACGGCGACGGCGAAGTACGAGGAAGACAAGGGGCCCTTCGTCGAGTTCGGTGCCACCTGGACCGGGCTCACGGGCAACTTCAAGCTGAAGTTCTGGAGCGGCAAGCTCGAGAAGCAGTACTCGATGCAGCTCATCGACGAGCGCCCCATCGGCGACAAGCGCGAGTGGCTGCTCGTGAAGAAGACGGCCTGACGGGACGGCTGGCGCCGCGATGAGCGAGTACACGGTCTACAACCTCGAGGTGCAGGCGAGCGGGCTCGTGGTCGAGGTCGAGCTCGGCGGCGCGCGCGTCTACTTCGAGGGGCGCGGCGGTCAGCGCTTCACGCAGAAGAAGCTCAACCCGTGGCTGCTCGACGGCCAGAACGTGCTCGAGGCGCGCCTCGGCGCCCCGGAGGCGCAGGCTGGAGGCCGGCGCGCCGCGGCCGCCGAGCGCTACTTCCGGACGCGCCTCATTCGCCTCCGCGCGGGGCAGGACTGGCCCGAGCCCGAGGACGAGCTCTTCACCTACGAGTGGAATCCGGCCAAGGCGCCGCTGCCGGACGAGGGCATGGTCACGGTGCTCGAGCACGAGCTCGCGCTCGGTCCGGTGCACGGCCGCTGGGCCTGGCAGGACGCGCGGCCCTACACCGACGCGGATCGCCCGGACGTGCTCGCGCTCGTCGGCGCCGTGCACCAGGCGCTCGCGGCGCGCGAGCTCGAGGGCGTGCTCGCGCGCTTCGCGGTGCAGAACGACGAGGTGGCGCGCGCGCTCGGCGGCACGAAGGCGGAGCTCGCCGGCGATCTGCGCGAGTTCCTCGCGAGCCTGTTCGCGAGCGAGGACTGGCGCATGGCGCCGCTCGCGCCCGAGACGCTCGGCCTCGTGCCGAGCGCCGGGGGCAAGCTCGTGGAAGTCGTGGGACCCGACGGCGGCGCGCCGCTCGTCGGGCGTGGCGGCGAGGGCGAGCTCGAGCTCGGTCTCACCGTGAGCCGGCTCGCGGCCGGCTGGACCATCGTGCGCTGATCCCTACCGAGGGGACGAGCCATGCCGAAGCTGGCGAAACCAACCTTCCAGAAGCTAGTCGACAACTACCGGACCGAGACGTCCAGCGTGCACGATTGCCCGCGCATCTACCAGAAGGACGAGCTCGGCAACCCGAACGTCAACACCTGCGCCGTGCGCTTCACCGAGGCGCTCGTCATCGCGCTCGGCCGCATCGACTCGCGCACCAAGATCGGCAACCTCACGCACGGTGGCGGCGACGGCAAGGGCTTCCTGCTCGGCAAGTACAACTACCGCGACAACCTCTGCCCGCACGGCATCGCGCGCGGGGCGCGCGACGTCGCCTACTTCTTGAAGGAGCACTGGGGCAGCCCGACGAAGACGTTCCTGAAGCCGGGCGAGGCGCCCGCGGAGCTCATCGGCATGCAGGGGGCGATCTCGTTCATCAAGATCCCGGGCTACGGCGGCCAGGGGCACATGGACCTCTGGAACAAGACGGCCTGCGTGGGCCACGGCTACTTCGACGCCGACAAGGTCTGGTTCTGGCGGCTCGATTGAGGCCTCGGACGGCTTCGTGCACGCACCAGTTGCGGGGCGGGCCGCGGCTCGACTAAGTTACCCATCCCGTTGCCCGTCGGCGCTCGCGCGCGCGATGGGGGCCTGCCCAGGTAGCTCAGTTGGTAGAGCAGCGGACTGAAAATCCGCGTGTCGACAGTTCGATTCTGTCCTTGGGCACCGAGATTCTGGGAGTCACGCCCGCGCGGCACCGCTCGCTGGTATCGTGGCGCGCGATGAGCCCGCCCTCCGACGCTCCCGACCGCCTCCTGGCCCTGCAGCAGGAGCTCCGCGCCTTCGTGGCCGAGCGCGCGTGGCAGCCCTTCCACGACCCGAAGAACCTCGCGATGGCCGTCGCCTCGGAGGCGGGCGAGCTCGTGGCGCTCCTGCGCTGGGTCGCGGGATCGGAGGCCGACGCC
This sequence comes from Polyangiaceae bacterium, assembly GCA_020848455.1. Classification (GTDB taxonomy): domain Bacteria; phylum Myxococcota_A; class Polyangia; order Polyangiales; family Polyangiaceae; genus JACRDA01. The sequence goes on from JADLAB010000163.1 coordinate 27,815, forward strand.
TTCGCCCGGAGTCCCGAGCACGGCCCGAAGCTCCGCGCCGAGGTGGCGGACGTCGCGATCTCGCTCCTCTTGCTCTGCGACCGGGCCGGGATCGATCTCGTCGACGCCGTCCGCGACAAGCTCGAGGTGAACCGGGCGAACTACCCGGTCGAGGCGTCGCGCGGCCGGGCCGAGCGGCCCGCGTAGCGCGCGCGCGGGCTCGGGTGCCCGTCGATCCTGCGTGATTCTCGGCGAATTTCGGGGTAATTTGCGCCCCTCGACGATGCGCCCTCCCTGTCCGCAGCCGCCGCTGCCGACGGAGCGGGTGCGCGCGCGACGAGCTCACGGGAAAAGGACCATGCTCAAGCTCCATCAGTCGCCGCTCCCGGACAGCGTGATCATGGGTGAGTGCTGGGCGCGCGACGGCCTGCAGAGCCAGTCGGTCATGGTGCCCACCGAGGCCAAGGTCGAGATGATCGCCCGCTTCGTCGCGGCGGGCTTTCCGAAGATCGAGGCGACCAACTTCGCGCACCCGCGCTACCTGCCGCAGTTCGCGGACGCCGAGGAGGTGCTGCGGCGCATCCCGCGCAAGGCGGGCGTCGACTACCGCGGCATCTGCACGACGCCGCGCGGTGTCGAGCGGGCCATGAAGAGCAAGGACGAGGGCTTCGGGGTCGACGAGATCTCGATGGTGCTGTCGTCGACGGAGGCCCACAACAAGGCCAACGTCAACATGAGCCACGCCGAGAACATGAAGCTCATCGAACAGATGGCGCGCATGGCCATCGCGAGCGGGCACAAGGTGTTCGGCTGGGTGCTGACGAGCTTCGGCTGCCCCATCCAGGGCGACGTGCCGCTCGCGGAGGTCGTGCGGCTCGGGCGCTTCTGGCGCGACGTGGGCGCGACCTTCATCGGCTTCGGCGACACGACGGGGGCCGCCAACCCGAAGCAGGTCTCGGAGTTCTACGGCCACGTGCTCGCCGAGGGCTTCACGCGCGACGAGGTCGTCGTGCACTTCCACGACACCCGCGGCTGGGGCGTCGCGAACTCGCTCGTCGGCCTCTCGTACGGCTTTCGCTACTTCGACAGCTCGATCGGGGCCATCGGCGGGCAGCCGAAGACGGGCGCCGCCGCCTACCACAAGGGCCACACCGGCAACACCTGCACCGAGGACCTCGTCGGCATGTTCGAGGAGATGGGCGTCCGGACCGGCATCGATCTGACGACCATGGTCGCCGCCGGGCAGCGGGCCGAGGAGGTGCTCGGCCAGCGCCTGCGCTCGAACTACATCCACGCCGGCCCCGTGCCCCACAAGGGCATCGCCTACGACAAGGAGCGCGGCATCCTCGGCGCCGAGGGCGGCGACGGCAAGCTGCCGGTCGCGGTCTAGTCGCCCACGGCTGCCGGTCGCGGTCTAGTCGCCCACGGGTCGGTCCGTGCGGGGGTCCGCCGCCGCGGTGGCCGTGGCGGAAGCGGGCCGCTGTCGCTCGCGGAAGGCGCTCGCGAGCGCGCCGAGCGAGCTGCCCGGGGTGCCGCGCTCGTCCTCGAGGGCGGCGAGCACCTCGCACGCGTCGATGTTCTTCTGCTGGTTGCAGGCGCGCGTGCAGGCGGCGAGGCGCTCGTCGTCGCTCACGGTCTTGTCGGCGAGGCAGCGCTTCGCGTCGGCGTCGCAACCGGCGGCGAGGGCCGCGAGCAAAAACACGAAGGGGGACGGGCGCATGGCGGTTCAGCGGGGCACGCGGCGGGCGGCGGCGCACACCGCGGCGCGCGCCGGGTCCTTCGGCAGCTCGGGCGGTGCGAGCTCCTCGCAGGCGACCGCGGCAGAGAGGGGCTCGCGCGCGAGCGCCCGGGCGCGCGCCGTGCCGTCGGGATCGCCGTGCAGGAGTGCGTGCAGCGACCACCAGCGTCCGGTCTGCCCGTGTAGCTCGGTCACGTCGCTCACGTAGGGAGCCGCCTCGTCCTTGCGGCCCGCCGCGATGAGAGCCAGCGCGAGCTCGGCGCGCGCGGCGGCCTCGGCCGGCAGGAGCAGGTGCGCGTCCCGCGCCACCTTCGCGGCCTGGTCGGGGTGACCGCGCTCGCGCAGCAGCTCCGCGAGCCGGAGCTTCTTGCCGTAGGGCGCCGCCTCGGGCACGTCCGCACCCGGCTGCTCGTCCGGGGCGAGCTCGTACGTCTTTCGCGCGAGGTCGGCGCGCCACCTGGCGTCCCACTCCTTCAACGTCTTGCCCGTCGTGAGCTTGAGCGCGCCGTCCACGACGTCGCCGGTCGGCAGCGCGTCGCGCATCGTCGCGAGCAGGCGCGGCAGGGCCGCGTCGCCCGACTCGCGCAACAGGAAGCGGATGAAGCTCGTCACCTGCGCGAAGGCGACGCCCGCCTGCTCCGCCGAGGGCAGCATGGCGATCGAGGGCCCGATCTCGTCGAGGCGCACGCCGAGCCCGCGCTGCATGCCGACCGCGGCGATGGCGTCGTAGGACGGCACGTCGTCGAGCGGCTCGGCCGGGCGCCAGCGTGTCTCCTGCCGCTTGGCCACGCCCTCCTGCAGCCACAGGGGCGCGCGGTCGGCGCTCTTGCGCGCGATGGCGAGGTGCGTGAGCTCGTGGGTCAGCGTGTCGAGCCACGGGTAGCCGTGGCTCGCCGCGCGCGGCGACACCATGAGCACGCGGCCGTACTTCGCGACGGCGACCGCGCCGGTGGTCTGCGCCGCGCGCTCGGGCAGGCCGCTCAGCGCCGCGAGCGTGAACTGATCGCGCACGAGATCGATGCGCAGCGGTCGCGGCATCTCGGTCTCGAGCTCGCGGGCGAGCATGTCGCGCGCGGCCACCGCCGTCGTGACGAGGATCGGGAAGAGCGCCATGTCCTCGTCGTCCTGGAAGCGCACCGTCACGCCGGCGGCCTCGTCCGTCAGGGTCACCGTGGCCGCCGTGCCGCGGGCGCAGCCGCGCGCGACCCCGATGAGCGAGGCGCCCCCCTCGTCGTGCTCCATCTCGGGGCGCGCGAGCAAGCGCACCGCCTCGTCGCAGTCACCGCGGTAGACCGCGAGCCGTGCGCGCTCGACGTCCTCGCCGACGCCGCTCGAGGCGAGCTCGAGGATGTGGGCGGCCGTGTCGAGCTCGAGCTCGAGGATCGCGCGGCGCGCCAGGAGCGCGGGGGCGTCCTGTGCCCGGGCCGCGGGCGCCGCGAGCGCGCCGGCCGCGAGCAGCGCCAGAGCGGCCGCGGCGCGCCGAGCAGCGCAGGCGATCCCGTGCGCGCTCATCGCAGCAGGCCCTCCGCGTAGCGGCGCAGGGCGTCGCGCAGACCCGGTGACACCGGGCCGCTCAGCCCGTCGAGCACGCGCTTGCGGAACGCGTCGGCGTCCTCGCTCTTGCCCTTGCCGGGGACCGGCACGTGGCCACCGACAGGGCCGTCGTCGGCGTCCTCGGCGCCGTCCTTGGGGTGCTCGCCGCCGTCGCGGTCGTCGGGCATCATGCTCTCGAGCATGCGCTGGGCCTCGCGCTGGCGCTCCGTTCCCTCGGCGCCGCGGCCCTGCTCGAGCTCCTCGGCGGCCTGGTCCATCGTCGCCCCGGCCTCCTCGAGCTTGCGCAGCAGCGCCTCGGGCAGGGCGGCCTCGCCCCCGGCGCTCTTGTCGCGCAGCTCACGCGCCTTGTCGGCGAGGGCGCGCTCGCGCTTGGCGGCGTGGCCGAGCTCGTCCTTGGCCGCCTCGGACGCGCGGCGCTGTGCCTCGGAGAGATCGCGCTTCGTGTCCTCGACGTGGCGCTCGACCTCGCTCTGGCTCGCGCCGGCGCGCGCGCCGAGCTCGCGATCCGAGCCGGCCGCGTCCTCGCGGGCCGCCTTCTCGGCCGCCCCGAGCGCCCGGACCGCCTCGTCGCCGCGCCGGATGGCCTCGGACAGATCGCCGCGCTCGAGGGCCTCGGCCATCGCCTCGGCGTGGGCGCGCCCCTCGCCGCCCTTCTGGCGGGCCGCCTCGGAGGGTGCGCTCACGGGCGAGCCCGAGGTGTCGGGCATCTGCTCGACGGCGCGCCGCACGGCCTCGGCGCGCTCCTTCAGCTTCTCCTTCATCGCCTGGCGCAGCTCCGGCGTCATGGCCTGCTCGAGCGCCCGGGCGACCTCCTCCATCTGCTCGGCGTGCTCCTGCCGGAGCTGCTCGAGCATCTCCGCGATCTTCGCGGCCTCGGCCGCGGCCTCGGAGCCCTGACCCTCGCCGGGCTGCGGCACGCCCATGCCGCCGGACTCGGTGCCGCCGCGGCCCCCCGACGAGCCGAACGACGGGAAGGGCTGGCGCAAGCGGGCGGCGAGATCCTCGGCGGCGAGCTTCGCGTGGTAGCGGTCGCGCGGCTCCCAGGCGCGGCGGATGCGGCGCAGGCCGTTCTGCACGATCTCCCCGAGGTCGAGGCCGAGCCACCCGAGGCGCAGGAGCTGCTCGCCGCCGTCGGAGAGCACCGTGAGCGCGGCCAGGAGCCGCTGCTCGCCCCGCTCGCGGCGCGTGGGCTCCTCGCTCGCCGCGATGGCGTTCGCGGCGTCGGTCGCGACGTCGGCGAGCTTGCGCGCCGAGGCCTGCGTGTCGCTCACGCCGAGCGCCCCGAGGGCGGAGTCGAGCGCGAGCACGGCTCGCTCGCTCACGTCGAGGAGCTTGTCGTGGCCGATGGGCACGTGCTCGTCGCGCTCGGCGCCGAGGGCGCGCGAGAGGCGCTCGAGGTGCCCGCGCGTGAGCGCCGCGAGCGCCGAGGGGACGGTCAGGCCGCCGAAGGTCTTGTCGAGCATGGCGCTGAGCGCGTCGCCCGCGGTCGCGAGCAGGGCGGTCTCGCGCGCGAGGTGGCCCGGCAGGCCCGGACCGTCCGGCGGCCCGAGCGCCATGCTGCCGGCGAGCATGTCGGTGAGGGCGTCGCGACCGGCGCGCACGGCGGCGTAGCGCAGCGCCTCGCGCTCGCCGATCTTCGCCGGGACGATCATGATGGCGGCCGAGCGCCCCCACGTGGGGCCCCGCACCGGATCGTCGTCGCGCGCCTCGACCGTGAGCTCGACCGGGAGGTAGGTGCGCTTGAAGAACGGGTCGCTCGAGAGCAGGTCGATGCCACCGCGGTCGACACGGCTGCCGCCCTGCGGCTTCGAGAGCGGGCGGCGCTCCTCGCGGCTGCCGGCGCGGAGCACGAGATCGACCGCGCCGAGGCCGTGATCGTCGCTCGCCTCGTAGTGCACGGAGATGCGCGGCTCGTCGAGCAGGCGCGCCGTCCGCGGTGCCCCCTCGAGGCGCACGGTGGGCGCCATGTCGGGCAGCGCGTGCACGACCGTCCGGCCGGGCTCGAAGATGCGCACGGCGCCGAAGGTCGCCGCGACCCGGAGCTCGACGTCGCCGGCGATGGTGAAGTGTGCGACCACGGCGCCCGAGCCGTCGTCCTCGAAGCGGACCTCGCGCGAGCCGTCGGTGAGCACGAGCGCCCGGTCCGGCCGCCGCGGCACGCCGCGCAGCGTGAGCTCGGTGCCGTCCGGCACGGCGACGGCGCCGTAGGCGTCGACCGAGCGGCGCGCCTGATGCAGGTACGCGGGCGGTGCGAGCTCGACCTCCGCGCGCTCGAGCCAGGCGAGCGGCACGGGCGCGACGTCGCCGCGCGCCGCGAGCACGTCGAGCCCCTCGAGCAGGCGCAGCGGGTCGCTCGCGACGAGCACGACGCACCCGGTGGCGACCCCGAGCGCCACCGCGCTCCAGCGCCAGGCGCGGCGATTGGCGCGCGCCGCGATGCGGGCGACCGGCGCCCGACCGAGCAACCGGTCGAGGTGCAGGGCGGCGAGCTCGGCCGAGCCGCGCCGCGGCTCGAGCAGGGTCGTGTCCGCGAGGCGTCGGGCGCGCAGGGCCGCGGCCCCGAGCGCCGGGTCCACCGCCCCGAGGCTCGTGCGCAGGACGTGCTCGGCGTCGCGGGAGCGCCGGCGCTGCCAGCCGAGCCGCGCCACGACGAGGCCGAGCGCCGCGAAGAGGAGCGCCGCGGCCGCGAGGCGCGCGGGCAGGCTCCCGAGGCGCGCGAGGCAGACGGCGCCGAGCGCGAGCCCGAGCGCCACCGCCACGACGGCGCGGAGCGCGCTCGGCGCGATGAGGTCGTGCCACGCCTGGCGCAGCCGCTCGATCGCGCCGTCACTCCTGCCCATCGGGCTAAGCGTAGTCGCCGCCGAGCGTGGCGCCAACGGGAGCAGCGGCGCGGCGGGTCCGCCCTCGGGTGGGTGGCGCGCGCGAGCTCCGGCCCCGGTGCGGCGTGCGGCGTGCGTGCGCCCGCCCGCGATGGCATGCTCGGCCGCGTGAAGCGTCCCGGTGCATGGTCGTGGCTCGTGCTCGGGCTCGGAGCGCTCGGCTGCGCGTCGAGCTGTCCCGACGCGGCAACCCCGGCCGAGGCCGCGGCCTGCGGCTGCGAGCGTGCGGCCGCCGCGCGCGCGCCGGTGGCGGCGCCGAGCGCGAGCGCACCGAGCGCGCCGCTCGCGTCGAGCGCGGCGCCACTCGCGGCGGAGCCGACCGCCGTGGCGAGTGCGAGCGGGCCTGCGCCCGCGCCGGCGCCCGAGGCCGTCCCGACCGTGAAGCTCCGCGCCTTTCGCCGCGAGCTCGCCGAGCCGGTGCGCTCGCTCGCCATCGGCAAGCCGCGCATCGCGGCCTACGGCGCGCGCGTGTGGCTGCGGGAGGGCGGCGCGTTCAAGGAGGTTCCGCTCCCGGCGTCGTTCCGGGCGGCCGCGGACGAGCGCGAGGACGCGCGCATCTTCTTCGGTCGCGACGACCGGCCGCGGATCATGGGCGAGCGCACGGGCCCGGGCGGGGGCCGGCCCGTGTACCTGCGCTTCAAGGACGCGTGGACCCGCGAGAAGAAGGAGCTCGCGCGCCTCGCGGGCGAGCCCCAGGCGCCGCTCTACGGCGTGCTCGGCCACGAGGATCCCGAGGTCGTGTGCAAGGTCTCGGACCTCTGCATCGTGAAGCGCCGCACCGGCTGGACGAGCTTCCCGGCCGAGGCTGCGCCGCTCCGGATCGAGCTGTCGGGTGGAGCCGTCTGGGCCGTCGCCCCCGGACGGCTCCTGCGGCTCGGCGAGGCCGGCTTCGCGCCCGTCGCGGCGAGCTGCCCGTACGGCGCCCCGGGGGGCGTGGCGGCCACCCCCGACGGCACGGTCTGGGTGAGCGAGCCCGGCAAGGACCTCGTCCACCGCTTCGCGGGCGGCAGCTGGCAGAGCGGCCCGAGCCCGATCGCCGGGCCGCGTGGCCTCTACGCGGCCGGCCCGGGCGACGTCTGGCTCGTCGGGGACGGCGGGGTCGCCCACCACGACGGTGCGGGCTGGGCGCGCATCGAGGGGCCGACGGGCCCGCTCGCCGAGGTGCGCGCTTCGGGCGCCGAGCTGTGGCTCGCCGGCGAGAGCGGCGTGTGGCGCGCCGGGCCCTGAGGAAGTTATCAGTTATCAGTTATCAGAACGCGGAAGCAGAGGCGTCCTCTGCCCGAGCTCTGGGGCTGACAACTGACAACTGACAACTCTCTCCGTCACTTCTCGTCGTGCTCGTAGAGCGTGACGAGGTAGGCGGCGCCCGGCTCCACGGGGTCGTCGGGGTCGAGCGGTGCGGAGCGGTCGTCGCTGCCGACGTGGACGCCGACGACGAGGATGCCGGCGGCGCCCTGGAAGTCCGCCATCGACAGGTGCACGCCGTCGGCGCCGTAGACTCCGGGCGCGTCGAGGCGCCCGAGCTCGCGCCCCTCGGCGTCGACGCGTACCAGCGTCCAGCGGAAGACGCGCCCCTCGTCCCACGTGAAGAAGGCCTGCAGGTGGTGCTCGGCCGCCTGCGAGACGTCGAGCCACAGGTAGGAGGAGCCGCTCGCGCGCAGGTGGTCGCGCGGGCCGAGGCGGCGCGGGAGCGTGGCGAAGGGCACGACCCAGTCGAAGCGCACGCGCGCGAAATCGCCGAAGCGCTCCGTGTCGTCGAGGTGCACGCCGTCCGAGCGGCTGCCCTCGAAGGCACGCGCGACGGCAAAGTCGAGCAGGGCGCCGTCGAAGGTCTTGCCGCGCACCGCGAGCGACGCCCGGAGCGCGTCGAACAGATCCGGCTCGTCGCGGTAGCGCGTCGCGCCGCTCGGCGCGCGCTGCGCCGCGGTCGCCATGAGCGCCGTCGGGACCCCGACCGGATCGCCGCGCCCGAACGCGTCGGCAAGGTAGGAAAGGAACGCCGGATCGGGCTCGGGCCCGAAGATCCCCGCGTCCGGTGCGGCGGCGCGCGCGGCCACCGCGGCGATCTCGCTGCCGGTGCACGGCTCGACGAGGGCGGCGAACAGCCCCCCGTACATGTCGGCGACGACGTCACTCTGCGCCGCGTCGAGGCCGACTGCCACCGCGGCGCCCACGGCACGGGTCACCTCGTGCTCGAAGCGGCAGCTCGCGTCCGGGGTCGGCGCGATCGCGAACGGGGCCGCGACGTCGGTCGCGGCGCACGGATCGGCCGGCCCGAGGCGCGCGCTGCCGCGCGGTGCGGCGGCGTCGAGGTAGAGGTCGAAGCTCCCCGCCGGCCCGACCTCGCCGGCGGCGCCGTCGCCGGGCGGCAGCGGCAGCCCGAGCAGCTCCGCGGCCGCGAGCGCGCGCTCGAGCGCCCGCGTCGCGCGCTCGGCGTCGACGCGTGTCCGTGCGTCGCCGACGAGGTGCACGCATCCGCCCCGCTCGGTCGAGCAGCGCAACGGGACGGCGGCGGGGCGGGGGTCTCCCGCGCGGGCTCGACCCGTGTCGGCGGCGCGCCCGAGCGGCTGTGCCCCGGCACGCGCCCCGAGCCCGAGCACGGCGAGCGCGACGAGCGCCCCGAGCGCGCGGGCCCGGATGGCGTGGCTGGCGTGGCGTGCGCGCGTGGCCGTGGCTCGGCGAGGCACGCCGCACCGTACCATCGGCGCCGCGGGTCGGCACGGTGCGCCAGGTCGGCGCTGCGACCCCATCGGAATTAGCTTCGGGCGCCTCATGTGGTAGTGAGTGGGTGTCATGGCCTACGATCCGACCGAAGCGGTGACCTTCGACCTGCAATACGGCCACGTTCACCTCGACGGCGCTCCCACGCGCGTGATGGTGCCGAGCGACGCCCTCGTCGCCCTGTGCCGTGCGGCCCCGCCTGCTGCCGCCGCCGCCTTCGGCGACGCGATGGGTCACGCCATGGGCAAGCGGGCGGCCGGCCGCATCGCCGGCGACGGCAAGGACCGGCTCGCGGCCGCGCGCGGCGCGACGCTCGAGACCGTCGTGACGGAGCTCGCGGCCGAGTTCGCCCTGGTCGGCATCGGCGCGCTCGGCATCGAGCGCTGGGGCAAGGTCCTCGTGCTCATCCACGACCAGTCCCCGCTCGGCGAGGACGGCGACGGGCTCATCGCGGAGATCCTGCAGTCCGCCTTCTCCACCATCGGCGGCAAGGCGGCGCGCATCGTGCGGCTGCAGCGCGTCGGCGTGCGCGCCCGGCTCGCCGTCCTGAACGCCGCCACCGCGGACGAGGCCCGCGCCCGCCTCGGTCGCGGCGAGAGCTGGGGCTCCGTGCTCGCCGACCTGCATCGCAACGAGCCGCTCCCGGCGTGAGCGGGCCGTCCCGACGCGGCGACACGGCCGCGGCGCCGGCCGTCGCCGGCGCAGGGCGGCGCGGGCCGGCGGCCCTCGGACCGCTCGACTGGGGGGCGATCGCGAACCTGCGCCTCCAGGCGCGCGTGGTGGCCGAGGGGCTCTACGCGGGCGGACACCGCAGCCTGCGCCGCGGTTCGGGCGTGGAGTTCGGCGGCCATCGCGCCTACGTGCCCGGCGACGACCTGCGCTTCCTCGACCGGCGGAGCCTCCTCAAGCACGACCGGCTCGTCGTGCGCGAGTTCGAGACGGACACCGAGCGCGCCCTGTGGTTGTGCCTCGACGCGACGGCCTCGATGGGCTTTCGCGGCGCGCGCGCCCCGGCCGCGAAGCTCGCGTTCGCCGCGCTCGTGGCCGCGGCCCTGGCGCGCGTGGCCGTGGCGGGCACCGACCCCGTCGGGCTCGTGTGGCTCGGCGGCGCGCGCCCCCGCGACCTGCCCGCGGGCGCCGGCGGCCCGGCCTTCGAGCGCATCGTCGACAGCCTGTCGGCGGCGGGCGCGGCGGGCGATCTCGAGGCCGACCGCGACGCGCTGCGCCGGACGCTCGTCGTGCTCGGCCGGCGCGCGCGCCGGGGTTCCGTCGTCGTGCTGCTGAGCGATCTGCTCGATCTGCCCGAGGGCGCCGAGCGCCTCGTCGGCGCGCTCGGCACCGGCGGTCGCGTGCTCGTCGCGGTACAGGTGCTCGACCCGTCGGAGCGCGACCTCGACTTCGTCGGCAAGGTGCGCCTGCGGGCCCTCGAGGGGCCGCGGTCGGTCGAGACCGACGTGGACGCCGTGCGGCGCGAGTACCAGGCGCGCCTCGAGGCGCACACGGAGGCCTGGTCCCGCGCGCTCTCGCGCGAGGGCGGGCGCCTGGTGCGCGCCGTGACGACCGACCGCGCCGTGATCGTCGTGCGGCAGGTGCTCCAGGTCGTGGCGGAGGCGCGCCGGTGAGCTTCCTGTCGTGGGCGGCGCTCGCCATCGCGGCGCTCGTGATCGCGCCCGTGGCCGCGCACCTCCTGCGGCGGCGGCCGCCGCGCGAGCAGCCGTTCGCAGCCGTGGCGCTCGTGCCCGTGAGCCCCGCCGTGACGCGCCGGCGGACGGCGCTCGAGGACCGCGCGCTCTTCGGCCTCCGCACGCTCAGCGTGCTCGCGCTCGCGCTGCTCGGCGCGACGCCCTTCATCACGTGCTCGCGGCTCTCCATCGCGCGCCGCTCCGGCGCGAGCGTGGCGCTCGCCGTCGTGCTCGACGACTCGCTCAGCATGCGCGCCGCGATGCCGGACGAGCCCGGCACGAGCCGCTTCGCGCGCGCCCGGCAGGCGGCCGAGGAGCTCGTCGCGGGCCTCGAGCCGGGCGACGCCGTCGCGCTCGTGCTCGCCGGCTCGCCGCCGCGCGTGGCGCTCGCCGCCACGACCAACCTGCGGAGCGCGGCCGCGGCGCTCGCCGCGGTCGAGCCGAGCGATCGCGCGACCGATCTCGAGGGCGCGCTCCTCATGGCGCAGGAGATGCTGCGCGACCTCTCGCACATCGACAAGCGGGTGGTCTTGCTGAGCGACCGCGCCGACGGAAGACCGGACGACCGTCCGCTCGACGTCGCGGCGGGGCTCGCGCTCTGGGCGCCGCTCGAGGAGCTGGTGGGCGACGCCCTCGACTGTGCGCTGCGGCGCGCGGACCGGCTCGGCGCGCGCGTCACGGTCGAGGTGGTGTGCGGGCCCGGCAGCCCGCCCGAGCGGCGCCGCGTGGCGCTCCGCGCCGCCGGCTCGGAGGAGCCGCTCGTCACCGGGGAGGTCGCGCTCCCCGGCGGTCGTGGCGAGGTCGCGCTCGCGCTGCCGCCCGAGGCCGAGCTCGAGGGCGTGGCGCTCCGCGCCGTGCTCGAGGAGCGCGACGCCGTCGCCGAGGACGACGTCGCTCCCGTGGCCTCCGCGCCGGCCGAGCTCGGCGTCGCCATCCTCGACGACGCCGCCGAGAGCCGCGTCGCGACCGGGGGCGCGCCGCCGGTGGAGCAGGCCTTCGCGGCGCTCGAGGCCGGCGTGCACGTCCAGCCCCTCAGCGCCGCGCCCGAGCGCGCGAGCGAGCTCGCGCCGTACGGCATCCTCGTCGCCGACGACGTCCCCGGCTTCACGCCGGAGAGCCGGCGCGAGCTGGCGGGCTGGGTCGAGCGCGGCGGGGTGCTCCTGCTCGCGCTCGGGCCGCAGGCGGCCGCCGCGCCGCTCGGCGCGGGCTTTGCCCCGATGCTGCCCGCGCTGGTGCGCTACCGCCCCACGAAGTCGAAGGGGGTCGGGCGCGACGACACCGAGCTCTTCGGGCCGCACGCGCAGTCGCTCGCCGACCTCCGCGCGGAGGCCCGGGTGGAGCTCGACCTTGGCGACACCGGAGACGGCGAGGCGCCCGAGGTGCTCGTGACCTGGGACGACGGAGCGCCGCTCCTGCTCCGCCACCGCATGGTGCGCGGCTCGGTGTTCATCCTCACGTTGCCGCTCGGCACGGCCCACAGCGACCTCGCCCTGCGCCCCGGCTTCCTCGCGCTCCTGCAGCATCTGGTCGACACGGCGCGCTCGCTCGGCGGCGTCGGCCGCACCGAGGTCGGCGCGACGTGGAGCTTCGACGGGGTGCGCGAGCTCGTGGTGACGCAGGCCGAGGTCGTGCCCGCCGCCGCGCCGCTCGCCGTCACGGGCGAGCCACCGCGCCTGCGCGTCACGCCGCCGCGCATCGGCCGCTACCTGCTCTGGCTCGACGGGCAGCGCGCCGAGCGGCTCGCGGCCCCGGCACGCAGCGAGGCCGATCTGCGCCCGCGCAAGCTGGCGCGCGAGGCCGGGCACTCCGATCTCGGCGGCGGCGAGGCGACCATCGACATCTCGTCCTACATCGCCCTCGGCCTGCTCGCGCTGCTCGCGGGCGAGCTCGGCCTGCGGGCGCTGTCGCAGCGCGAGCGGGCTCGCGCGCGCGCGCCGCGGGCCACGACCTGAGCCGCAGCTCCACGCCGCGCCCGCGCGTCGCCTAGGACGCGACGAGCTTGATCGGCGGGCGCAGGAGTCGGCGCGTGCGCGACGGCGGGTGTCGCGGGCCCGCGACCTCCGCCTCGGTCGCGCGCGGGCCGCTCTCGGCGGCCGACGTGACCGCGCGCGGGCTCACCGCCGCCCGGCCGGCGCCCGGCGCGTAGCAGTGCTCGGGAGCCGGGAACGCCTGGCTCCGCACCTCGGCAGCGAAGGCGGCGGTCGCCTGACTGACGGCCTCGCCGAGCTCCGCGTAGCGCTTCACGAAGCGCGGCAGCCGGCCCACCGTGAGGCCGAGCATGTCGGCGCACACGAGCACCTGGCCGTCGCAGTCGGGACCCGCGCCGATGCCGATGGTGGGCACGCTCACGGCGGCCGTGACGCGCGCCGCCACGTCCGGCGGCACGGCCTCGAGCACGATCGCGTACGCGCCGGCGTCCTCGAGGGCCTGGGCGTCGGTCACGATGCGCTGCGCCTCGGCGTCGCTCTTGCCCTGCACCTTGAAGCCGCCGAGCGCGTGCATGGACTGGGGCAAGAGGCCCACGTGACCCATCACCGGGATCCCGGCGCGCACGATGCGCCGCGTGTGCTCGGCGTAGTCGGCGCCCCCTTCGAGCTTCACGCTCTCGGCCATCCCCCCCTTGACCAGCTTGCCCGCGCTCTCGAGCGCCTGGGCCGGCGAGATCTGGTAGCTCATGAACGGCATGTCGCCGACCACGTGCGCGCGCTCCGCTCCGCGTGCGACCGCGCGGCAGTGGTAGCAGACCTCGTCGAGCGTCACCGGGATGGTCGAGTCGCGGCCCTGGAACACCATGCCGAGCGAGTCGCCGACGAGCATCACGTCGACGCCGGCGCGGTCGAGCAACCGCGCCATGGTGAAGTCGTAGGCCGTGACCATCACGATGCGCTCGCTCGTCGCGACGCGCCCGTCGTCACCGAGGGTCTTGCGCGCGCGCAGATCGGGAGCGGTCACCTTGCGCGGTCGCGCCGCGCCACCACCGCCCGGCGCGCCAGCGCCGGAGCTCGAGCTTCCGTACATGTGCCTCCGGGTCGCGGCCGGTCGGGCCGGCGGTGCTCCGCCGGCGCGAGCGCGGTCCACGCCTGCTCACAGTGTAGGGCAAATGACGCCCTTGCGCGACGCGGAATCGCACGTGCGCGTCGACACGTCACATGTTGCGCAGGAGCAAGAACGCCGCGATGCCGCCGCCGGCCAGCGCCAGGAGCACGATGACGATGGCGAGCCTCGAGGAGAAGCCCTTGGGGGGCGCTGCCAAGCTCGGTTGCGGCATGGCGCTCGTCCGCTGCACGGAGAGGGGCGGGCGCATGGGCTCGGTCGGGGCGAGCACCGGCGCCGGCGGCGGCAGATCGAGCGGCGCCATGTACGCCGTCCGCTGCGCCGGGGTCGTCGCCGGCATGGCGGGAGCCGTCGGGGCAGGGGCGTGCGACCCGGCGCGACGCGTGGCGGCCGTCGGCTCGGGACCGACGGGCGCGGCGCCGGGCGGCGGGGCGCTCGACCGGGCGGGCTGCCCCGGCGCGGGCTGGCCCGGCGAGGGCAGCGTCGGCGCGGACGGGCCCACCGAGGGCGGCGCCGCGTGTCCCGGCGACCGGGCCGTCGGCGCTGCGCTCGTGGCCGCGATCCGGGCCGCGCGCGCCTTCGTGATCGCCTCGGCGGCCTCCGGCGAGATGCGCTCGGTGGCGGCCCAGCCCATCGCCCCCGCGAGGGGGTCCGGCTCGCTCCCCGGCGCCATCGCCGCGAGCGGCTGGGTGCGCTTCTCGAGGGCCTTCTGGATGCGCTCGAGCTCCTGCGCGAAGGCCGTGGCCGACGCGAAGCGCGCGGTGGGGTCCTTCGCGAGGGCCTTGAGGACGATGGCGTCGAGCTCCGGCGGCACGCCGCGGCCGTGCTTCGACGGAGGGTCGGGCTCGCGGAACACGTGCGCGCGCGCCATGTCGGTCGTGTTGATGGCGTCGTCGAAGGGACCCTGGCCCGCGAGCAGCATGTAGAGCACGAGCCCCATCGCGTAGATGTCGCCGCGGTGGTCCACCGGCGAGCCGCGCGCCTGCTCGGGCGAGAAGAACCGGGGCGTGCCCACGATGACGCCCGTGCTCGTGGGCACGGCGAGCGGCGCGGGCGCGGTCGCGGAGCCGTCGCGCACCTTGGCGACGCCGAAGTCGAGCACCTTGACGGTGCGCTCCTCGCCGGAGCGGGCGGGGTCGCACACGAACAGGTTGTCGAGCTTGATGTCGCGGTGGATGAGTCCGGCCTCGTGCGCCGCCCCGAGCCCCGCGAGCGCCTGGCGGCACAGGGCCAGGGCCTCGACCACCGGCAGCTTGCCCCGCGCGGCGAGCTCCTCGCGCAGCGAGCGCCCCTTCAGGAGCTCCATCACGAGAAAGGGGCGCCCCGCGGCGGCGGTCACGTCGAAGTCCGTCACGCGGACGAGGTTCGGGTGGGTGAGTCGCGCCAGGGCCTGCGCCTCGAGCCGGATGCGGTCGATGAGCGCCGGCTGACCGGCCAGTCGCTCGTGCAGCACCTTGGCGACGACGCGCGTGCCGAGCAGCACGTGCTCGGCCTCGAGCACCTGGCCCATGCCGCCCTCGCCGAGGGTGCGCACGGTCCGGTAGCGCTCGTGACCCGCCAGCGGATCGTCGCTCTCTTCCTCTGGCGCGCCCATGTCGGGGCCGCGGTCTACAGCGGCGGGGATGGGCGATCAATCGCTTCCGCCGGCGCCGCGCGCCCGGAGACCGGCGCAAGCCGGGCAGCACGCGAACCGAGCGAAGGGACGTGGACCGTCGAGAGGGTCGACGATACCGCTGGTGGACCTGAGGGGACTCGAACCCCTGACTTCTGCATTGCGAACGCAGCGCTCTCCCAACTGAGCTACAGGCCCGGCGTCGAGGCGCGCACACTAGCCTTGCCGTCACGGGCGTCAAGTCCATCTCGCACCGGAGCCGGGCCGGCGCTTCACAGTTCTTCACGCCGCGGCGCGGATCCGCTTCACACGCGCGCCGAATCCTGACTCGCGAGGAGGCGAGTCATGTTCGGTTTTGCCATTGGATTCGTGAGTCTGTGTGCCCTCATCGCGGTCGTGCGGCGCGGCCGCCATTTCGCGTTCGGGCGCCACGGTTGCGGCGGCCACGGCTGGGGTGGTCGCGGGTACCGCGGTTGCGGAGGTGGCTCTGGTGGAGGCTGCGGTGGCGGCCACGCGCCGGGCGGCGGGAGCGGCTGGGGCGGCTGGGACGAATCGAGCGCGCTCGGCGGCGACGAGGGGGTCGACCCGACCTCGGGCGGCAGCGGGCCGTTCTGGCTCCGCGCGGTGCTCGCGCGGCTCGAGACCACGCCGACCCAGAAGCGGGCCATCGGCGCCGCGGTCGAGGCGTTCGCCAAGGAGGTGCGTCCGCTCCGCGACGAGCTGCGCCAGTCGCAGAAGGACCTCGCGGCGGTCTACCGCGGCGCGTACTTCGACGAGTCGGTCCTCGGCCACGTGTTCGGGCGTCACGACGAGGTGATCGAGCGCTTTCGCCGCGCTGCCGTGGGCCTGCTCGCCAAGGTGCACGAGGTGCTCGACGAGGAGCAGCGCGCGCGCCTCGCGAAGGTGCTGGAGGCGGGCGTAGGCCGGAGCGTGCCGCGCTGGATCTGAGACGCGACGAACGACGAAGGAGCAAGATCATGGTGCGTCGAAAGCTGACCATCGCGCTACTGGCGCTCACGAGCGTGAGCGGCTTCGCCTGGGGCTTCGCGAGCCTCGGCCACTGCGCGGCCTCGCGCCGCCAGCACTTCGAAGAGAAGGTCCGCGACATCTGCCTGGATGCCGCCCGTCAGGCGGTCCGGGCGGAGTCGGCCGGCCCGGTCGCTCCGTAGAAGGAAACTCGGCTCCAGCGTGACGTGGCTTCAGACTTCGGGCTTCCCCGCAGCCCGCGCGCCGGCACGGATTGCCGGCGCGCGGCGGCTCATCTAGTGCCTGAGCATGGTGTTCGATCACATCCTCGCGGCGACCGATTTTTCGGGTGAGTCGACGGCCGGCGCCCTCGTCGCGGCGGCCCTCGCGAAGCGGCTCGCGGCGAAGCTGTCGTTCATGCACGTCGCGACCGACGTTCCGGCCGCGCCCGACGGGCGCACGAGCGCGGACGAGCTGCGCCTGGCAGGCGCCACGGCCGAGCTCGAGGCGCTCGTGAAGCTCGCCCGGGACAGCTTCGGCGCCCAGGCGGAGTCCTTCGTCGTGTGCGACGCCGTGCCGGCCGACGCGATCGTCGCGGCGGCGGTGAAGTACGGGGCCGACCTCGTGTGCACCGGCGCACACGGGCGCGGGGGTCTCAGCGGGCTACTCATGGGCAGCGTCGCCGAGCGCGTGCTGCGCCAGGCGCCGTGCGCGGTGCTGACGACCCGCCAGACCGAGCCCCCGACGAGCGTGGACGGCCTGCTCGGCCTCGTCGTCTGCGGCACCGACTTCTCGGAGCCGTCGCGGCGGGCGCTCGTCACGGCTGCGGAGCTCGCGCGCGCCTTCGACGCGGAGCTCACGGTGGCGCACGTCACCGATCCGACCGTTCCCACCGCGTCGCGCGGCAGCCTCGTGTCGCTCGACGACCGCGAGGCCGAGCTCAACCGCGAGCTGGCGGAGCTGTGTCGCGCGGTGCTCGGCGAGGGCGGGTACAAGACGCGCCTGCTCGTCGGCGCCAATGCCGCCGCCACGCTGTGCGACTACGCGCGCGACATGGGCGCGTCGCTCGTCGTGATCTCGACGCACGGCAGGACCGGGCTCGCGCGCCTGCTCATCGGCAGCGTCGCCGAGAAGGTCGTGAAGGCCTCGAGCGTGCCCGCCCTGACGCTCCGGCCGCTGCGCCGCTGAGCGCTCCGAGCCCGAGGTGCGCTGCGGCCAAGCTGCCGCCGTCTTGTGGAGTCGGCGCATACCTGAGAAGATGACCAAGTTCCGAAAGCCTTGGTCTTCGAGGATGCCGATGCGCGCTCTTTTCGTGGCGACGGGGGTCTTGCTGCTGGGTGGTCTCGGTGCCGGTGCGCTCGCGACCGGGTGCGGGTCGGGCGAGACGGGAGACGGCTCGGGCGGAGCCGTCACGAGCTCGACCGGGACCGGCGCGACCGGGGGCCACGGGGCGACCGGGGGCGGCGGCGGCGTCGGCGCCACGGGCGGGCAGGGTGGCCAGGGCGGTGAGGCCTGCGTGCCCGGCAGCGAGGAGCTCTGCGACGGGGTCGACAACAACTGCGACGACGTCACCGACGAGGGCTGCCTGTGCGTGCTCGGCCAGGTCGAGGACTGCTACACCGGCGACCCGTCGCTGGTCGGTGTGGGCGCCTGCGCCATGGGGCAGCAGACCTGCGACATCCACGGCGTCTACGGCACCTGCGACAACGAGGTGCTCCCCTCGAGCGAGGTGTGCGACGGGGCCGACAACGACTGCAACCACGACATCGACGACGGCCTCGGCACGGTCACGTGCGGCCTCGGCATGTGCCAGCAGACCGTCGCCGCGTGCGAGAACGGCCAGCCCGTGCCGTGCATCCCGGGCACGCCGAACCCGGTGGAGGGCTGCGACGGCACCGACGACAACTGCAACGGCACGGTCGACGAGGGGTGCAGCTGCGTCAACGGCACGACGCAGCCCTGCTACACGGGTGCGCCCAACACCCGCGGCGTCGGTGAGTGCAAGGACGGCCTGCAGACCTGCGTCAACGGCGCGTGGAGCGGTTGCTCCGGCGACGTCACGCCGACGAGCGAGGTCTGCGACACGAAGGACAACGACTGCAACGACAGCGTCGACGACGGCGACCCGGGCGGCGGTGCGGCCTGCAGCACGGGCAACCTCGGCTGGTGCTCCTTCGGCGTGCGGCATTGCCAGACCGGGTCGGTCGTGTGCGTGCAGACGCACCAGTCCGAGCCCGAGACCTGCAACAACATCGACGACGACTGCGACGGCACGGTCGACGACGGCAACCCGGGCGGCGGCGCCGTGTGCAACACGGGCCTGTTCGGTGTGTGCTCGGTCGGCACGCGCACGTGCCAGGGCGGGCAGCTCGAGTGCGTGCAGAACGTGTCCTCGTCGAGCGAGACCTGCGACGGGCTCGACAACGATTGCGACGGCACGGTCGACGATGGCAACCCGGGCGGCGGCGCCGCCTGCCAGACCGGCCAGCAGGGCGTCTGCGCGCCCGGCACGCGTCAGTGTCAAGGCGGGCAGCTCGTGTGCGTGCAGAACGTGTCCTCGTCGAACGAGACGTGCGACGGGCTCGACAACGACTGCGACGGGGCGGTCGACGACGGCGATCCGGGCGGCGGCACGGGGTGCTCGACCGGCCTCTCGGGGGTGTGTGCCCCCGGTACCACGCACTGCGTCGGCGGTGCCGTGTCGTGCGTGCAGAACGTGGAGTCGTCGCCGGAGCAGTGCGATCTACTCGACAACAACTGCAACGGGCAGACGGACGAGGGCAATCCTGGCGGTGGTGGGGTCTGCGGCACCGGTCTGCTCGGCGTGTGCAACGCCGGCACCCGCACGTGCCAGAGCGGCACGCTCAACTGCGTCCAGAACGTCCAGCCCTCGAGCGAGGTGTGCGACAACCTCGACAACAACTGCAACGGCAACACCGACGAGAACGATCCAGGCGGTGGCGGGGCGTGCACGACGGGCCTGCTCGGCGTCTGCTCGCCGGGCGTGCAGCACTGCGTGACCGGTGCGCTGAGCTGCGTGCAGAACGTGCAGGCGTCGGCCGAGAACTGCGGCAACGGCCTCGACGACGACTGCAACGGCACGGTCAACAACGGCTGCTGCACGAACTCGGTCGTCGACGGACCCTTCGAGGCGGGCGCGCCCTGGCCCGCGTGGACCCAGGCGTCGACCTGCTGCAGTACGCCCATCTGCTCGGTGGCGAGCTGCTGCGGCGGCCAGGCCTGGTGCTACCCGCACGCGGGCACCTACTGGTCGTGGTTCGGCGGCGTGTCGGGCGCGACCGAGGACTCGTCCGTCAGCCAGACGCTCACCATCCCGGTCGGCGCGACGACCCTGTCCTTCTACTTCATGATGCCCGCCTGCGCGGGAGGCGCGGCGGCGGGCGCCGACTACCTGCGGCTCTACATCGACGGCGTGCAGGTCTGGGTGGCGACGAGGACCGCGCCGCCCGCCGGCGTCGCGTGCGACGGAACGACCTGGGTCCTGCAGAACGTCAACGTGGCCGCCTACGCGAACGGCGGGTCGCACACGCTCAACTTCGCGAGCCGCACCTACGGGACCGGCACCGCCGGCGACCAGGTCACGAACTTCATGGTCGACGACGTCGCGCTCAACTACTGCGTGCCGTGACCCCTGCCCGGGCGCGCGGGCTCGCGCGCCCGCGCGCGCTCGGTGGGCGGTGCGTGCGCCGCGCCGCTCACTTGCGGCCGAGGCCGAGGCTCTGGCGCAGTGCCCCGAGCGGCTCGCTCAGGACGGCCCAGTAGTCCCAGCTCGGCGACGCGAGATCGACCCCGAGGCCCGCGCCTCGCTCCCACGCGCGCGCGAGGCCCTCGGGGTCGTAGGTGCTCGCGCCCACCTTCGCGAGCGGGCGCGTCTCGACGCCGGCCTCGAGCTCGAGGCGCACGAAGAAGAGGTACGCGAACGGGTCGGTGTGGCGGTAGCCCGCGGTGAAGGCGGCGGTCTCGAGCTCGCCGCCGGGATCGGTGCCGTAGCCCGACAGGACGTGGCTGAAATCGTGGCGCAACACGTGCTCGGGCGGACCGCGGCGCTCGCCCGGCATGGCGAAGCCGTTGTCCGCGCAGTAGCGATGGTAGGCCGCGCCGAAGGAGTCGCGCGGGTAGTGGCCGAGCGCCGCGAAGCGCTCGGCGAGCGCCTCGTCCTCGGGCAGGCTCGCGGTCGTCCCGACCAGGCGGAGCAGGGCGGTGAGCCCGTCCTCGATGTAGGTCTCGCTGAAGCGATCCATGGCCCAGATGCGGCGCATGAGATCGAAGCGCAGGCCCTGCATCTGCTCGACGGCGAGCTTGCGGAGCGCGCGCAGGCTCGCGTCGGGCAGGTCGAGCGCCTCGGCGAAGCGCTCGACGAGCTCCGACTCTTCCTCGCTTGCCTCGCCGTCGATCATGCTCGTCACGATGAGCAGGTGGGCGAGCTGCCGGCGCAGCGCGTCCTCGGCGAGCCCGGCCGCGAGCGCCTCGGGGGTCGATGGCTCGAGCGCGTCGAGATCGGTCTCGACGCCGAGCACGCGCGCCGCGGCGCCGAGCACCCAGCGCTCGGCGGCGTCGAAGGAGCCGTTCGCCATCGCCACGGCCTTGATGGCGCGGAGCGCCTCGAACGCACTTGCTGGGGGGGGCGCGGGCAGGAGCATGGGGAGGTCGATCCTAGCAGGCGGCGCGAGCGCGCGGGAATGCCGCGCCGCGCGACCGGCGTTGTGGCACGCGGCGCGGCTCGGGCGGCGAGCGCGCCGCGGAGGTGCCATGGCTGCTCGAAGACGGCGCGCATCACGGACCGATTCTACCGAGCGCCCGCGGGTGCGCCGTGACGGGCGGGGTGTCCTCGGCGTGCGGCGCGCGCTCGGGGCGCTCCTCGTGGTGCTCGCGACCGCGCTGACGGTCCACTGCGGCGGCGTGCAGAAAGGCGCGCCACCTTCGCCGGGCGCGCCGGGTAGCGCCGCGCCACGGCTCGCGCGCGCGCTCACGCCGCCGGATGCGGCGCTCGTGTTCCCGCCGCCCGAGGATGGATGGCACGCGCGGCCCGAGCTCGGGCGCGCGCACGCCGGCACGCCCCTCCGGGTCGTGAGCCCTTCGCTCGACGCCGACGGGAGCTTCGCGCTCGACGGGCAGACGCTGCGCATCGCCCTGTCGCAGCCGGTCGTGGCAGAGGGCGAGCCCGCGGACCTCGTGCGCCTCACGCCCGCCGTCCTTGCGAGCGTGCGATGGCTCGACCCGACCACGCTCGAGCTCACGGCGCGCGCGCCCTTCGATCCGGAGGTCGACTACGAGGTCGAGCTCGGCTCGCTCCACACCGCCGCGGGACAGGAGCTCGAAGCGCCGTGGCACGCGCGCTTCCGGGCGCAGCCGCGCGTCATCGTGGCCGGCAAGGTGCTCGGCTACCTGCCGCGCGTGGGCGAGCCGCGCGTCGTCGCCCTCGTGCCGCGCGACGGCGCCACCGTGGGCCGCGACCCCGGCCTCGGCGTCGTGTTCGACCAGCCGATCGATCTCGCCGTCGCGCGCGGGCTCGTCGAGCTCGTGGACGCGCGGGGCGGGGCGGTGCCGCTCGGGCTCGCGCACCCCCCGGGCAGGAGCTTCGACGGCATCGCCCTCGACACGCGTCTGGTGGTCACGCTGGCCCCCGCCCGACCGCTCATGCCCGGCGGCAAGTACGTGCTGCGGGCGCGCGACCGCGCGGCGGAGGCGGACGTGCTCCCCGCCCAGAGCGGCTTCGAGGTGGCGACCCCGCTCGAGCTCGTCGCGCTCGGGTGCGGCTACGGCAACGAGCACACCCCGTGCGCGCGCACGGGGGACTTGCTGCGCACGGGCGGGCGCGAGCTGCACTTCACCTTCAACCACGAGCTCCGCGCGGGCGCCGGTCGCGTCGGGCGCGAGCTCTTCGTGGTGCCGCCGGTGCCGAACCTCGCGGTCGAGAGCCACTGGGACGACGCCGGTGGGCGCCTCGTCGTGCGCGGCGACTTCGAGCCCTCGGGGAGCTACCGGGTGCGGCTCGCCGGGGTGGGCGACGTCTTCGGCGGCACGCTCGCGGCGCCCGTCGACTTCGCGCTCGAGGTGCTGCCCGTCGGGGCGAGCGCCGTGATGCCCGAGGGCGTGCTCTTCCTCGACGAGCGCGCGAGCCGTCACTTCCCGGTGACGACGCGCAACGCGAGCGAGGCCGTCATCCTCGCCTGGCCGGTAGCGGGCGACGACGCCGCGGCGTATCGCGACGCACTGCGCCTGCAAGCCGACCGGGCGCCCGACCGGGCGCGCGACGCGAGCCCGACCCGCATCGCGGTGCCCGTGGCGGCGGTGCGCGACGCGCTCGTCACGACCGAGGTCGATCTCACGGGCGCCCTCGCCCGCGGTCGGAGCTACCTCGCCACGGTGGCGGTCGGGAGCGCCGCGTTCGGCGCCCCGATCGAGCCCCACGAGCCGGACAGTGCGGCGGCACGACCCGCGACCGCGCTCGTGCGTCTGGGCATGCCCGGCGGGCTCGCGGTGCACGCGCGCTCCATCGGTCCGGGCGCCGATGCGGACGGCGCCGGGAGCACGCTCGTGCACGTGGCGCGCCTCGCCACCGGCGAGCCCGTGGCCGGCGCCACGGTCGCGCTCGAAGGGGCCACGGGCGCGACGCTCGGCGCGCCGCCGACCGACGACCGCGGGCTCACGCTCGTGCCGCTCCGCGCCGGGCACGGCGCACTCGTGCGCGTCACCGCGGGGGCCGAGAGCCTGGTCGTGCCCTTGACCGAGACCGACGCGAGCGCGGCCACGCTGTTCCCCGCGCTCGCGGCCGGAGAGGCCGCCGGGGAGCGCGATCTCCGCGCGCTCGTCATCACCGACCGCGGCATCTATCGGCCCGGATCGGAGATCGGCGTGCGCGTGAGCGTGCTCGTCCCGACCGCGGACGGCCTCGCGCCGCTCGGCGGCGCGGCCCTGGTGCTGCGCGTCGTGGGGCCGACCGACGACGTGGTCGCGAGCCTTCCTGTGACCCTGGACGACCTCGGAGGCGGCGCGGTGACGGTGCCGCTCGGCTCCGAAGCCGCGATCGGGCGCTACGAGCTGCGGCTCGAGGTGCGCGACGATCCGGAGCGGCCGGTCGCGCGGGCCACGGTGCAGGTGGCGGAGTTCGAGGCGCCGCGCTTCGTGGTCGACGTGGAGCTCGGGCAGGCCGCGCCGCGCGTGGGCGGCGGGACGCGCGAGCTCGCGGCGCGGGTACGCGGTCGCTACCTCTTTGGCGGGGCGATGTCCGCGGCGCCGGTGCGCTGGAGCCTGCGACGCAGTCCGGCGCCGCTCGGGGGCAGCCTCGTCGGAGCGGGCCTCGCGTTCGTGCCCGAGAGCGACGGGCTCGACGGCGAGCCGGCCGGCAAGGGCGTCGAGCGCAGCGGCGAGGCCGTCCTCGGTGCGGACGGCAGCCTCGGGTGGGCGCAGCCGGTCGATCTGCGCGGCGCGGTCGGGCCGCAGCGCTTCACGCTCGAGGCGAGCGTGACCGACGAATCGGGGCGCGTCGTCGCCGGGCGACAGGATCTCGTGGCGCACCCGGCCGCGCGCTACGCCGGCCTGCGCCTGTCCGAGGGCTGGGTGAACGTCGGCGCGGACGTGGGCCTCGAGCTCGGTGTCGCCGACCCGGAGGGCGCCGCGGTGGTCGGCGCCGACGTGAGCGCGCGCATCGAGCGGGTGGCATGGCGCGCGATCCGCACACGGGGCGCCGGCGGTGCCCTCGAGACGCGCTACCGGCCCGCCTTCACCGAGGTCGGACGCTGCCGGCTCCGGAGCGAGGCGGCGCCGGTGCGCTGCAGCTACGCGGCCCGCGCCGCCGGGGACTACCGCGTCGTGGCGGAGGTCGACGGGCAGCCCGGCGGGACCGCGAGCTTCTGGGTGTACGACGACGCCGACGAGGGCGACGGCGACGGGGCGGAGGGCGGTGCCGTACGCGCCCCGCGCCGCGGCAGCACGATCGAGCTGCGGAGCGACAAGGCTCTCTACGCGGCGGGGGACCGCGCGCGCGTGCTCGTGCGCAACCCCTATCCGGCGGCGACCGCGATCCTGACGCTGGAGCAGGGGGGCCTGCTCGCGACCGAGGTGAAGCGCGGGACCGCGCGTGCCTTCGTGTTCGAGGTGCCGATCCGCGCCGAGCACGCGCCGCACGTACACGCGGTCGTGACGCTCCTGCCCGCGGGCGCTTCCGACGCGCGCATGGCGAGCTACCGCATCGGCGCCGTGCGGCTGCCCGTGTCGCTCGCCGCCTC
Organism: Polyangiaceae bacterium; assembly: GCA_020848455.1. GTDB lineage: Bacteria > Myxococcota_A > Polyangia > Polyangiales > Polyangiaceae > JACRDA01. The sequence continues at coordinate 52,249 of JADLAB010000163.1, forward strand.
GCGCCTCGCGGTCGCCATCGAGCCCGAGCAGACGAGCTACCGGCCCGGTGACGAGGCCGTCATCGCCGTGCGCGTGAAGGACGGCGCGGCTCCCGACGCCCACGCCGAGGTCTCGCTCGCGGTGGTCGACGAAGGGGTGCTGCGTCTGACGGGCCACGAGGCGCCCGATCCGGTGAGCGCGCTCCACCCCCCGCGCCCGCTCGCCTTCGGCCTCACCGACACCCGGAGCGCGCTCGGGGAGCTCTACGCGACGAGCCACGTCGCCGGCGACGGCGGCGGCGACGTCGTCGGGACCATCGGCCAGGCGCGCAAGGACTTCGTGGCGACGGCGCTCTGGGAGCCGCGCCTCCGGACCGACGCCGACGGGGTCGCGCGCGTGCGCTTCAAGCTGCCCGACAACCTGACCGAGCTGCGCATCACGGCCGTCGTCGTGGACGCGGCCGGCAAGGGCGCGCGGGCCCGTACGTCCATCGTCGTGCAGAAGCCGTGGCTGGTCGAGCCGGTGGTGCCGCGCTTCGTGCACGCCGGCGACGAGCTCGAGCTCGGTGCCATGGTGCACAACACGACCCGTGAGGCGTTCCAGGGGACGCTCACCTTCGGGGCGCTGCGCGTGCCGGTGGCGGTCGCGCCCGAGGGGCGCACCCGCGTCGCCGTGCCGCTCGCGGTGCCCGCCGACGCCGGCGCCGACACCCCGCTCACGCTCGACTTCGCGCTCGAGGACGCGAGCGGCGCGGTGCAGGATCGGGTCCTTCGCGCGCTCCCCGTCGCACGCGCGGGGCTCGCGCTGCGCCCGCGGCTCGCAGGGGCGTTCCGCGACGAGACGGTCGTGACGCTGGCGCTCCCGGCCGAGCTCGTGGCCGCCCGCGACGCGAGCCTGCGCATCGTCACGGGCGAGCACCTCTGGCCCGAGCTCGGCCGGCGACTCGAGTACCTGCTCGAGTACCCGCACGGCTGCGTGGAGCAGACGACCTCGAGCACGCTGCCGCTCATCGCCGCCCGCGACATCCTGCCGCGCATCGGGCTCGCTCCGCTCGGTCGCGACGAGCTCGATCGGCGCATCGCGGCCGGGCTCGCGCGCCTGGCCACCATGCGCACGGCCTCGGGTGGCCTCGCCTACTGGCCGGGCGAATCCGAGCCCAACGTGTACGGCACGGCGTACGCCATCCGCGCGGTCGTGCGCGCCCGGGCGCTCGGTGTGACGCCGCCGCGCGGCTTGCTCGAGGGCATGCGTGATTATCTCGCGGGGCACCTGTTCGACCGCGAGCTCCCGGCCGAGGTCGGCGCGTCGATCGCCGAGAGCCTGGCCGAGCTCGACGCCCTGCCCGCGAGCGCCGCGGACGCGCTCTGGGATCGCCGCACGGAGAGTGGCCTCTTCGGCCAGGCTGCCCTCGCGCTCGCGCTCGCGAAGCTCCCGGCCGAGGAGGCGCGCGTGGCCGCGCTCGTAGCCGGGCTCGAAGACGCGCTCGGCAGCGGCGGTCTCAGCCGCCGCGCCGGCTCGCACGACTACCGCTATTACGGCAGTCCCGCGCGCACGCGCGCCGAGATCGCCCTCGCGCTCGGTCGGCTGCGGCCCCGGAGCGCCGCGCTGCCCGATCTCTACGCGGCGCTCGCCCGGCTCGACGGCGCCTACTCGACGCAGGCCACGGCGTTCTCGCTGCTCGCGCTCGCCGAGGAGCTTTCGCGCATGCCGGCGGCGGGCGTCCCCGTGGCGCTCTCCCTCGACGGCGCACCTCTCGTCCCCGCGCGCGAGCTCGCGCCCGGCAGCTTCGAGTACCGCGTGCCGCTCGCCGAGCTGCGGGGCCGTCGCGTCGAGCTGCGCTTCGTCGCGCCGCCCGGTCACAGCGCGGGCTTCGCCCTCGACGCGCGCTACGAGCTGCCCGACGCGAGCCTCGGCGGCGCGCGGAGCAGCGCGAACGGCCCCGCCGTCTACCGCGTGTTCACCGACGCGAAGGGCGCGCCCATCGACCTCGGGGCGGTGCACGTCGGGGACGTGGTGCGCGTGGCCCTCATGGCGCGCATCCCGGCCGAGGTCGCGCCCGGGCGACGGGGCTACCTCGCGCTCACCGACGCACTGCCGGCCGGCTTCGAGCCGCTCGACCCCACCCTCGCGACCGTCGGCCAGGTGCCCGACCTCGGCGACGACCACCCCTTCGCGGCGGAGCTGCGCCACGGCGCGACGCCGAGCCACCTCGAGCTCCGCGACCGCCGCGTCGACGTCTACTTCGACGAGCTCTCCAGCGACACCTTGGCGGCGAGCTACCTCGCTCGCGCCACGACCCCGGGCCGCTTCGCGCTCCCGCCGGCGAGCGCCGAGCTCATGTACGAGCCCGGTAGCCTGGGTCACACCGAGGGCGGCACGGTGGTCGTGCGATGAGGCGCCCTGGCGGACGCGGCGCGCACCGGGACCGGGTGCGGGCGCGGCGGCGTGCGCCGGGTCGGCGCTGGCTCGGGCGCGCGACGGCGGCGGCGTGCGCCTGCGCGCTCGCCCTGCTCGGCTGGCGCGTGTACCGGAGCCACGCGGGCGAGCCCTCGAGCCGGCTCGCCGAGCGCTGGCACGAGAGCACGCGCATCGTCGACCGCCACGGGGCGCCGCTCCGCGAGGTGCGCTCGTCGGCGGGGCTCCGGGGTCGGGAGCTCGACCTCGACGCGATGGGCGAGCGGCTCGTGACCGCGACCCTGTTCGCGGAGGACCGGCGCTTCTACGAGCACGGCGGGGTCGACGTCGTCGCGGTGGTGCGCGCGGTCGGGCAGAACCTCGAGAGCGGGCGCGTCGTGTCGGGCGCGAGCACGATCACCCAGCAGCTCGTGAAGCTCCTCGATGGCGCGGGCGAGGGCGGCGAGCGCACGCTCGCCGGCAAGCTCTTCGAGGCCGCGCGTGCCGCGAACCTCGAGGACGTGCTCGACAAGTCGGCGATCCTCGAGGCCTACCTCAACCGGCTTCCGTACGGCCGCGGGCTCGTCGGGCCTGCGGCCGCGAGCCAGGCGTACTTCGGGCGCGAGCCGCGCGATCTGTCCTGGGCCCAGGCGGCCCTGCTCGCCGTGCTGCCGCGCGCCCCCGGCTACCTCGATCCCGTGCGCCACCTCGAGCGGGCGCAACTGCGGCAGGGCTGGCTGCTCGCGGCCCTGCGGGAGGCGGGCGTGCTCGACGCGGCCGGCTTCGAGCGCGCGCGCACCGAGCCCGTCGAGGTCGCCTTCGACGTGCCGCCCTTCGAGGCGCCGCACTTCGCCCTGCGCGTCGAGGCCATGGGCCGCGGCCCCGCAGCGCTCGGTGGTGCGGCGCCCGGCCCGGAGGGCGTCGTTCGCACGACCCTCGATCTCGAGCTCCAGCGCGCGGTCGAGGGGCTCGTGCGCGCCGAGACGCTGCGCCTCCGCCCGCGCGGCGCCGCGGACGCTGCCGCGCTCGTCGTCGACAACGCGACGGGCGAGGTGCTCGCCTACGTCGGGAGCGCGGGCTTCGGCCGCGCGGACATCGACGGCTCGGTCGACATGGTGCGCGCCCGCCGGCAGCCGGGCTCGACGCTCAAGCCCTTCGTGTACGCACTCGCCTTCGAGCGCGGCGTGAGCCCGGTCGCCATGCTCGCGGACGTGCCGAGCCGCTTCGGCGAGGGACCGGGCGCGTACGCCCCCGAGAACTTCGACGGTACGTTCCTCGGGCCGGTGAGCGCGCGCGAAGCGCTCGCCGGGAGCCTGAACGTTCCCGCGGTGCGCCTCGCCGCCGAGCTGGGCACCGAAGCGTTGCTGGAGCGGCTGCACGCGCTCGGCTTCGCGAGCCTCGATCGCCCGGCGGCTCACTACGGGCTCGCGCTCGCGCTCGGGAGCGGCGAGGTCGCGCTCGAGGAGCTCGCGGTCGCGTACCTCACCCTGGCGCGCGGCGGCACGCGCGTGCCGCTGCGCCTCGTGGGCGCCTCGCCGGGGGAGCTCGGGCAGCCGGAGGCCGGCGTGGCGGTCGTGGACCCGGCGGCCGCGGCGCTCGTGACCGACGCGCTCGCGGACCCGGCCGCGCGCCTGCGCGTCCTCGGCGGGCGCGGCCCCTTCGAGCTCGCGTTCCCGGTGGCGGTCAAGACCGGCACGAGCTCGGGCTACCGGGACGCCTGGACGGTGGGCTACACCCACGAGCGCACGGTGGCCGTGTGGGTCGGCAACGCGGACCGGGCCGCGAGCGCGGGTGTGACCGGTGCCGACGGTGCGGGGCCGCTCTTCGCGGACGTGATGCGCCGCGCGATGCGCGCGGTGCCGCTGCCGGGGCCGCTCTACGACCGCTCGCTCGTCGAGCTCCGCGCGGTGTGCCCGCTCTCGGGCAGGCCACGCGGGGAGGCGTGCCCCGAGGCCGTGACGCGCGCGGTCGCACCGCGGCTGCTCGGCGCCGCGGCCGAGGAGCCGTGCCGGCTCCACCGCCACGCCGAGCGCATCGCCCCGACGCCCGTGTCCGGCGCGCGCGCCATTGCCGCGGCCGCACCGTACCGCTGCGCACGCGACGGGCGCGAGACCATCGCCATCCTGCCCGGCGAGCTCGCGCCCTGGCTCGCCACCCGACCCTTCGGCCAGCGCGACCCGACGGGCGTGCCGTGGCTCGCCGCCGCGGACGCGCTCGACTGCTCGGCGAGCGAGCGCGCGAGCGCGCGGCTGCGCGTGCCCGCCGAGGGCGCCGTCCTCTACGTCGGCGAGGGAGGCGTGGCGCAGGCCGAGGCCGAGGCCGAGATCGAGGGCGACGCGCCCCATCGGCTCGAGCTCGAGCTCGTCGTGGATCGGCGCCCCGTGGGAACGCGCCGGGCAGGCTCGCTCGTGTGGTCACTCGCGCTCGAGCGGGGCGAGCACGAGCTCGAGGTGCGCCCGGTCGATCCGCGTGTGCCCCTCGGGCTCGGGCGCCGCCGCGTCAGCGTGCGCTGAGGCCCGCGCGCCGAGCTTGGCGCTCGGCGGTGCCGTGCCTATACGGAACCCCACGCGCACGCTCGGTCGCGCGCCCGGAGGCACCATGTACGAGACCCTCGGCTACGCCGCGCGCGCCGCGCGCGCCCCCCTCGAGCCCCATCGTTTCGAGCGCCGGGCGCTCGGAGCCGCAGATCTCTTGATCGAGATCGCCTACTGCGGCGTGTGCCACTCCGACATCCATCAGGCGCGCGACGAGTGGGGCGGCGCGACCTTCCCGATGGTGCCCGGCCACGAGATCGTCGGCACCGTCGTCGCGACGGGCGCGGCCGTGAAGCGCTTCCGCGCCGGGGACCGCGCGGGCGTCGGCTGCATGGTCGACGCGTGCCGGCGCTGCGCGGCCTGCCTGCGCGGCCTCGAGTCGTACTGCGAGCAGCACGTGTCGTGGACCTACAACGGCACCGAGCAGGATCGGAAGACGCCGACGCAGGGCGGCTACTCGACGCAGATCGTGGTCGACGAGCGCTTCGCGCTCCGCATCCGCGCCGACCAGCCGCTCGAGCGCGTGGCGCCGCTGCTCTGCGCGGGCATCACGACGTGGTCGCCCCTGCGGCACTGGAAGGTGGGCGCGGGCAGCCGCGTGGCCGTCGCCGGGCTCGGGGGCCTCGGCCACATGGCGGTCAAGCTCGCCGCGTCCCTCGGCGCGGAGGTCACGCTGCTCAGCACCTCGGCCGGCAAGCGCGCCGACGCCGCGCGTCTCGGCGCGCACGAGTTCGTGCTCGCGACCGACGACGAGGCCATGGCCCGCGTCGGAGGCCGCTACGATCTCGTCCTCGACACCATCGCGGCCAAGCACTCGCTCGATCGCTACCTCGGCCTGCTCAGGCTCGACGGAGCCCTCGTGCTCGTGGGCGCGCCGGACAAGCCGCTCGAGCTCGGAGCCTTCTCGCTCATCCCGCGGCGGCGCAGCGTGGCGGGCTCACTCATCGGCGGCATCGCCGAGACGCAGGAGATGCTCGACTGGTGTGCCGACCACGGCATCGGCGCCGACGTCGAGACGATCCCGGTCGCCGGCGTCAACGAGGCCTACGAGCGCATGCTGCGGAGCGACGTGCGCTACCGCTTCGTGCTCGACGTCGCGAGCTTGCGGCGCTGAGCGGCCGGGCCCGCTGCAGGCCGTGCGTCAGCCGAAGTAGTCGGGCGCCTCACCCGGTCGCCACTTGATGTTGCAGCCGATGCTGGGCGTCTGCTCGGCGCTCGGCGTCCGGCCGGCGAGGAGCGCCTCGACCGCGGCGCGCACGTCGGCGCCCGTCACGGGCTCGGTGTTGCGCGGGCGCGCGCCGTCGAGCTGGCCGCGGTAGGCGAGCTTGCCGTCGCGGTCGAAGACGTAGAACTCGGGGGTGCAGGCCGCGCGGAAGGCCTTGGCCACGTCCTGGGTCGCGTCGTGGAGGTACGGGAACACGTAGCCGGCGTCGCGCGCCTCCTCGGCCATGAGCGGGGGCGCGTCCACCGGGTACGCCTTGGCGTCGTTCGAGCATACCGCGACCATCGCCACGCCTCGCGCCGCCGCGAAGCGCCCGAGCTCGGCGATGCCCGCGCGGATGTGCTTCACGTAGGGGCAGTGGTTGCAGATGAAGGCCACGATCGCGGCCGGCGCGCCGAGGAGCTCCTCGGAGCGCACGAGCCGGCCGCTCACGGCGTCGGGCAGGACGAAGCTCGGCAGCGGCGTGCCGAGCGGGAGCATGGTGGAGGGGGTCGCGGCCATGCCTCGCTCCTACGCCCATTCGAGGGCCCAGGCGAGCCCGGGCCGTGTCACACTCCTACCCGCCCCGGCGACGTAGGGGCAGGAGCCCCATGACCCGTCGATCCGGCGCCGCCCCGTTCGCGCTCGCCCTCGCCCTCGCGCTCGCCTCGGGCGTCGCCGCCGCCGCGCCTCCGTCGAGCCCACCGCCCTGGCTCGACGCGCAGGGCGCCGCCGAGCTCGGCGCGGGGCGCCCGCTCGTCGTGCTCGTCGTGGTGCCGCTCTGCGACGAGCGGCTCATCGCGTGCGGGTCGCGCGCCTTCGGCGATCCGGTGCGGCTCGCGACGAACCTCTACTGGGGCGCGCTCTACGGGGCGCGGCGCTTCTTCGAGCGCCCGACCAGCGCCTACCGGCCCGTGTCGCGCTTCACGGCGCCCGTGGCGCCGGCGACCGAGCCGCGCCCGGCCGAGCTCGGAGCGTGGCTCGCGTCGGGCGCGCCGGCGCCGGGCGAGGACGCCGTCCTCGAGCGGGCGATCTACCGGCGCGAGGTCGACGCCGCTCCCTTCGGCCTCGCGGCCGGCGGCCGGGTCGAGCAGATCGTCGTGCTCGAGGCGGTGCGGGGCGACGCCATCGATGCCGCGCTCGCGCGCTTCTACGCGCTCGCCGAGGGTGGCGGCACCGTCGCCTTCGAGGACGCCGGCCGCGTGCGGCGCGAGCGCGTCCACGTCGCGGGTTACGCCGGGCACAATCGCCTGATGGACGGGGTGGCGCTCCCGGCGTCCGCGGGCCGCACGCCGGGTGCCGCTCTGCCGTCCTTCGTGCTCGCGTGCGCGTCGGAGCCCTACTTCGCGGCGCCGCTCGCGAGCGCCGGCTCGCGCGCCCTGTTGCTCACCCGGACGCTCATGGCCCCGGAGGGCTACGTCATCGAGGCGACGGTGGACGCGCTCGGCCGCGGCGCCGCCGAGCCCGAGATCCGCGCCGCGGCGGTGGCGGCCTACGCGCGCTGGCAGAGCCTCGCTCCCGCCGTGGCCGAGAGCGTGTTCGCACGGCCGGCGCCGCCCGCGCCCTGAGCGGGTGGCGGGCGCGAAGGAGCGCGGCGCGAGCGGCTCGGTCGCTCGAGGGTCAGCCGTCGGCCAGGCGGCGGTAGCGGATGCGGTGCGGCTGTTCGGCGTCGGCGCCGAGGCGGCGCTTCCGATCGGCCTCGTAGTCCTGGTAGTTGCCCTCGAACCACACGACCTTGCTGTCGCCCTCGAAGGCGAGGATGTGGGTCGCGATGCGGTCGAGGAACCAGCGGTCGTGGCTGATGACGAGCGTGCAGCCTGCGAACTCGAGCAGGGCGTCCTCGAGCGAGCGCAGGGTGTCGACGTCGAGATCGTTGGTCGGCTCGTCGAGCAGGAGCAGGTTGCCGCCGCGCTTGAGCAGCTTGGCGAGGTGCACGCGGTTGCGCTCGCCGCCCGAGAGGTCGCCGACGCGCTTTTGCTGGTCGGCGCCCGTGAAGTTGAAGTTCGACACGTAGGCGCGCGACGGGATCTCGATCTTGCCGAGCCGGATGCGGTCCTCGCCGCCCGAGATCTCGGCCCACACGGTCTTGTTGGGGTCGAGCGCGTCGCGGCTCTGGTCGACGTAGGCGAGATCGACGGTGTCGCCGATCTGGAGCGTGCCGGAGTCGGGCTTCTCCTGGCCGACGAGCATGCGGAACAGGGTCGTCTTGCCGGCGCCGTTCGGGCCGATGATGCCCACGATGCCACTCTTGGGCACGATGAACGACAGATCGTCGATGAGGACGCGCCCCTCGAAGCCCTTGCCGAGGTGCTCGGCGACGACGACGGTGTCGCCGAGCCGGCGGCCCGACGGGATGTAGATCTCCCCCGCCTCGATACGCGTGTGCTTGGCGTCCTCGGCGAGCAGGGTCTCGTAGGCCTCGAGGCGGGCCTTGCTCTTGGCCTGGCGGGCGCGCGGGGCCATGCGCACCCACTCGAGCTCGTGCTCGAGGGTCTTCTTGCGGGCCGTCTCCTGCTTCTTCTCGATCTCGAGGCGCTTCTGCTTCTGCTCGAGCCAGCCGGAGTAGTTGCCCTCGTAGGGATAGCCGTGGCCGCTCTCGAGCTCGAGGATCCAGCCCGCCACGTCGTCGAGGAAGTAGCGGTCGTGGGTCACGGCCACGACCGTGCCCGCGTACTCGCCGAGGAAGTGCTCGAGCCATGCCACGCTCTCGGCGTCGAGGTGGTTGGTGGGCTCGTCGAGCAGCAGCATGTCGGGCTTCGAGAGCAAGAGCCGGCACAGGGCCACGCGGCGCCGCTCGCCACCGGACAGCGTCCGCACGACGGCGTCGGCGGGCGGCAGGCGCAGGGCGTCCATGGCGCGCTCCACGGTCCGGTCGAGCTCCCAGCCGTTCGTGGCGTCGATCTGGTTCTGCAGCTCGCCGTACTCCTCGAGCAGCTTGTCCATGTCGTCGGGGCTCTCGCCGAGCAGGACGCCGATCTCCTCGAAGCGCCGCGTCAGGGCGCGCACCGGCTCGACCGCGGCCTCGACCTCGTCGCGCACCGTCTTGTCGGGGTCGAGCTGGGGCTCCTGCGGCAGGTAGCCGATGCGGATCCCCGGGGCGGTGCGCGTCTCGCCGATGAAGTCCTTGTCGACGCCCGCCATGATGCGCAGCAGCGTGCTCTTGCCGGCGCCGTTGTGGCCCAGCACACCGATCTTCGCGCCGGGCAGGAAGGCGAGCGTGAGGTGCTTGAGCACCTCCTTGTTCGGGGGGTGCACCTTGCGCACCCCCTGCATGGTGAAGACGAACTCGTGTGCCACGGCGCCTTCTTAGCAGGCGCACGCGGCCGGCGTCACCCCGGAGCGGGGCCTGCGACGACGACCTCCGGCGCGCCGGCCGGCACGCCGAGCGCCTTGGCCGCGGCGCTCTTGCGGCGGGCCAGGATGCCGCGCGGCGGCACGCTCGTCACGCGGTGGGCGCGCGCGCCGGCCCGCTCCAGGATGGCGTTGGCGCACACGAGTCCCGAGCTGTAAGCGGCCTCCATCAGCATCGCCGGGAAGGGCAGATCGACCCAGTCGCCCGCGAGGTAGAGCCCCTCGAGGGGCGTGCGGTAGCCCGGGCGGCCGGCACCCATGCCGACGTGGAAGGCGGTGAAGTCGGCCCGCACCTCGAGGTGCTCGTGCACGACGTGCATTCCGGCGAGCTCGGGGAAGTAGTGGAACAGATCGTCGAGCAGGGCGCGGCGCACGCGCCCGTCCTCGAGCTCGTCGGGCAGGGCGTAGCTGTGGAGCTCGAGCACCGCGCCGCGGCCGCGCGCCGCGACCCACGCCGCCGACTCCTGCGTGATGCGGTGGTAGAAGCTCACCGAGTCGAGCGCCGCGCGCCGCTCGGTGGCGACGAACACCGGCACGTCGGCGCGGGCGTCTCGGTCGACCCAGAGCCGGTAGACCGCGTAACGCTGCGAGGGCCGGAGGGCTGCGAGCCCGGCGACGAGGTCGGGGGCCCGGCGGGCGAGATCGTCCGAGGCGAGCGCGATGGCACGCGCGCCGACCGAGGTCGTGGCGAGCACGACGTCGTCGAAGTGCTCGCCGCGGACCGTGAAGCGCCGGCCGTCGTGGCCGATGCGATCGACGGGCGCGCCGAGCTCGATGCGCGCCCCGCGCTCGCGCAGGTAGTGCGCGATGGGGTCGGTGACGGTGCGCCGGTAGTCGCCCGTCGGGTAGCCGTAGAGCAGGCCGCCGTCGTGGCTCAGGAAGTAGAAGTGGAAGCTCTTGACGAGCTCCGCCATGCTGAGCCGCGCCTCGTCGGCGAAGAAGGCGCGCGCGAAGGTCGCGAACACGAGGCGCAGGGCCGGTGGGAGCTCGGCGCGCGCCGCGAAGTCGCGGAACGACGTCTGGTCGAGCGCCGCGAAGGTCGCGTCGCGGTCGTACTCGAGCATGACGCCGAGCTCGTCGCGCGCGCGCGTGAACAGGACGTCGCGCAGGCGGAAGAGGCCGCGCCGGCGCAGGGCGGCGAGGTTCAAGAGCGGCGTCGGCTCGAGCCCCCGGAAGCTCCACCGGTGGCCGTCCGCCGCGAGGATGAGGTAGTCGTCGATGCGCGCGAAGTGGCGCCGGACGCCGACGCGGTCGAGGAAGCGGTTGAGGTTGTAGTAGTGATCGAAGAAGGCGTGAAAGCCGTGCTCGAGCTCGAGCGGCTGGCCGTCCGGCCCCGGGATGCGCAGCGGGGCGATCTTGCCGCCGAGCTCGCGCGAGCCTTCGAACACCACCACCTCGACGCCGCGCTCGCACAGGGCAGCCGCGGCCCCGATGCCCGCGAGCCCGCCGCCGACGACGGCGACGCGGCGCGGGGCGGGCGGCACGAGCGGCGCGTGCGGCTCCGGCGCCGTGACGACGTGCTCGTAGCCTCCGAGGCGCGCCCGGATGCGGCGCGCGAGCCAGCCCGTCGCGGGGCGCGCCGCGCCGCGAGCCCGGCGCTCGGCGCGGGCTCGGGCGGCGAGCCGTACGGCGAGCGCCACCAGCACGACGGCCAGGGCGCTGGCGAACAGTGCGGCTCCGACGGCCGGCGTCACGGCAGCCACGCTGCCGCGACGCGCCGCGCGGTCCCGCACTTGGCGCCGTCCGCGACCCGCACGAGCCGGAACCAGCTCGCCGAGGCGTCGCTCCGCTGGGCGGGGGTGCTGCGCAGCCACTCGTTGTCGGTATCGAGCAGGACCTGCTCGTTGTCGAAGGCGACGCGGCCGGCGAAGCTGCCGTCGTCCTGCCGCGCGCCCGCGAGCTCGGTCCACGTGCGCTGCGCGACGTAGAGCTCTCCCTCGACGAGGCCGCTCACGCGCACGGTCACGCCTGGCTTGCCGTCGCGGTCCTGGTCGTGGAGCCGCCCGTCGCCGAGCCCGGTCGGCAGGGCGTCCCCCGGCGACTCGAGCAGCGCGCCGACCACCAGCGTCTGTCGCGGCTGCGCGAAGCGGAGCACGCCGTCGTCGCCGGCTCGCACCACCGCGTCGATGTACGGAGCGGGGAGCGAGCGCTTGAAGGCGTCGGGCAGCGTGGTCGACACCATCGTCGTCCCGCTGTCGAGGTCGAGCTTGCAGAGCCGCCCCTTGCCCCGCAGCCGGTCGCCGGACTGCACGAGATCGTGGATCGCCACGAGCGCGGTCCTGGCGCGGATCTCCCCGACGACCGGGACGGTCGCGACGGTCGTCGTCAGCTGCACCATCACCCAGCGCCCGCTGAGGTCGTCGCCGGCCTGCGCGGGCAGGGCGGTCGTGGCGAGCGCTGCGCCGAGGGCTGCGCCGAGGGCGCGCCGGGTCGTCGGCCGGTCGTGGCGTGCGCGGGGTGCGTTCGTGTGGGGGTCGTTCATGGGTCGCTTGCTCCTCGTGAGGGTGTCGGGTCGTGGTGGCAGAGGTGGAAGATCTCGTCAGTCCTCGCGCGCCTCGGCGGTGGGCCGACCGAGCGCGCAGGGCGGCCGCCCGTCCGGCGTGCGCCGGTCGGGCGCGGTCCCGCCCCCGAGCCAGGCGAGGAGGCGCGCCCCGAGCGGCAGCTCCCCCCCGCCGCGACCGAGCAGCGGCACGAACGGCCGCGCGTCGTCGCTGCCGGGCGCGTGGAGCCGCGGCGCGGCGGCGAGCGAGCGCCGGGCCCCGCCCGGCGTCACGACCGGAGCGGGGGTGGCCCGCCGCGCGAGCTCGTGCTCGATGTGCCCGAGCTCCGCCACCATCCGGGCCTCGAGCGCGGGCACGAAGCGTCCGGCGGGCGCCTCGGCGTGCGTCACGGGCGTGCCGAAGCTCGCGAGCGCGAGCGGTCGCGACGCCGCGCCGAAGGCGTAGTCGAGCCCGAGCGGCACGACGGGCAGCTGCGTGTCGCGCGCGAGGATCCGCACGCCCTCGCGCAGATCGAGCGGGCGCAGGTGCGCGCGCCGGAGGGCGCCCTGCGGGAAGAGCCAGAGCAGGCGCCCGGGTCGGTCGGCGAGCGTGGCGCTCGCGCGCAGATCCGAAAGGGCCCGCCGCGCGTCGCCGCGCTCGAGGGGCACGGCGCCGAGCCAGCCGAAGAAGGGCAGGCGCGCGAGGTTCGCGGCGTCCATCAGGCAGTAGCTCTCCGTGCCGAGCAGCTCGTCGAGCAGGACCACCATGAACGGGTCCCACCAGGCGACGTGGTTCGCCGCGACGACGAGCGGCGTCTCGGCGGCGAGCGACCGCACGGCCTCGAGCCCGCTGCCCCACACGCCGTCGAAGGCACGGCGCAGGCGACGGCGCGCGTAGCGGCGCGCGAGCGCGAGCACGAAGCGGCTGCGGCGCACGCGGGGCGCGCTCACGACTGCACCTGCTCGAGGCGTGCGGCGCGCGGCGCGTAGCGACGACCGCTCCACTCCTGCACACCGCGGGCGTGCCAGCGGTACGAGGTCCACGCGATCCCGATGAGGGCGAGCACGCCGAAGGGGTGCAGCGCGACCGACCACCACGGCTGGCGCAGGCGCGCCGCGAGCAGGGCGCGCACGAGCACGTTCGCCGCGACGCCGACCCCGGCCGCGAGGGCGACCTCCGTCGCGCCGAGCGCGAGCGCCACCGGCAGCGCCACGTACGGCCCGACGAAGCAGCCGAGGTGGAGGGCGACCACGAGCGCGAGGGCGAG
>JADLAB010000164.1 GCA_020848455.1 Polyangiaceae bacterium
TGTCGTGGGTCGGGGGCGGGCGCGAGAGCGACAGATGTGGGCTGTCTTCCTGGAAGACTGGGGGTTGGTGTCGGTGTCGAGGGTCGCGGGCGGGCGCGTGCGTGCGCGAGTGCGCGTGCGTGCGCGAGTGCGGGCGCGTGCGCGGGCGCGGGCGCGAGTGCGTGCGCGGGTGCGGGTGCGGGCGGGCTCGGAGCGGTCGCGGTCACGCGCCGCCGACGAGCGCGCGGAGCTCGGCGAGCGCGCCACGGATCCCCGGCGCGTCGTCGTGGCGGCGGAGCAGGGCGAGATCGGCGCGCGGCAAGGTCGCGGCGAGGAGCTCCGCCGTCGAGAGCGGATGGCCCGCGTCGTTCGGCCACGGGCGCAGCAGCGTCGGCACGTCGAGCCCGGCGAGCGCGCGCCGGTCGGGCATGTCGCTCGCCGCGGCGCCCTCGACGATGCGCTCGAGCGCGGTCCAGGGCGCGTGCCGCAGCCACTGCACCATGGCGCGCAGGGCCGGGGTGAGGGTCTCGGGGGTGAACATCCCGTCGAGGTCGGCCTTCACGCGGGCGGCGAGCGCCTCGGGCGTGCGGGTCTCGAGGAGCTCGCGGTAGCGCGCTTGCTCGGCGGGCCGGGTCTCCCACGCCGTCGGCAGCGCAAAGAGGAGCATCGCGGTCACCCGCTCGGGCCGGGCCAGGGCCGCGTGGAGCGCGACCGCCGCACCCATGGAGATGCCGCCGAGCGCGAAGCGCTCGAGCCCGAGCGCGTCCGCGAGCGCGAGCACGTCGTCCGCGAGCCGGTCCCAGCGGTGGAGCTCGGCGCGCGCCGCGGGCGGCGTCCGGCCGTGGCCGCGCGCGTCGTAGCGCACGAGCGTGAAGCCGGGTGCGTGGCGGAGCTCGTGGGCGAGCACGCTGTGGTCGTCGACCTCGGTGGGGAAGAAGACGCCGTGCGACCAGACGAGCGCCGGCCCCGCGCCGCGCACGCGCACGCGCACGGGGCCGTTCGGCAGCTCGATCAGGCGATCCTGCTCGTGCTCCGCCGCGTCGTGCCCCTGCGACGCGGCGGAGCCTCGAGCCCCGGGTGCTGCCTCGGCCTCGGACATGGCGTGGGTCAGGGCGCGCCGTAGTCGAAGCGAAGTGCCTCGGCGCACAGGCCGTCGAGCGCCGCCTGTTCGGGCGCGACGGCGATGACGAGCCCGAAGCCCTGGACCGGATTCCAGCCCCAGGGCAGCAGCGCTCGCCCGTCGACCTTCAGGTTCTCCGGATCGACGAGCACGCCGGCGCGGCGCGCGAAGGCCTCGAAGGTCAGGCCTGGCCGCTCGGTCGGCAGCGGCAAGAGGCACGTGGCGAAGTCGCGGTCCGTGAGCTTGCGCGCGAGGTGCGCGGCCATGGCCGTCGCCGTGTTGCCGGTGGGGCGCAAGCCCGGGTCGTAGATGACGGGCCCGGCGGCCGTCTGGAAGTAGTCCGACATGAGAAAGCCGAAGGCCTCGGGGTGGCGGGCCCAGATGTGGTCCACCATGTCGAGGATCGCGGCGCCGACCGGCTCGACCGTCGCGCGCGTGATCGCGTGGTTCACGCTCGAGCGGTAGGTCTTGCCGTCGGCCTCGACGAGCTGGTCCGACAGGGCCACGACCTGGATCTCGCCCGGCGCCTTCGGATCGAGGAACACCTGGAAGCTCTTGTTCGTGCCGCGGATCTCCGGCTGCACGACGAGCCGGCGGGACAGGCCGAAGCGCGCCTGCTTGTCCCGGATCTTGGCGAGCTCGGCCTCGAACTCCGCCGCCGTCGCCGCGATGAACACGCCCGAGCCGGCGTTCTCGGTGTTGCAGGTCTTCAGGAACACGCGCCCGCCCGCGCCGCGCGCGTGCTCGAAGTCCGCGAGCGCGACCTCGTACATGTCCTTGACGACCTCGCGCGGGCCGTAGCTCGTGATGGTGTCGAGCCCCTCCTTCGAGTTGAGCCAGCGCGACACGTCGGTGCGCACGACCGAGCAGTCGTCGAAGTCCACGCCGAGATCGTCGATGTCGTAGAGCCGCCCACCGCGCTGCCGCACGCGCTCCTTCATGGCTCGCACGCTCGGCACGAGCTCGTAGGCGCCGAGCAGGCCCACGCGCTTCGCGTAGTCGACGAGCGTGAGGTCCATCCCCTCCATGAAGAAGACGGTGTTGCCGCCGCGCTCGCTGCCGGGCCCGGTCGAGAGCCAGGCCCCGACGAACGGCATCATCAGCGCCGAGCCCGGCCCGCGCAGGCTGTCGTAGGAGGGCCGGAAGCCGGCCCGGCTCGGGTCCTCGACGGCGTCGACCCAGATGGTCGCGACGTACATGTCGCGGAGCGAGCGCCGCAGCGTGTCGAAGGTGGGCCGCACGAGACGGCCGAGCGGGTGCCCCGCGGGGAACAGGGGCTCGGGGCGGTCCAGGCTCGCGAGGGCGTTGTGCGCGACCACGGTGATGCTCCTCAGCGCAGCGGCGGCAGCTCGTAGTGCGGCATCACCGCGAGGTAGTCCTTGGTGAGCCGACGCGCGTAGTCGTCGAGCAGCTCGCACACCCGCGCCTGGCTCGTCGAGCGCACGATGAGGCCCGCGTGGTACGGGTCGTCGGTGCGGTAGCAGACCTCGGGGTCGACGAAGCTCGACAGGTCCGGGTGCTCGCTCCGCGCCAGGCTCTGCACGAGGCCGGCGTACTCCGCGCGCCGCGGCGGCAGCACGTAGGGCACCTCGCCCTTGTCGATCTCGATGTCGGCCCACTCCTGCCACAGGTTCACGCCGGTCGCGGCCTCGACCACGTCGGCCACGTGTGCGCCGCCGACGCGTGCGCCGACCTCGAGGAAGTACACCTTGCCGTCGTCGCGGCCGCGGATGTACTCGGCGTGGGTGACGCCGCGCACGAAGTGCATGCGCGTCAGCATCTTCTCGTTGAGCGCCTCGAGCTCCCGCCACTCGGCCGTGTCGCGCGGCAGGGTGTAGGTGCTGAACACGCCGCCGCCGTGCGCCACCTCGAACGGCGGCACGCCGTTCTTGTGCACCTCGGCGAACACCACCTTGCCTTCGGTCACGATGGCGTCGACGTGGTGCACGTCGCCGGGCAGGAAGCGCTCGAGCAGGAAGTACGAGGCGCGGTCGCCGAGCTCGTGGATGGCGCGCCACAGCTCCTCCACGCTGCCGATCTTGCGGATGCCCGTCGCGGACGCCTCGGTGCGCGGCTTCAGCATCCAGGGCGGCGGCACACGCTCGGTGTAGTCGCGGATGTCGTCGTGGTGGATGAGTCCCACGAAGTCGGGGACGGCGATGCCCTCCTCCTCGGCGCGGACGCGCATCGCGAGCTTGTCGCGGAACACGCGCGCGGTCGTGTCGCCCATGCCGGGCACGCGCAGGTGCTCGCGCAGGCGCGCGGCCGGATCGACCTCGACGTCGTCGAAGGGGACGATGCGGTCGAACTTGACGTTGCGCGCGAGGTAGCTGACGGCGTTGACCGTGTCGGCGATGGGCGCGTGATCGGGCAGGGCGAACACGTCCTCGAGCAGATCGCGCCGCCAGCGCTTCTTCTTCAGATACGTCTCCTGGGTCAGGAGCCACACGCGCGCGCCGCGCTCGCGGGCGCGCTGGATGAAGCGGTCGCCCGTGTTGAAGCAGGCGAGGGCCAGGATGTTGAGCGGTCGCGATGAGGTCGACATCGCGCCCACCATCGCGGCGCGGCGGGCGGGCAGCAAGGCTCTCGAGCACGGCCCGCCTCCGCAGCTGCGGGCCCTGCGGCGCGCAAGCGTTGCCGTGCGGGCGGGCGCGCGGCGCATGCCGTGCGCGCCGGCCCCGCCGTGGCGCCCGCTGGCTCGAGGGGCGAAGGCGCCCGGGGGCGGCGCTCGCGGCCGCACGCCATCGGGGCAGTCCCCGAGACAAAACCTAACTAATCAACATTTCTCCAACTCGCTGTCAAGCGAATCCGCACGAGCGCATCCTGTGAAACCCGGAGGGGGCAGGTGGGGTGCTCGGCTCGTGTGTGGGCGTCGTGTCGCCACGCGCGTTCGCGAGGGCTCCGAGGGCACGCTCCTTGCGAACCGGCAGGCATGGCGTTCCTGAGTACCGCCCCCGAGGGTGCGGTGCTGCGGCCTCACGCCCCTGTGCGCGGCTCGCAGCTCCGCGAGACCGATGACGACTCGATCTGCGACGACGCGTGGCTCGTCGAGGAGCCCGCGACGCGGCCTGCGCTCGGTGCGACCCCGCCGCCGCCGCCGGTACGAGCGCGACCGAGCTCGCTGCCGCCGCCGATCGGGGGACCGCGACCGAGCTCGCTGCCGCCGCCGGCACGAGCGCGAGCGAGCTCGCTGCCGCCGCCGGCACGAGCCGGGTGGCGCACCCACGCCGTGCCGCCGCCCGCGCCGCGCCGACCCGTGGCGGGTGTCGCGCCGCCGCGGAGCTCGGCTCCGCCGCCCTGCGACGAGGAGCTGGCGGCGACGCTCGTTCCTCACAGCTGGGCGCCGCCGTCGTTCGACGATCTCGTGACGCCGCCGACCATCCCGCCGCCGCCCCGCATGCCGAGCTCGGCCCGGCCGTCGTGCGACCCCGGCGCGTTCGCCGCGTCCGGGGTCTACGACAGCGTGGCGCCGGCCGTGCCACCGGCGGTGCCGTCGAGCGAGACGTCTGCGCCGCACGCTCTCTCGGTGCCCGGCGGAGCACCGCCGCGCTCGGTCCTGACGTTCGTGGGCGGGCTCCTCGCCGGCATCGCCGTCTTCTGCGCGCTCGCGTTCGGCGTCCAGACCTGGAGCGGCGCCGACGCGGCCCCGGTGGTGGTCCAGACGGCCGCGCCCGGTGCCGAGCCGGAGTCGACACCGCGGCCGGTGGTCGCGCTGCCCGCCGGCGAGGCTCGGGCGGTGCTGGCCGATGCCGGCGACGCCGTCGCACCGCAGCCTCTGCCGGTCGCGGCGCACCCCGCCAAGCCCGCGGGTCGCGCATCGCACGCGCTCGGGGTGCACTCGCCGGGCGGGTCTCCGGCCCTCGACGCCAAGCCGTCCTCGTCGGCGGGCGCGGCCCCGGCCGATGCGGGCGCGGCCTCGGCCGGTGCGGGCGCGGCCTCGGCCGGTGCGAGCGCGGCCTTGGCCGATGCGAGCGCGGCGGACGCCGGAGCTCGGCCGCCCGCCGCCTTCGCCGAGGATGCGGCCAAGGCCGCCGCGTCGGCGGCGGCCGCGCAGGCCTCCGGGTGCGGCGACGGAGCGCTGCGCGGCTCCGCGCGCGTGACGCTCACCTTCGCGCCCTCGGGGCGCGTGACGCAGGCGCTGCTCGACGCGTCGTCCGCGCTCGCCGGCACGCCGGTCGGCAGCTGCATCGTGGGCGCGATGCGCTCCGCGCAGGTGCCGCCCTTCGACGGCGAGCCGGTCACCGTGCAGCGGACCGTCACCGTGCGCTGACGCGAGCGCCGGGCGCCGGGCGCGACGCGCAGCCCGGTCGCAGCGCGGGCTCGCCCTCGTGCGGGCGTCGGTCTAACCTGCCGCCTCTGGGTCGCGGGACGGGCACGCGGCGGACTGCTGCGCGAGCGGCCGGCGCCCGACGGAGGGCAACGATGGGGAAGCAGCACGACTACGAGGTCCCGAGCCTCGCGCCCGCCTACGTGATCGAGTCGATTCCGATCGGGGGCGACAACGAGATCGACCCGGCGGTGGTGCGCGCCGAGGGCATTCCCACGCCGGCGCATCTCCGGATGTACCCGGAGTTCGCGCGCGGCGCGATGGGGCGCATCCACGCCGCGACCGACCGGAACCTCTTGCGCCACGTGGCCCTGAAGCGCCTCGACAAGGCGCTCGCGGTCGAGCCCTTCTACCGCGACGGCTTCATCGCCGAGGCGCAGATGACGGGGCAGCTCGAGCACCCGAACATCGTGCCGGTGCACGAGCTCGCCGTGGCGCCGAACGGCGTGCCGTATTTCGTGATGAAGCTCGTGCAGGGCGTGACCCTGTACGACTGGCTGTTCGACCCCGAGCACGCCGTCGGCACGACGGCGCGGCTCGAGGAGGGCCTCGAGATCCTGCTCAAGGTCTGCGACGCCATGGCCTACGCGCACTCGCGCGGCGTCATCCACCGCGACCTCAAGCCCGGCAACATCATGGTCGGCGCCTTCGGGCAGGTCTACCTCATGGACTGGGGCCTGGCGCGCCTCACCATGACGCGGCCGGCCTCGGGCGAGCACGCGCAGATGGAGGCGCACGGCCCCGTCGGCACGCCGGCCTACCTGGCGCCCGAGCAGGCGCGCGGCAACCCCGCCGACATGGACGAGCGCTCCGACGTGTTCGGGCTCGGCGCCATCCTCTACGAGATCGTCGCGGGCGTCGGGCCCTACGGCGACCTCGCCGACGAGGAGGAGATCCTGCGCCGCGCGCGCGCGGGCCAGGTGGTGCCGGTGGCCCGCGCGGCCGGCCTCGGCGCGAACCGCTCGCTGCGCGTCATCGTGGACCGTGCGACGGCCGCCGATCCCGACCAGCGCTACCAGCGCGTGCCCGAGCTCGCCGAGGACGTGCGCCGCTTTCTGCGCGGCGGCCTCCACCTGCCGCGCAAGCTGTTCGCGCCGGGCGAGGCCATCATCCGCGAGGGCGACGTCGGCGACGCGGCCTACCTCATCGTGAGCGGCAACTGCCGGGCGTTTCGCACGGTCGAGGGCACCGAGGAGACCCTGACCACCATGGGCCCGGGCGAGGTGTTCGGCGAGATGGCGCTCTTGCTCGACGCGCCGCGCGCGGCCTCGGTCGCGGCGATCGACGGCGTGCACGTGCTCGTGCTCGACCGCAACACCCTGAGCGAGGGGCTGGGCGTCGACGGGTGGGCGGGCGCGCTCGTGCGCGCGCTCGCCCAGCGCTTCGCCGATCTCGAGGAGCGCTTCCGCGCCTCCGGCCTGCGGCGCGGCTGAAGGCTCGCGGCGGCATGGCGCGCGATCCGCTCGGCCTCGTCGGTACGGTGCTCGACGGCGCGTACCGCGTCGACGAGCTGTGCGACCCGCAGCCGCCGTGGGTCGGCTACCGGGCGTGGCACGTGGCCTTCGAGGAGCAGCTCGCCCTGCGCGCCCTCGTGCTGCCGGCCGACCTCGATGCGGACGCGGCGCGCCGGTGCCTCGAGGGCTTCCGGCGCGCGGCGCGCCTCCACGTGAAGCTGCGCGCTCACCCGGGCATCGGGATGGCGGTCGGCTTCGGGGTCGCCGAGCTCGGCGCGGACGAGCGCGTCGCCTACCACGCCCGCGAGTGGCTCGACGGCGCCCCGCTCGGCGAGATCTACGCCGTCGGCGCGCGCCGGCACGCCGAGCGCGAGGCCGTCGCGGCGCTCCGTCCGGCGGTCGCGGCGCTCGCCTTCGCCCACGAGCGGGGCGTGCACCACGGTGCGCTCGGGCCGGACGCGCTCCTCGTCGCGGCCGCTCCGCGCGGGCTCGTCGTGGTCGACTTCGCGCTCGGTCCGGCGCTCGAGGCGGGCGGTGTCGGCGCGCCGGAGGCCCGCGCCCGCTACGCGGCGCCCGAGCAGCTCCGGCCCGGCGAGCTCGGCCCGTGCGGCCCGGCGACCGACGTGTACGCGCTCGGCGTGCTGCTCGTCGAGCTCGTGACCGGTCGGCGCCTCGAGCGCCCGGAGCGGGAGGCGGTCGACGAGCCGGACGAGCCGCGCACGCCGCGCGCGCTCGGGATCGACGTGTCCGATGCCTTCGAGGCGGTGTGTGCCCGCGCGCTCGCGCGCCACCCGTCCGAGCGCTACGCGAGCGCGCTAGAGCTCGGTGCGGCGCTCGACGCGCTCGGGCACGAGGTCGGGGCGGTGGCCGCGCGTGCCGGCTCGTCGGGGCGCAGCACGAGCCTCGTCTTCGTCGGCGCGCTCGCGCTCGCGCTCGGCGGTCTAGGTGTGGCCATCGGGCTCGCCCTCGGGCACCAGCGCGCGCCCGTGTGCCCGGAGCCCGCGCCGACCGCGGCCGGTTACTCCAGCCCCTCGACCAGGTAGAGCTCGTCGAGCCGCTGCCCGAGCGCGTACGCGTAGTGCGCGCCGTCGGGCGTGATCATGAGCCTGTCGACCCACTCGACCCCGACCGTGTCGGCGGGGCCGATGTCCGACACCTTGGTGCCCTGGCCCGTCGCGAGCTCGTAGCGCCAGAGCTCGAAGCTCGCCCCGACGGTCGCGTCGCGGTAGCGCACCATGAGCAGGCCCTTGCCGTCGGCCGTGAACTGCACGGGGGCGTGATCGCTGCCGAGGCCGGCGAAGGGCTCGACCTTGCCGGTCTCCACGTCGATGAGCACCGGAGCGCCGCCCTTGGCAAACGCGGCGAGCGTCTTGCCGTCCGGAGCGGGCGGCGCGTAGAGCGACAGCTTCTCGTCCACGAGCACGCGTGGCGCACCGCCCATGCCGGCGGCGTCGGGGCTGCTCGCGGCGGCCGGCTCGGTCGACTGCAGGTAGATCTTCTCCCTGCCGTCCTTGGCGCGGGCGCCGATGGCGATGCGCCGTCCGTCGGGGAAGAAGCGCACCCAGTAGATGGCCGCGAAGTCTCCGGCCGGCAGTGCGCGTGGCTCGCCGGGCCCGGTCGGCACGAGGCTGAGCGTCGTGAAGGGCGGCGCCGGCGAAACGACCGCCCACTCCTTGTCGGGCGACAGGGCGCGACCCCAGCCGGTCGCGACCAGCACCGGCGGTGAGCCGTCCGCGCGGCGCAGGTAGGTCTGGATCTCGGTCTCCGCGGCGCCGTAGCCCTCGACCAGCAAGAGCGCCTCGCCGTCGCTCGACAGATCGGCCGGCTGCGAGCCGTCGAACCAGCTGAGCGAGCGCTCCCGTCCGTCGCCGCGCAGGCGGCCGAAGATGCGCGAGCGCCTGATGCCGACGGAGAGCAGCGCGCGGCCACGGTCGTCCACGTCCTGGAGCACCATGCTGCCGGGCGTCGAGAACAGCTCGCGCTCGGTGCCGTCGAGCGCGAGCGCGCGGATCGAGCGCTGGAGCCCGCGATTGCCGGCCGCGAACCACAGCTCGTCGCCGCGGGGTCCCCACGCGACCCCCTGCAGCGTCCAGGCCTCCGTGGAGCGCGCGACCACGCGGCCCTCGAGGTCGACGATCTCGGCGTGTCCCCGGTCGTCGAAGGGCACCGGGTGGCGCAGAAAGCCGATGCGGTCGCCGCGCGGCGACACGCGCGGGTCCGTCAGCCAGTCCGATCCCTCGAGGACGGGGTGGCCGGCGGGCAGCTCGAGCGTGTACCGGCCGCCCTCGACGCGGATCATCGCGAGCTCGCCGCGCGGCGCGAAGTCGGCGCCGAGCACCCCGTCGACGAGCGGGCGCACCGCCCCACCGGCGAGCGACAGGCGCCCGAGGACCGCGCCCGGCTTCGTGGCGATGCCGCGTTGCAGCGTGCCGATCGCGAGCTCGTCCTCGGGCGACACGTCGAAGAGCGTCGTCGACGCGGAGGTGACCGCGCGCGTCTGCGGCGAGTCGAGCACGCCCGCGAGCACGAGCGGGAGCCCGCCGTCGAACTGGCCCGAGTAGACGACGCCGCGCCCGCCCGTCGCGAAGCGCGCGTTGGTGACGAGCCCGTTGCGGAAGCTCACGCGCCGCAGCGTGGGGTGCGCCTGCGGGGCCGCCGCGGCGCTCGCGCTCGGCACTGCGCTCGCGGGCGCCTCGGGGCGTGCGCCCGCCGCGCGCCACGCGCTGCCCGCCACGAACGCCGCCGCGGCGAGCGCGCCGGCCGCGAGCACCACCGCCACCGTCGGCGGGCGGCGCGGCGCGGGGCGGCCCCCGACCTCGCGGGGCGCGTGCGGCGCCGGGCTCTCGAGCGCGGCCTCGAGCGCGAAGGCGAGGTCGCGCGCGCTCTGGAAGCGCGCCTCCGCGCTCTTCTCGAGGCAGTGGCGCAGCGTGCGCGAAAGCGCCGGGGGCAGCGCGGCGAGGGCGTTGCCCTCGGTGGGGTCGTGGGAGAGGACGGCGTAGCCCCGCTCGACGGGCGTGTCGCCGCCGAAGGCGCGCTCGCCGGTGAGGAGCTCGAAGAGGATCGCGCCGAGCGCGAAGAGATCCGCGCGCGGGTCGGCCGGCTGACCGCGCACCTGCTCGGGCGCCATGTAGCCGGCGGTGCCGACCACGGCGCCGCTCTCGGTCAGGGACTGCGTCGCGTCGGGCGCGTCGTCGCCGGCCGTCACGCGGGCCACGCCGAAGTCGAGGATCTTGACCCGCCCGTCGCGCGTGACGAGCAGGTTCTCGGGCTTGAGGTCGCGGTGCACGACCCCCCGAGCGTGCGCCGCCGCGAGCCCCGCGGCCGCCTGCACCGCGAGCTCGACCGCCTTGCGCACGGGCAGCGGGCCGTCGTGCAAGAGCTCGCGCAGCGTCTGGCCCTCGAGCAGCTCGGTCACGAGGTACGGCGTGCCCTCGTGGCGTCCGACGTCGTGCACCACGAGCAGGTTCGGGTGCTCGAGCGCACCCGCCGTGCGCGCCTCGCGCATGAAGCGCTCGAGCTCCGCCTCGTCGCTGCGGTCCGAGCGGAGCGTCTTCAGCGCCACCTCGCGACCGAGGCGCGGATCGCGCGCGCGGCACACGACGCCCATGCCGCCCGAGCCGAGCACCCCCACGATCTCGTAGGGGCCGAAGCGCTGGCCGGGTGCGAGCTCCACGGTCCCGAGCATAGCCGAAAGGCAACGCGCCGCCCGGCCCTCGCGGGCGTGGGGCGCGCGGCGCCGTCAGCCGCCCGGGGGCGCGCCGAAGCCGCACGACACGTGGATCGGCCGACCGCCGGCCGTCCGTGCCCCGGTGCCGCGCAGGGCGTCGTTGAGGGCGCTCTCCTCGGTGCGGAGCGTCGCCTCGGCGTCGGAGTCGCGCAGCCGCGCCGGCATCCACAGGCGCAGCTCGCCGCTCGCGCGCGGGTCCTTCTTGGCCGCGTCGGCCGCCCCGAGCGCGGCCCCGAGCAGCCGGACCATGGTGCGGTCGAACGAGCCGCCGTCGGCCGACAGGTGGACGGTGACGAAACCGTCCGCGTCCGTGACGCGCCGCGTGCGGACCTCGACCGAGCCCACGTCGAGGGGGTCGAGCACCTTCTTGGGATCGCCGAGGAACACCGGGATGGTCGGTCGCGCCGAGCTCTCCGTGCGGCTCGCCGCGCGCAGGAGCACGAGGCCCGCGCCCACGACGACGATGGCGATCGCGATGACGGCGTTCTTGCCGATGGCGCGGAGCGCGGGTCCGGCGGGGTGTCGGCCGCGCACGGCCGCGAAGGCGATCGGGCCGCAGAGGACGAGCACGAGGAAGATGGCGAGCCCGACGAAGAGGCCGACGATCGGGCTCGTCACGAACGTCGTCGCGAGCGCCATCGCCCCGAACAGCACGAGGCCCATCGCCTGCACGCCGAGCGAGAGCAGAGCGTAGTGGCGCGCCGCGCCGCGCGTGTCGAGGTCGGGCGGTGGCGCGGTGAAGACGGCGCGCAGCGGCAGGCTCGCCACGGCGAACCCGCCCATGATCGCCGCGAGCCACAGCCCTTGCGCCTCGAGCCAGGGCTCGGCGGCGAAGAGCAGCCCCATGATCGGCGCGGCGAGGGCCCACGCTCCGACGAGCGTCACGAGCCGCACGCCGGCATGGCTCGGAGGTGCGGGCGCGTCCGCGCCGAAGTTGCGGCCCGGCTCGAGCCCGGGCTCGAGCGCTTCGAGCCGCGGGCGCCGCTCGCGCCGTGGCGCGTCCGCGTCGACGAGACCGCTCTTGCGCAGGCAGCGCGGGCAGCGCTCGGCCTCGGGCTCGAGCGCGAGCTCGCAGTGGATGCAGCGCAGGCTCATGGCGTGCGCCCCGTTCGCCTCAGCGCCCGAGCTTCTTGCGCACGGCCTCGACCGATCCGAGGTCGCGGATGCCTTCCTCGAGCTTCAAGAGCCGCCGCAGGCCCTGGTCGGTCCACTTGAGGAGCGCGTTGCGGTAGTGCGGATCGGGTGCGCGCTGCACCGCGTAGCGCGCGACGACGAGCGCGTCGGTCGTCGTGTCGCCGTCCGCGTCGAAGAAGGCGACCGCCATCACCTCGCCGTGGTGGTAGGTCTCCTCCTCCGCGAGCGGCCCGGCGGGCCATGCCTTGCCGTCGGCGAGAAGGACCGCGAAGAGCTGGTCCCCGCCCCGGCGCGTGACGGCGAAGATCGACCTCGGCCCCGGACCGAAGGGACCCTCGTAGACGCCGTGGACCACCTCCGAGCCTGCGGGCATCTTCGGGCCGAGCAGCGGCGTCCACTCGACCGGAGCCAGCTCGCGGAAGCCCGGGCCCGAGAGCCCCGGCAGCGGCGGAGCCCCGGACGCGGGCCCTGGCGGCGGCGCGGGCGGCGGTGGCGCGGGTAGAGCGGAGGCCGGCGGGCTTGCGACCGCGCTCGGTGGCTTCGCCGCGGAGCCCGTCGCGGGACCGGGGCGGTCGGTGCACCTCCGATCGACACACACCCTGTCGCCCTTGCAGTCGGTGTCCTTGGCGCAGCCCGCCGTGCTCGAGTCCGCCTCGACGCTCGCGCCCGAGCCGCACGCGCCGAGCGCGCCAACGAGACCGAGCGCGCCACCGAGAACACCCGCGACCACGCGTGCCCGCACGTCCATGACCCGAGCCCTCCTGCCGTCGCGCGCGGCCCCGCTCGGGCCCGCCTCGACGTGGCCCGGACGCTACCTCGGGCGGCGGCAGGAGCGAAACCCCGACCCGGCGACGCTCACGGCGCGACGCAGGCCCAGTACTCGCCGCCGCAGGCGTTGCAGGGCAGATCGGCGCACGGGTCGTAGACGAAGGGCTGGCAGAGCTCGTCGGCGGTCGCGCAACCGGCGAGGTCGCAGCCGGTCGCCGGGTAGCAGCCCTCGACGATGGGCGTCTGCGCGGGGTCCGCGCAGCCCGGCACGAGCCATCCGCAGCCCGGCGTCGCGCCGCAGGCTTCCTTCGTTCCGGCGGTGGAGCAGTCGCCGCAGGCGGGCGTGCCCTGGAGCTGCCAGGTGGGCGGCGAGGTCGACAGATCGCAGGCCATCGCCTCGAACGCGAGCTCGCCGCAGTCGACGTAGTACTCGCAGTAGTAGCCGTCCTCGAAGCCCGTGCAGTCGCTGCCGACGGTGGGCGCGGTCGCCGGGCACGTCGGCTCGGGCATGCAGGCCGGGTAGGCGGTCTGCCACCCGGAGGTCGTGCACACGGCGGTGAGCATGCCGGACGGCCCGCACGGGATGTCGACGTCGTAGTCGCAGGTCATGCCGAGCTCGGGGCAGGCCGAGCCGCTGCTGGGCTCGGCGAGGGGGCACGCGGGCTCCGGGCACGCGCCCGAGGTGTCGACCCAGCTGCCCTCCACGCAGGTCCACGCCTCGGGGCAATCGGGATTCGTCGCCGGCAGGGCGCCGCAGCTCGGGTCGCCTCCGGAGCCACCGCCGCCGCCGATGACGGTCGGGGCGCAGGCGCCGAGGGGGAGGAGGAAGAGAAGGGCGAGCGGGGCGATGCGATTCATGGCCGTCGCTACTGCAGGAGCCGGGCCAGCGGACCCAATGCATCCAAGTACTCGAAACAAGGGCAGGTAGACGAGGCGCGAGGTGTGTCACATGTGCCATGTGTCTGGCACACGGGGCGCCCTCCTCACCCGTCGAGCCCGAAGAACTGCCGCATCTCGAAGCTCGCGGCCGTGCGGTTGCCCTGCGCGTCGCGGATGGTGACGGTCTCGTGCGCGAGCTCGCCCGGCACGCGGGTGCAGGTCCACACCGCGAAGAGCGGGCCCGCGCCCGCGCGCGCCACGACGTCGACGCGAGCCCGGGGCACGAGGCCGGCCCGCGCCGCGCCGTCGAGCACGCGCGCCGGGTAGCGTCCGTCCGAGCAGACCACCGCCGCGCCGTCCTCGGCGAGCACGCGCGCCGCGGCCGCGAGGTAGTCCTCCACGCCGCCTCGCAGCTCGATCCGCGCCGCCGCGCGCTGTGGATCGGCCGCGGGCAGGGCGGTGCCGAGCGGCAGGTAGGGCGGCGTGCCGGTGACGAGGTCGCAGGCGCCGTGCGGCCAGTCGCGCGTCACCGCGCGCAGATCCCCGTGGACGAGCGTGGTCCGCGCGTCGAGGCCGTTGTCCGCGACGTTGCGGCGCGCGAGCGCGAAGGAGGCGTCCTGCGCCTCGACGCCGAAGAGCCTCGCCGGGCCGAGGCGCCAGGCGACCATGAGCAGCACCGAGCCGATGCCGCAGCCGAGGTCGAGGTAGCGCGCGGCGTCGGGCCGCGCGCGAGCCGCCACCCACGCGGTCGCCAGGTCGTCGAGCGAGTACCGGTGTCCACGCCGCCGCTGCCAGAGATCGAAGTCGGCGGTGAGCTTGTCGCGGGTGAGCTCGTCGGCGATCACGGGGGCGCGTGCTCTAGCACGATGGGCGCGTCGCTTGGCGGTTGACGCGGACCGACGTCGAGGCGAGCCACTCGCTCGTGACGATCTCGAGCCCTCCCGGCGCGCGCGAGCGCCCCGTCGTCGTGAGCGTGGAGCAGGCGCTCGCGATGCCGTACGCCACGCGGCGCTTCGTCGAGCTCGGCTTCCGCGTCGTGCGCGTGGAAGCGCCCTCGGGGGCCGGTCGCGGCCACCCCGGGGATCCGAACCGCTACATCGGTCGACCGATGGCGGGGCCCGATCGGCGGAGCTACTTCGTCGCCCCGAACGCGGGCAAGGAGGCCGTGGTCATCGACCTCAAGCTGCAGGAGGGGCAGGCCCTCTTGCGGCGCATGGTCCATGCCCTCGGCGCGGACGTGTTCTGCACGAACACTCTGCCCGCGCGCCACGCCGCGCTCGGCCTCGGCTACGAGACGCTGAGCCGGGAGCGGCCCGAGCTCATCTGGTGCTCGGTGTCGGCGCTCGGGCCGGCGTACCCCGACGTGCCCGGCTACGACCCCATGCTGCAGGCCCTGTGCGGCTACATGGACCTCACGGGCAACCCGGACGGCCCGCCGCTGCTCTGCGGCGTGCCGCTCATCGACCTCAAGGCCGGCGACGAGGTGTTCGCCCAGGTGCTCTACGCGCTCTACGAGCGCACGCGCACCGGACACGGCAAGCGCATCGACATCTCGATGGCCCAGGCGGCCGTGTCGTGGCTCGTGACCTTCCTGCCGCTGCTCGACATGGGGAGCCCGGCCGACGAGCTCCGGCGCAGCGGCAACGAGCACCGGAACTTCCTGCCGACGAACGCCTACCCGACCGCGGACGGCATGCTCTACATGGCGGTCGGCAGCGACGCGCAGTGGGCGCGCCTCGTCGCGCAGCCCCTGTTCCGCGAGGTCGCCGACCCGGCCGTGGCCACGAACGAGGGGCGGCGCGAGCGGCGCGCCGAGCTCTTCCGCGCGCTCTCGGCCATCACGTCCGCGCACTCGACCGAGGTGGTCGCGGCGGCGCTCCGGGCGGCCGGCGTGCCGAATGCGCCCGTCACGCCCATCGAGGGCGTGATGGAGCTGCCGTTCGTGGCGAGCGCGCTCCTCACGACGACGGCGCCCGGCGGCCAGACCGTGCGCCTGCCCCCGCCGGCGGTCGCGACCGAGTGGCTCGCCGAGCGCCACCAGGAGCTCGCCTTTGCGCCGGGCTACGGC
Source organism: Polyangiaceae bacterium (assembly GCA_020848455.1). Taxonomy (GTDB): domain Bacteria; phylum Myxococcota_A; class Polyangia; order Polyangiales; family Polyangiaceae; genus JACRDA01. The sequence continues at coordinate 15,457 of JADLAB010000164.1, forward strand.
GAGCACACGGACAGCGTGCTCGCCGAGATCGGCGTCGACGCCGCGGAGCGCGAGGATCTGCGGCGGCGCGGCGTCACGGGCTGAGCCGCGGCTGGACCGGCAACGGTGCTCAGCCGTACATGCGTGCGCCGGGGTTCTGGCGCAACCACGCGATCGTGGCCGCGAGGCCCTCGGCATACGGTGTCGTGCGCACGTGGGGGAAGCGCCGCCCGAGCTTCTTGCCATCCAGCAGGATCGGTGCCTCCCACAGGTGGAAGATGTCTGCGAACGATCGCGCGACGGGCGAGACGAGTGCCGCGGCACGCACCGCGAGGGCAGGCAGCGCGAGAAAGCGACCGCCGCAAGCGATGCGCCTCGCTTCTGCGAAGAACGCGCGCGGCGTGATCGGCGCCGCGCCCGGGTAGTGGAACGTCTCGCCGTCGACGTCGTCGGCCAGCCCGACATCGAGCAGCACGCGCGCCGCGTCGGGCATGAGCACCAGCTCCACCTCGACGTCGGGCGGACCGAACCAGATCCCGGTGCGGCCCGCTGCGATGCGCCGCAGCGGCGGACCCGTCAGCGTCTGCACGTGCGGGCCGTAGAACTCGGGGAGGCGGACCATCGCGAAACGGACGCCCGAGGCGCGCAGGCGCGCCTCTTTGTTCGCTCGCGCGCGGCCGAGCTCGGAGCAGGGCGCAGGCGCACGCGTCTCGTCGACGAGCTCTCCCGACCGACCGCGCCCGAAGATCCAGACGTTGGCCGGGAACACGAGGCGCGTACCCGTCTTCGTGCACGCCGTGATGGCGGCCTCGAGCAGCCGGGCGGTGACGTCGACCCAGGCCTTGCCGATGACCACGTTGACGAGGTGGAAGAGCGCGTCGCACCCCTCGAGCGCGCGCGTGAGGGCCGCGGCGTCGAGCGCGTCGCCCTTCACGACCTCGACACCGGGCGCGACCTTGGCGCGCGCCGGATCGCGCACGAGCGCACGCACCGCGAGGCCACGCGCGGCCGCTTCGGCCACGACGTTGGCGCCAAGGCCGCCCGTGGCACCGGTGACGAGGATGCGGATCATGCGATTCGATATCACGACAGGCGCGCAGGGCGGAGCTCGGGGCGGCGGCGTCGTGGTATCGTCGCCCGAGCATGGCCATGCGCACTCGAGCTCTGCTTTCCACTGCGGTCGCGCTCGTCCTCGGCGCTTGCACGCTCTCCCGCTCCGGCACCGCTCCCGAGCCGGGCGCGGGCGGTGCGGGCGCCGGCCATCCCACGGGCGGTAGCGGCGCCGGGGCCACGGGCGGTACGGGCGGCGAGGCTCCGGCGTGCACCGTGCCCGGCGACTGCGGGCCGGACACCGACTGCGAGACGCCGACCTGCACCAACCAGACGTGCGGTGTCGTGCTCGCGACGCTCGGCACGGCGTGCGCCGACCAGGGCGGCGAGGTGTGCGACGGGGCGGGCTCCTGCCTGCTCGACCTCGGCTCCGGCTGCGCCGGCGCGGCGGAGTGCGCCGAGGGCTTCTGCGTCGAGCAGCGCTGCTGCGAGAACGCCTGCGGCGGCTTGTGTCGCAGCTGCGCCATCGTCGGGAGCGAGGGCAGCTGCGCCTTCGTGCCGGCGGCCGACAACCCCTCCTCCGAGTGCGGCGCCGGGGTGTGCGACGGCGCAGGCAGCTGCGCCGAGGGTGCGGCGCTGTGGAGCCGTGCCTGGGGCGACCCCGGCCTCGACGACGACCAGGGGTGGGCCGTCGCGTTCGACAGCCAGGGCAACGTGATCGTCGCCGGCACCTTCCAGGGCACCATCGATCTCGGCGGAGCGCAGCAGACCTCGGTCGGCACGGATCTGTTCGTCATCAAGCTCGACGGGCAGGGTGGGCTGCTCTGGTGGAAGGCCTACGCCTCGGTGGCCGGCGACCAGCGGGTCGACGGCATCGCCATCGGCACGGGCGACGCCATCTACCTCGCGGGGGACTTCACGGGGTCGCTCGCGCTCGGCGGCGCGCTGCCGGCGCTCCCGTCCGCCGGCGGCTCCGACGTGTACGTCGCGAAGCTCGACGCCTCGGGCAACCCCCTCTGGGCCAAGGCCTTCGGCGACGCGAGCGACCAGAACGCCGGGGCCATCGCCCGCGACGCGAACGACAACGTGTACGTCGCGGGCTGGGCGATGGGGCAGATCACCTTCGCCGCGGGTGTGCCGCTCACGGCCGTCGGCCGGGACGCCTTCGTCGCGTCGCTCGAGCCCGACGGCGACACACGCTACGGGCGGCTCGTGGCCGGCACGGGCAACGCGAGCGGCTACGGCCTCGCGGTCGACGCGACCGGACGCGCCCTCGTCGTCGGCCCCTTCGACGGCTCGATCGACCTCGGCCCCGGGGGCCTCGCGACGGCGGACGGTGTCGACGCCTTCGCCGTCGTGCTCGACGCGGCGGGCGCGCTCGCGGCGGGCGCGCGTTACGGCGGCCCGGGCGAGCAGCTGGCGTTCGGCGCGACGGTCGCGTCCGACGGCTTCGTGGTGGTCGGCCGCTACGACACCGGCATCGACTTCGGCTTCGGGGGCGCGCCCGCGCTCCTCCCGGTCGCGCCCGGGACCGACGGCTTCGTCGCCAAGCTCGACGCCGCCCTCGGCGAGGTGTGGAGCCGCGACATCGGCTCGTCGGCCTACGACGACCTCTACACGGTGGACGTCGACGTGAACGGCAACGTGCTCGTCGCGGGCGAGGCCGAGGGCGCGGTCGACTTCGCGGGCGTGACCATGCCCACGATCGGCGGCGGGGGCGACGTGCTGCTCTGCAAGCTGTCGGCCGACGGCACGCCGCTCTGGGGCAAGCTCATGGGCGGGGCGCTCGGCCAGGAGTGGGCGCACTCGGTGGCGACCTCGCTCCAGGGCCGGGTGGCGGTCGTGGGGCCCTTCAACGGTGCCATCGACCTCGGCACCGGCAGCCTCGCGGTGGGCGGCGGTTACGACGCGTTCCTCGGCGTGTACGATCCCTGAGGCGCGGGCGCGCGCCGCCCACCGGCTCGCGGCGAAACTCGACCCGGACGACGAGACGATGCAGTACCACCGACCCACCACCCTCGCGGAGGCGCTCCGCCTCGCCGCCGAGCCGGGGGCCCGCGTGCTCGCGGGCGGCACCGATCTCGTGCTTCGCATGCGCGATGGGCGCGAACGCCCGGACGCGCTCGTCTCGCTCGGCCGGGTGGCCGAGCTCGCGGGCGTCACGTTCGGTGCGGACCGCGTGCGCCTCGGCGCGCGCACGACGCTCGCCGAGCTCGTCGAGCACGAGGAGCTCGGCCGGCTCTTCCCGGCGCTCCTCGGGGCGGCGCGCGTGTTCGGCAGCATGCTCGTGCGCAACCTCGCCACGGTCGGCGGCAACCTGTGCAACGCGTCACCCTGCTCCGACCTCGCGCCGCCGCTCATCGCCCTCGGCGCGCGCGTCGAGCTCGCGAGCCGCGAGGCGCGCCGCGAGCTGCCGCTCGGCGATTTCTTCGTCGGCCCGCGCGAGACACGGCTCGCGCCCGGCGAGCTCCTGACGGCCGTGGTCCTCGACCGACCGGGGCCCCGCGATCGCAGCGCGGTCCTGAAGCACACGCGCGTCACCGTCGACCTCGCGCTCGTGAACGTCGCGGTGGCGCTCGAGCTCGACCGCGGCAAGGTGGCGCGCGTGCGGGCGGTCGCGGGCGCGGTCGGGCCGACGCCGCTGCGCCTGCTCGGCGTCGAGGCGCTCGTCGCGGGCCAGGCGCTCGCGCCCGAGCTGCTCGCCGAGGCGGGCCGTCGGGCCGGTGCCGAGGTGAAGCCCATCAGCGACGTGCGGGCGTCGGCCGAGTACCGGCGCATGCTCACCGGGGTCCTGTGCCGGCGCGCGCTCGCGGCGGCGGCGGAGGTGTCATGAGCGCAGGCGCACAGGGCGGCGGGGCACCCGTCTCGCACGCCGCGGCAGACAAGGTCCGGGTGGCGTTCACGCTGAACGGCGCCCCCGTGGAGGTGCTGGCGGCGGCGACCGACCGGCTCATCGACGTCCTGCGGGGCGCGCTCGGCCTCGTCGGCACGCGCGAGGGCTGCGGCGCGGGCGAGTGCGGCTCGTGCACCGTCGAGGTCGACGGTCGCGCCGTGCCGAGCTGCATCTTGCCGGCCCGCGAGGCCGAGGGGCGCAGCATCACGACCATCGAGGGGCTCGGCGGGCCGGGCGGCGAGCTCGACCGGCTGCAGCGCGCGTTCGTCGAGCACGGCGGCGTGCAGTGCGGCTTCTGCACCCCGGGGATGGTCATGGCGGCGCGCGCGCTGCTCCGGCGCAACCCCCACCCGAGCCCGGCCGAGATCCGGACGGCGCTCGCCGGCAACCTGTGCCGCTGCACGGGCTACGTGCAGATCGTCGCGGCGGTCGACGCCGCGGGCCACGGCGCGGACGACGGAGGCGCGCATGGCTGACGCGGGCTACATCGGCCGGCCGGTCCGGCGCCCCGACGCCGGCGACAAGGTGAGCGGCCGCACCTACTACATCCACGATCTCGAGCGGCCGGGCATGCTGCACGGCAAGATCAAGTGGAGCGCCCACGCGCACGCGCGCGTGAAGCACATCGACACCTCGCGGGCGCGCGCCTTGCCCGGCGTGCGCGCCGTCGTGACCGCCTACGACACCCCGGAGATCCGCATCGGCTTTCTGCGCGACAACTTCGCGCTCAAGCGCGACAAGGTGCGGCAGTTCCGGGACGAGGTCGCGGCCGTCGCCGCCATCGATCCGGACATCGCGGCCCGCGCGGTCGAGCTCATCGACGTCGAGTACGAGCCGCTGCCCGGCGTCTTCTCGCCCGAGGAGGCCATGGCCCCGGGTGCGCCCCTCGTGCACGAGCGCGACGCGGCGGGCCAGGCGCTCGCCTCGAACGCCGTGCCCGTGCGCTACGGCCACCTGACCGGCGACCTCGCCGAGGGGCGTCGGCGGTCGCGCTTCGTCGCCGAGGGCAGCTACTCGACGCAGCTCGTGCAGCAGGCCTGCCTCGGCACCGCCGGCTGCATCGCCGAGCTCGACACGAGCGGCAACCTCACCATCTGGGCCAAGACCCAGATCCCCTTCCTCGCCCAGCGCGACTACCTGCGGGCGCTCGAGGCGCTCGGGCTCGGCGGTCGCAACGTGCGCGTCATCGTGCCGGCGCTCGGCGGGGCGTTCGGCACCGGGCTCGACACCCACGCCTACGAGTACATCGCGATCCTGCTCGCGCACCGGGCCGGCCGGCCGGTCAAGATGCTCTTCAGCCGCGAGGAGGAGTTCGCCTTTCTGTCGCCGCGCCAGTCGGCGCGCTTCCGCATCACGCAGGGCTGCGACGAGCGCGGCCTGCTCGTGTTCCGCGACATGCACGTCCTGCAGGACAACGGCGCCTACACGTCGTGGGGCGCGACCTACCCCACGGTCATGATGGTGCCGGCGACCTCGCTCTACCGCGTGCCGCACGTGCGCTTCGCGGCCGAGCTCTACTACACCAACAACACCTACTGTCAGGCGATGCGCGGTTACGGCGGGCCCGAGGCGACCTGGGCCATCGAGAGCAACCTCGACGAGCTCGCCCGGGCCGCCGGCCTCGACCCGCTCGAGATGCGGCGCCTCAACGCCAACGTCTCGAACGAGACGACGCCGATGGGCCTGCGCGTGACGACCTGTGCCATGCGCGAGTGCCTCGACAAGGCGGCGGCGCGCATCGGCTGGACCGAGCGGCGCGCGAGCGCGACCGCGACCCACGCCTCGGCCGAGTCCGCCGCCGGCGGCACCTGGCGCCGCGGCGTCGGCATGGCGGCACTCATGCACGTCGGCGGCTCGGGGCGCATCTACCGCTCCGACGGCGGCGGTGTCATCCTGAAGCTCGACGACTACGGCAACGTCAACGTGACGACGGGCGGGGTCGAGATGGGGCAGGGGCATCACACGGCGCTGACGCAGGCGGTCTCCGACGCGCTCGGTGTGCGGCCCGAGCGGGTGCACGTGAACCCGACCGACACCGGGACCTCGCCCTGGGACGTCGGCACCCACGCGAGCCGCGGCGCGTTCATCGCGTGCAACGCTGCGATCCGGGCGGCGGCGAACGTGCGCCAGAAGCTCTTCGCGCTCGCGGCGGAGGTCTACCCGGCCGAGGTGAAGAAGAACCTCGAGGCCCTGAAGAAGAAGCGCCCGGGCGAGCCCGTGCCCGAGGTCGATCTCGCGGCGCTCGCGCGGCCCGAGCGCTTCGAGCTCCGCGACGGCATCCTGTTCGTGCGCGATCTCCCCGACGCGGCGCACCTCCGGGTGGAGCTCGGGCGGCTGCTCCGCGCCATCCACTTTCGCGGCGTGCGCGGCACGGTCGTCGTGGGCGAGGCCTTCTACGAGCCCCCGACCGATCTGCCCGACTGGGACAAGGGCCTCGGCAACCTGTCGGCCACGTACACGACCGGCGCGCAGGCGGTCGAGCTCGAGGTCGACGAGGAGACCGGGCAGGTGCGCATCCTCAAGCTCGTGGCGGTGCACGACGTCGGGCGGGTGCTCAACCCGCAGACGCTCGCGGGCCAGATGTACGGAGCGCTCGCGCAGGGCATCGGCTACGCGCTCTACGAGGAGGTGCACGGCGCGGGCGGGCGCATCACGAACCCGAGCTTCCGCGACTACAAGATCCCGACGGCGGGCGAGATGGGCTTTCCCATCGAGCTCGAGCTCGTCGAGACCGACGACGAGGCAGGGCCCTTCGGGGCCAAGGGTGCCGGCGAGCCCGGGCTCATCCCGACCGCGGCGGCGATCGCCAACGCCATCTACGACGCGGTCGGCGTGCGCTTGCGCGATCTGCCGCTCACGGCCGAGCGCATCGCGCTCGCCGTCGCCCGGGCCCGGCGCGCCGAGGGCGAGGACAGCGCGGACGAAAGGACCTAGGACATGCCCCTCGAGCGAACCTTCATCCCCTATGGCGCCTACTGGTCCACGCCCTTCTGCCGCTGGCAGGGCGGGCTCGGAGGCTTCCACGCCCTCGAGCTCGCGGCGCGCGCCGGCCGGGCCTTCTTCGCGGCGCAGAAGCTCGGCGTCGAGGCCTTCGACGGGGTCGCGCTCGGCACGACGGTGCCGCAGCGCCACGCCTTCTACGGCGCGCCCTGGGTCGCGGCCATGCTCGGCATGCCGGGCGTGACCGGGCCGACGATCGCGCAGGCGTGCGCCACCTCCGCGGCCGTGCTCGCGCACGCCGCGCTCGAGGTCGAGGCGGGGGTGCGTGAGTGCGTGCTCGCCGTCACCGCGGATCGCACCAGCAACGGCCCGCACCTCTACTACCCGAACCCGCGCGGCCCCGGCGGCCGCGGCGACGCCGAGGACTGGGTCTGGGACAACTTCAACCGCGACCCGTGGGGCGAGGTCGCGATGGTGCAGACGGCCGAGAACGTGGGCAAGCAGGCCGGCATCGGGCGCAAGGAGCAGGAGGAGATGTGCCTCCTGCGCCACGCGCAGTACGCCGACGCGCTCGCCAACGAGCGCGCCTTCCAGCGCCGCTACCTCGTGCCGGTCGCGCTCGACGCGAAGCGGAGCGGCAGCGCCGCGGTCGAGCTCGACGACGGCGTGCGGACCCTCACGGCCGCGGACCTCGCGGCGCAGAAGCCGGTGCTGCGCGACGGCACCGTGACGTCGGGCACGCAGACCTTCCCGGGCGACGGCAACGCGGGCATCGTCGTGACGACGGCCGAGCGCGCGCGCTCGCTCGCCCGCGACCCCGCGGTGACGGTCGCCCTGCGGGCCTTCGCCGACGCGCGCGTCGACAAGGCGCACATGCCCGCGGCGACGGTGCCGGCGGCGCGCCGCGTGCTCGAGCGCGCCGGGCTCGGCCTCGCCGAGCTCCGCGCCATCAAGACGCACAACCCCTTTGCCCTCAACGACGTCTACTTCTGCAAGCAGCTCGGCCTGGCGCCCGAGCGCGTGAACCGCTTCGGCTCGTCGCTCGTCTACGGGCATCCCCAGGCGCCGACCGGCGCGCGCGCGGTCATGGAGCTCATCGAGGAGCTCGTCCTCGCGGGTGGCGGGCACGGCCTGTTCGCCGGCTGCGCCGCGGGCGACACCGCCATGGCGCTCGTCCTCACGGTGCGCTGAGGTGGATCCCGCGCTCGCCGCTGCGGCCGGTGGCCCGACGCTGCTCCTGCTCGGGAACGAGGCCATCGTGCGCGGTGCGCTCGAGGCGCGCGTGGCGCACGTCTCGGGCTACCCGGGCACGCCGGCGACCGAGATCGGCGACACCTTCGCGCGCATCCGGGCGGTCCACCGGGCGGCGGCGCCGGACGCCTTTCGAGCCAGCGAGACGGGCAGCGCCGCGGGCTTCTCCTTCGAGTGGTCGATCAACGAGAAGATCGCCCTCGAGGTGGCCTACGGCGCGAGCCTCGCGGGCGTGCGCTCGCTCGTCGCGATGAAGCACCTCGGCCTGCTCTACGCGGGCGACCCGCTCTCGACCATGCCGTACATCGGCGTGGTCGGCGGCATGGTGATCGTCTCGGCCTCGGACCCGGGCTGCCACACCTCGCCGAACGAGCAGGATCAGCGCCACCTCGCGCGCATGCTCGGCCTGCCGACCCTCGACCCGTCGACGCCCGAGGAGGCGCGCGTCATGACGCGCTTCGCCTTCGAGCTGTCCGAGGCCGCGGAGCTGCCGGTGCTCGTGCGCATCGCGGCGCGCGTCGCGCACGCCTGCGGCCAGGTCGAGACCGAGGCCTTCGTGCCGGCGCGGCCGGCCGCGCGCTTCGTGCGCCAGCCCACGCGCTTCATCCCCGTGCCCATGCACGCCCGGCGGCTGCGCGCGCGGCTCGAGGAGCGGCTCGTGGTCGCGGGCGAGCGCATCGCCGAGTCGGGCTGCGTCGTGCGCCACGATCGGCCGGGCTCGCGCGGCAACGGCGCGGCGCGGAGCGGCCCGCGGCGCGGCGTCGTCACGAGCGGCGCGCCCCACGTCGTCGCGGTCGACGGCCTGGCGGCGCTCGGCATCGGCGACGAGGTACCGTGGCTGCGCGTCGGCGCGCTGCATCCCTTGCCCGAGCGCGCGCTCGTCGAGTTCGCGCGCGAGCTCGACGAGGTGCTCGTCATCGAGGACCTCACGCCCTTCCTCGAGGACGCGCTCGCGGCGGCCCTGCAGCGCCACGGGCTCGCGGTGCGCATCCTCGGCAAGCGCTCGGGCACCTTGCCGTGGGCCGGCGAGCTCGGGCCCGAGCTGCTCGTGCCGGCGCTCGGCACGTTCCTCGGAATCGGCGCGGAGCGCGCGCGCGAGGTGGCCAGCGGGGCGCAGCCCGGGCCGGTGGCGCCGCCGCGCCCGCCGTCGCTGTGTCCGGGCTGTCCCCACACCTCGACCTTCGTCGCGGTGCGGCGCGCCTTCGGCGGCGACACCGTCTACGTGAGCGACATCGGCTGCTACACGCTCGGCTTCCAGCCGCCTCACGAGGTCGGCGACGTCATCCTCGCCATGGGCTCGAGCCTGCCCATCGCCTCGGGCATCGCGCGCGCCACGGGGCGGCGGGCGGTCGCCTTCATGGGCGACAGCACCTTCTTCCACTCGGGGCTGCCGGCGCTCGCGAACGCCGTCGAGCACGACGCGAACGTCGTCCTCGTCGTGATGGACAACCAGGCGACGGCGATGACGGGCCAGCAGACCTCGCCCACCTCGCCCCACGATCACGCGGGCGAGACACGCCCGCACATGTCGATTCTCGAGGCGGTGCGCGGGCTCGGCGTCTCGCAGGTCGAGGTGGTCGATCCCTTCGAGCTCGCCACGACCGTCGGCGCGCTCGGCCGCGCGCGCGACGCCCGTGGGCCCGCCGTGGTCATCGCGGAGCGCGCGTGCCCCTACTACGGCGCGACGCCGGCCCGCCCCAAGGCCCTCGCGCCGCACGTCGACGCCGAGCACTGCCACAGCTGCGGCATGCGGCGGGCCGGCCTCGACTGCGGCCTCGGCGAGTCCGCGGCCTGGGACCGCACCCTGTACGGCACGCGCGCCGAGAACCGCGCCCTCGTCGACCAGCTGCTCGGCGGGCCCGTGGCGGTCGCGCCCTGCGCCGAGGCCTGCCCGCTCGGCATCTGCGTGCAGGCCTACGTCGGCAGCATCGCGAGCGGGAGCCCGAAGGAGGCCCTCTCCGCCGTGACGGCGCGCGCCGCGCTGCCCTCGATCTGCAGCCACATCTGCCACCGCCCCTGCGAGGACGCGTGCGTGCGCCACGCCGTCGACATGCCCATCGCCATCAACGAGCTCAAGCGCCACCTCACGGACGGCGCGGGCCTCGTCGTCGAGCACCCGCCGTGCGCGCCCATCGCGCCGGGCTCGCGGCCCGTGGCCATCGTGGGCGCCGGGCCGGCCGGGCTCGCGGCGGCGCGCGAGCTCCGGCGCCGCGGCCACTCGGTCGTCCTCTACGACGCGGCCGCGCGGGCCGGCGGCGCGCTCCGCCTCATCCCCGAGTATCGCCTGCCGCGCGCCGTCCTCGAGCGCGACCTCGAGGCCCTGTTCGCGCTCGGCGGCATCGAGCTCCGCGGCGGGGTGCGCGTCGGCACCGACGTCTCGCTGGCCGAGCTCCGCGCCCAGGGCTTCGCGGCGATCTTGCTCGCGACCGGCGCCGGGCGCGCGTGGTTGCCCGAGGTCGCACGACGGCCGGACGACGCGGTCGGCGACGCGCTCGCGTTCCTCGCGGAGGATCCGGCGCCGCTCTCGGGGCCCGTCGTCGTGGTGGGCGGCGGCGACGTCGCCGTCGACGCCGCGCGCGTCGCCGTGCGGCGCGGTGCCGCGGTGACGCTCTCTGCGCTCGAGCGCGCCGGCGAGCTGCCGGCCGACCCCGGTGCCGTCGCGAGCGCGGAGCGCGAGGGGGTCGCCGTGCGCACCGGCCTCGGTGTCCTCGGTCTCGAGCGCCGCGGTGGCGAGCTCGTCGTCCGCCTAGCGCCGGTCCTCGGCCTCACGGCCGGCCCGGAGGGCGGTCTCGTGCCCGAGCTCGGCGCCGAGGTCGAGGAGCTCCATGCCGCGCGCGTGCTCTTTGCGACCGGGCAGCGCCCGGACGACACGGGTCTCGAGCTCGGCGCGCTGGCGCGCCGGAGCGGGGGCTGGCTCGTCGGCGACGACTGCGGGCGCACGGCCGAGCCCGACCTCTTCGTGGCGGGCGACGTCGCGCTCGGCGCCGCCAACGTCACGCGCGCGATGGCCTCGGGTGTGCGGGCCGCCTACGCCATCGACCGGGCGGTCCGCGGCGACGCGGTCGAGCCTCCCACGGCACCCCGCGACGCCCCGCGCGCCCACGGCCCGCGCCGGCACGCGCGCGCGGCCGCGAGCGAGGGCGGCCCCCCGCTCGGGCCCGAGGCGGCCATGGCCGAGGCGGCCCGTTGCCTGCTCTGCGCCGAGTGCGGCCGCTGTGACGCCTGCGTGCGCGTCGTCGGCTGCCCCGCCTTCGTGCGCACGAGCGGGCACGCCAACGACATCGACGCGGCGCTGTGCATCGCGTGCGGCTACTGCGTGTCGCACTGCCCCAACGAGGCGGTGATCGGGCTCGACGGCCCCCCGCTCGCGCTCGGCGCGCGGGGCCCAGCGGCGGCGCCATGATCGAGCGAGGGGGAGGCACCGGCGTGCGCGAGCCTCACGCGGCCGAGGGCGGGCCCGCGGCGCGCACCGAGACGCGCGTCTGCATCGTCATCGCGGGCGTCGGCGGGCAGGGCGTCATCACCGCGGCGCGGCTCCTCGCGCGGGCGGCGCACGCCGAGGGCGCACGCGTCGTGGCCGGCCAGATGCACGGCATGTCGCAGCGCGGAGGGTCCGTCGTCGCGACCGTGGTCGTGGGTGGCGCGAGCTCGATCGTGCCCGCGGGCACGGCAGACGTGCTCCTCGCCACCGAGCCCTCCGAGGCCCTGCGCGCGCTCGGGCAGCTCCGCCGGGGCGGGCTCGCCATCGTCAGCACGCGTCCGAGCGTGCCGCCTTCGCTGCGGGCGGGCCGCACCGCCTATCCCGACGGTGGCGCGATCTTGGGCGCGCTCGCGGCGCAGGCCGGCGCCGTCGTCGCCTTCGACGGCGCGGCGCTCGCGCTCGAGGCCGGCTCGCCGCAGGTCCTCAACGTGGTCATGCTCGGCGCGCTCGCAGGCTCGGGGCGCGCGCCGGTCGGTGCGGCCGCGCTCCTCACGGCCATCGAGGCGACCGGCCGCGGTGCCGTCGTGGCGGTGAACCGGCGCGCCTTCGAGCTCGGCCGGGCGCAGGCGGTGCGGGGCGGCTGAGCGTCGGGCGAGCCCGCGCGCCTCGTTCTCGCCGCGCGCCGCGGTCGCGCCGCCCGCCGGGGAATATTGCAGCAGCGCTTCATTGTGCGCCCGGCGCGGACGATCCTTGCGGCGCCGGGCCCGCGAGCCGGCGTAAGTTCGAGGCCATGGACGCTCGCTTGGCGACTCTTATCGGTGGTGTGCTGCTCGTCGGCTGCTCGGTGCCCGAGGCGCCCGGGGAGCGCGTCCTCGTCGACACCCAGCCCATCATCGGCGGCGTGCTCGACAACTGGCGCGCCTACGTGGTCGGCGTGGGCAACACGCAGGGCACCTTCTGCACCGGCACCGTCATCTCGCAGCGCACGGTGCTGACGGCGGGGCACTGCTTTCAGGGCATCTCGCGGGTGTACTTCGGCAACGACGTCTCGATGGGCAACAACCCCCCGAGCGTGGCCGTCGTCACCAAGCGCCGCCATCCGGACTACAGCAGCAGCACGCTCGCCAACGATCTGTCGGTGCTCGAGCTCGCGCAGGACTCTCCCGTGCAGCCCGCGCCGCTCCTGCGCGAGACGATGGCCAACACGCCGGCGTTCATCGGTCCCGACTTCGCCCACGTCGGCTACGGCGACGACGGCAACGGGGGCTACGACATCCGCCGCGTCGTCACCTTTCCGATCCTCGCCGTGGGGCCGGCCAACGTGGGCCTGCAGACCGGCACCGGGCCCATCGACGCCACGATGTACTTCTACGCGCAGCCCGGGAAGAACACCTGCTTCGGCGACTCGGGCGGACCGGCCTTCGTGCCGCGCGGCCTCGTCGAGCACGTCGCCGGCACGACCTCCTTCGGCGACCCGAACTGCGCCATCGATGGCGTCGACGCGCGCGCCGATCTGCCGCAGATCAACGCCTTCATCCAGTCGTGGATCGATCAGTGGGAGGGCGTGAACAACCCGTGCCGCTCGAACGGCACCTGCGACGAGACCTGCAACGTCAACAACACGCTGGTCGATCCCGACTGCGCGCAGAACCACTGCGGCGCCGACGGCATGTGCGTGCTGTCGTGCGTGAGCCCGATCGATCCCGACTGCATGGGCGCGGTCGACTACTGCGGTCCCGACGGGGCCTGCGACCCGAGCTGCAACCCCATCGACGTCGACTGCCTCGCCGAGCAGGGCGGCTCGGGCGGTGCGCCGCCTGTGGGTGGCGCGGGCGGCGCGGGTGGCGCGGGCGCGACCGGCACGGGCGGCGCGGGCGGCGCCGGCGCCACGGGCACGGGTGGCGCGGGTGCGACGGGCACGGGCGGCGCGGGTGCGACGGGCACCGGCGGCGCGGGCGCGACGGGCACCGGCGGCACGACGCCGACGGGCGGCGCCGGCCCGGTGGCCCGCATCGACCCCGGCGACGTGAGCGGTCGCGGTGGGTGCGGCTGCCGCGTCCCCGACAGCTCCGCCCCCGAGGGCGGATGGCTGCTCGTCGGGCTCGCGGCCGCGCTCGTGGGCCTGCGCCGCCGCGCGCGCTAGGGCCGGCCCTTGGCGTCGTCGGGCAGCGCCCGCCGGGGAGGCTCGTCGTCGGCGAGGATCTCGGTCGGCGCGGGCCCCTCGATGGGATGCGGCGTCGGCGCGCGCTTCAGATCGCGCCGTCGCACCGCGAGCGTGGCGAGGTTGAGCGTCGGACCGAGGTTCACCTCGAAGCGCCGATCGGCCGAGGGGAAGACCTCGCCGTCGATCGTGAAGTGCGACTCGGAGGTCTCGACCACGAGGTTGCGCGTGGAGCGGTTCACGTAGCGCGGATCGGTCGGCAGCCCGCCCTTGCCGAGCAGCGACAAGAGGGCCTGCCGCCAGACCGAGACCGGGTGCAGGAAGGAGCGCGGGTCCATCGGCAGCATGCCGCGGATGAGCAGCGGCAGCATGATGGCGAGCTCGCGCGGCGAGATCGCGTAGGACAAGAGGTGGTAGCTGTCGCGGGTGCGGTCGCCCACGAACGGCACGACGAAGGGATTGATGGTCCCGGTCACGTTCGCGAAGACGGCGGCCCAGCGGTCGAAGGGCATCCGCTCGCCGTCGGCCGTCACGGTGGCCTCCATGTCGCGCAGGATCGGCTGGAAGTCGCGCGGCACGCCGCCGAGCGCGCCCACGGCCGACTGGAGCGCGACGGCGATGGCGCGCGCGTGCGTCTTCTTGCCCGACTCGTAGTACTGCAGGATGCGCACGACCGGCCCGAGGCCGAAGGTGAAGCCGAACGAGGTCTCGCCCTGCTGCGTGATGCCGAGCAGCGGCACCTCGCGCCACAGCAGCTGATCGGCCATGTACGCGCGCATCACCTGGCGGAAGTTCTCGCCCGGCGAGCTCGACATGCCGCACCAGGTCGCCGTCACGTTCATGGTGCCGCCGCCGAGCAGCGCCAGGCGCGGCGGCGCGATGGCCGGGTTGCGCAAGAGCTCGTTGATGACCCGGTAGATGGTGCCGTCGCCGCCGTAGATGCAGAGCAGCTTCACGCGCTGGCCGAGGCCCGAGATCGCCTCGTGCACGTCGCGGATGTCGTCCGTGACGATGCGGTGCGCGGCCTTCGCCTCGTCGCTGTCGAGCACGTCGGCGAGCACGCGCCAGCGGCCGCCGGCGCGCGGGTTGCAGAGCAGGGCGACGTCGTGCGGATGCGGTGATTTCACGGGGGCGTAGCCTACACCGGAAGCGCCGGATTGTGGCGCTCAGGCGGCCCGCCGGCCCTCGCCTCGCTCCGCGACGAGCTTGTCGACCTCGTGCGCGAAGGCCTCGACCGCCTCCCAGTCGGTCAGGACGTGGTCGCGCGAGGTGTCGGTCGGCCCGCCGCCACGCCACGCGATGGCGCGCATCACGAGCCGCAGCGGCAAGGGATAGCGCGTGTAGGCGAGCTCCCCGCCGAAGAGGGCCGTCAGCGCGGGCTTCCAGCCGCTGCGGGCGAAGCGGGCGTCGACGAGCCGGCGCACCGAGTCGCGGAGCGCGGCGTCCTTCGACGCGGCGCTCAGGCTCACCGAGAAGAACGCGGTCGGCCGCGCCTCGAGCTCCTTTCTGTGGCGGCGGATGAAGCGCCCGAGCTCGGGCGGGTGATGGCGCAGGTACATCGACCCGCCGAGCACCACGGCGTCGAGCGACGCGACGTCGAGCTCCGGCCGGAACAGCACCGGGCAGCGGACCACGCGCACGTCATGCCCGCCCTCGCGCAACGGGTGCGCGATGCGCTCGGCGATCTTCCCCGCATGTCCGTGTCGTGTCGCATACAGAACGCCGATCGTCGCCATCTCCAACCTCCGAGCGCGCGGCGCAGGCAAGGCCCGTGCCGGCGCGGCCGAGCGCGCCCTCGAACGTTCTCGACGTCGCCGAGGAGCCGCCCTACGGCAACGCCATGAGCACCGCCCCCAGCGACCACGTCGTCCTCGTCACCGGAGCGTCCTCGGGCATCGGCGCTGCGGTGGCGCGCCGCTTCGCAGCGGACGGCGCGCGCCTCGTGCTCGGCGCGCGCCGCAAGGAGCGCCTCGACGCCCTCGCGCGCGAGCTCGACGTCCCGGCGCTCGCGCTCGCGCTCGACGTGCGCCAGCGCGAGCCGACGCTCCGCGCGCTCGCCGAGCTGCCCGCCGAGTTCGCGGCGGTCACCATCCTCGTCAACAACGCCGGCGGCGCGCTCGGCCTCGAGCCCGCGCACGAGGCCGACCTCGACGACTGGGACGCGATGGTCGACACCAACGTCAAGGGCCTGATGTACGTCACGCGCGCCGTGCTCCCCGGCATGGTGGCGCGCGACCGCGGCCACGTCGTCAACCTCGGCTCGGTCGCCGGCACCTACCCGTACCCGGGCGGCAACGTCTACGGCGGCGTGAAGGCCTTCGTCGAGCAGTTCTCGCTCAACCTGCGCGCCGATCTCGCCGGCAAGCGCGTGCGCGTCACGAACGTCGAGCCGGGCATGGTCGAGACCGACTTCTCGCTCGTGCGCTTCAAGGGCGACGAGGCAAAGGCGCGCGCGGTCTACGCGGGCGTGCCCGCGCTCCGCGCCGAGGACATCGCCGAGACCATCCACTTTTGCACGACCCTGCCCGCGCACGTGAACGTCAACCGCATCGAGCTCATGAGCGTGATGCAGTCCTTCGCGGGCTTCTCCGTGAAGCGCGGCTGAGGCCGTCGGGGCGCTTCTCCCGGGCGCGGACGGCGCCTTCATCCCCGGGAGCGAGGGGTGGTCTCGTTCCGGCCGGCGTCGTTCCGGCCGAGCTCGGCGACGTAGGCCGCCAGGTTGCGCAGGGTCTGCTCGCCGCCCTCGATCGCGTGGTACTTCTCCACCGCCTCGTCGCGGAGCGCCTTGCTGCGGAACACCGTGCGCATCACGATCCGGGTCTCGTCGCCGGCCGGCTCGAAGGTCAGGACCGACTCGAAGGTGTTGGGGTCGTCGCGGGACTCGCCGTGCAGCAGCGCGATTCGCTCCGGTGGGACGATCTCGCGCCAGGTGATCCACTCCTGGTAGTCGGTTCCGTCCGGCCCGTGCATCACGAAATCCCACGCCCCGCCGACGCGGAACTCGAAGGACCGCGTGGTGGTGGAGAACCCGTCCGGTCCCCACCACCGCGACAGGTGCCGGACCTCGGTGAAGGCCTCGAACACCAGCTCCCGTGGTGCGCTGATGATCCGGGAAATCACGACCTCGCGGTCCGCGGTCGCGTGTTCCGGCGCGCTGCTACCGATCGTCGCCATGGGGTGGTTCCTTCCGCCTTGCTCGTTTCAGGTCCTGCACGTACTCGTCCAGCCGGTCGAAGCTCCCGCTCCAGAACCGCTCGAA
>JADLAB010000165.1 GCA_020848455.1 Polyangiaceae bacterium
CGCGCTCGACGTGAGCGCCGAGACGTTTCCGTTCCAGGCGAGCGGCACCTTCGACGTCGATCCCCCGGTGGGCGGGAGCTGCGACCCCGCCCCGACGAACGCCGTCTGGTTCAGCTACACGGCGCCGGCCGACGGCGACTACCACTTCGCCCTCGTCAACCACACCGGCACCCCCGCGTACTCGCGCCTCGCCATCTTCGCCGGCGTCGGCTGCGGTCCCCTCGGGCCCGAGCTCGCGTGCGGCACGGGCAACGCGCCGAGCATCAGCCGCGACGTGACGCTCGTGCAGGGGCAGAGCTACCTCGTGCTCTTCCATACCGACGGCGAGGCCTACACCATGGTGGATCCGGAGATCTCCGTCACCGAGGTCCTTCCGGGCGGGCCCGGCGCCGAGTGCGCCTCGGCGTACGACGCGAGCGCCGAGGTGTTCCCGTTCACGCTCGCCGGGCTCTTCGATCGCGACCCGGCGGTCGGCGGTACCTGCGACACGACCCCGAACAACGCGGTGTGGCTCAGCTACACCGCGCCTGCCGACGGCGAGTACCGCTTCGACCTCGTCAACCACAGCGGGACCAATGCCTACTCGGTGCTCGCCGTGTTCGCCGGCACCGCGTGCAGCCCGCTCGGTCCCCAGCTCGCGTGCACGACGGCCCCGGCGAAGACGATCTCGACCACCGTGACGCTCGTTGCGGGGCAGAGCTACCTCGTGCTCTTCCACACCGACGGCGACAACTACTCGATGGTCGATCCCGAGCTCACCGTGTCGAACGTGGTGATCACACCGGGCGCGCGCTGCAGCCTGCCCTACGACGTGAGCGCCGAGCTCTTCCCCTTCCAGCTGCCGGGGACCTTCGACGACGATTCCGGCCCCGGCGGCAGCTGCGATGCGGTGCCGAACAACATCGTGTGGTTCAGCTTCACACCGATCGTCGCCGGCCCCTACACCATCTCCGTCGCGAACCACAGCGGCACGCTCGCCTACTCGCGGCTGGCCGTGTTCACCGGCCTCGGGTGCGCGCCCCACGGCCCCGAGGTCGCGTGCGCCGTCGCCTCGGCCGCGAACGTGTCGACGGTGGCGCTGCTCGCGGCCGGCCAGCCGTACCTCATCGCCTTCTACACCGACGGCGAGCCCTACACGATGGTCGATCCGGAGATCACCATCACGCCGTAGCTCACGGCCGGCCGTAGAGGCCGTTGGGCGCGAGGACCTCGCCACTACCGCGCCGCGGTGCGCGGCGGGGCGCGGCCCACGCGGCGCCGCGCCGCGCGCCCCTCAGCTCGGGCGACGCCGACGTCGACGCCGCACGAGTCCAAGGGCGACGAGCACGCCGAGCCCGAAGGGCCCCGCGCCGCCGTCGTCGCGCGCGACGAGCCGGCAGCCGCAGCGCCCGGACGAGGTCGGCTCGGCCACGGGGGGCAGGCTGCCACCCGTACCGGTGTTGCCCGTGCCATTGCCGCCCTGCGCGGTGCCACCGGAGCCGCCCTGCGCGACCCCGCCGACGCCACCGGAGCCGCCTTGCGCGACCCCGCCGACGCCGCCGGAGCCACCTTGCGGGACGCCACCGGAGCCGCCTTGCGCGACCCCGCCGACGCCGCCGGAGCCGCCTTGCGCGACGCCGCCGGAGCCGCCCTGGGCCGTGCCGCCCGAGCCGCCGCCGCCCGCCACGCAGACGCCCGCCACGCAGGTGCCGCCGGTGCAGGGCGTGCCGTCGAGCGGGGGATTGGAGCAGGTGCCGTTCAGCGCATCGCAGGTGCCGACGCCGTGGCACTCGTCGAGGGCGGTGCACGTGACGGGGTTGCTGCCCGCGCAGACGCCCGCGCCGTCGCAGGCGTCGGTCTGGGTGCAGGCGTCGCCGTCGACACAGCTCGTGCCCTGCGCCGCCGAGCAGCCCGACACCGGGTCGCAGGTCGCGAGCTGACAGACGGTGATGGGCAGCGGGCACAGTTGCTCGTTGCAGGTGCCGGTGTTGCCGCAGGTGCCCGCGCAGGTGCCGCTGCAGTCGCTCACGCAGCACACGCCGTCGGTGCAGTGATCCGAGGAGCACTCGATCCACTGCGTGCAGGCCCCGCCGAGCGCGTCGAGGGGCAGCACCTTGCCGGGCGTGATGTCGGCGAGCGGGTGGTCGACGAAATCGACCGCGCAGTCGTTCGAGTCCTGGCGCGGCTGCGGGCGCTCGAGCGAGTGATCGTTCACCACGTCCGGCGCGATGACGACGCCGGGGTAGGCGCCGCCGTCCCACACGAGGACGTCGATCACCGTCGCGTAGGCATCGAGGAGCAGCACCTCGTCGCCCGTGTTCGACAGGTTCACTGCGCCCGAGGCCCAGCCCGGGAAGGTCGGCATGGGCGTCGGCGGGCCCGCGATCTGGAAGTGGAAGTCGGGGGTGGCCTGGAGCGGGAAGCAGGTGCCGTAGGTCACGGCGTTGTTCGCGACGAGGCGCACCCCCGCGGCCGGGATGGTGGCGCCCGCCGGGAAGGCGCGCGCGCCCTCGCCGCCGTTCGCCGCCTCCTCGTCCGTGAGCACGAAGCCCGCGATGGGGAAGTTGTCGACGCCGGTGCGGTTGTAGATCTCGATCCACTCGCTCCCGGGCTCGGCGCAGGGCGTGTCGTACATGACCTCGTTCACGACGACCGGCGCCGAGGGCTCCGTGTCGGGGTCGAGGTGGAACCAGACCTCGAAGTGGTAGTCGATGACGTCGTCGCCCGGCGCCGAGAGCTCGTTCCAGGTCGTCGTCGCGGCCGGCGGCGGGCCCGGATCGCCGTAGTTCGTGACCGCGTCGAGCACGTCCGGCACGCCGGCGAGGTCCCAGGCGTCGTCGTCCGTGCCGTTCGCGCGCAGGCTCACGACCGTGAACTTGATGGGCGCCGTCGGCACGCCCCCGAGGACCGACCAGGGCACGCCGATCTCGATGACCTCGTCGGTCGCCGAGATGGCCGCCGTGGCGAGGCCGCCGCTCACGTCGGTCCAGGTCGTGTCGTAGACGACGGGCGTCTTGGCGCTGCCGAAGCGCGTCACGACCAGGCGCTGCCAGGCAGCCGCTGCGGCGACGCGCGTGTCGCAGTTCATCCCGAGCCACCGCTCGCCGACCCCGAGCGAGGGCGGGGCGATGGCGATCTGGATCTGGGGCGCCCCGTCGCCGGTCACGAGGTCGATGTCGCGCATGCGGACGAGGAAGTAGAGGCCGTTCGCGTCCGAGGTGATGCGCACCTCGCGCAGATCGACGCGCATGTCGGGGCTCGCGAAGTCCGTGCGCTCGTCGGCCGTCGGGTCGAGCCACTGGTACTCGCCCGCCTGGCTCGCGCTCCGGAAGATGTGCCCGGTGTTGTCGACCGGGGGGGCGACCGGCGCCCAGTCGTCCGCCTGGCCGTTCACCGTCACCGGGTGGGCGGCCGCGCCCGCGGCCCAGCCGAGGCAAGCCAGGCAAACCAGGGTTGCGAGCCACCTGCGACCGAGCCCGTGCCAGTTGCCGTGCATGAAGGCCACCTCGCGCCCGAGGATACTCCCCTCGACGGCGCCCGTCGTCCGCTCCGGCCGCCCCGGACCCCCCAACCGAGGTCCGGGCTGGTAGCCGAGAAAAATCGCGAGTATGGCGCGGCCTACCTGCTATTGATCTCCATCAACCCGGCGCCGCTCAGGGCCGCGCCAGGGCCGGCCCGTCCTCGATGATCTCCGCGCTGAGCTTCACGAGCTTCGCCCTCGCCGTGCTCCTCTACACGAGCGCCGCGGGGGTGTTCTTCGTGGAGATCGCCCGGAGCCCGGGCGGCAAGGCGACCGAGCCCCCGCGCCTCGCGCCGGTGCTGCTCGGGGCGGGCGCCCTCGCGCACGGGACCTACGTCATCGTGGCGAGCTTCGTCGCGCACCTGTGCCCCGTGCGCTCGCTGCACTTCTTCCTCTCGATGGGCTCGCTCGTGGCCACGCTCGTGTTCCTCGGGGCGCGGCGCCACTTCCGCGTGCACGCGCTCGGCGTCGTGGTCGCGCCCGTCGGCCTCGTGGCGACGCTCGGCACGTTCTTCATCGGCAACATCGAGCCCCAGACCTCGATGCCGGGCAGCTTCATCAGCATGCACGTGTTCGCGAACCTCGCTGGGCTGGCCCTGTTCCTGCTCGCGTGCGGCGCCGCGGTCATGTACCTCATCCAGGAGCGGCGCCTGAAGCGCCGGGCGCCGCTGCGCAAGGGGTTGCCGGCGCTCGACTCGCTCGACCGCGCCGAGCACCGCTTCCTGCTCGCCGGCTTCCCGCTGCTCACGCTCGGGATCGCGAGCGGCACCGTGTGGGCGAGCAAGCTCGAGAGCGGCTCGCCGGACGAGCTCTTGCGCACCATCTTCGGCTACGCGACCTGGCTCCTCATCGCGGGCGTCCTGCTGCTGCGGGTCGTGTCGGGCTGGCGCGGTCGCCGGGCCGCCTACGGCACGGTCGCGGGCTTCGCCTTCGCGGCCCTCGTGCTCGCCATCTACCTCGCCCGGCCGTTCATCCACGGGGGCCAGGGAGGCTAGCCCGTGCTGGTCGTCGGCCTCAGTCATCGCACGGCGCCCATCGAGGTGCGGGAAAAGCTCGCGCTCGGCGAGCAGGGCCTGGCCGAGCTGCTCGGGCGGCTGCTCGGGCTCGCGAGCGTGCGCGAGAGCGTCGTCCTGTCGACCTGCAACCGGGTCGAGATCTACGTCGCGGTCAACGAGGCCGAGCGCGCCCGGCGTGCGGTCGTGGAGCTCTTGTGCGAGGTGGGCGGCACGGCGGTCGCGGACCACCTGACGACCCACACCGATCACGCGGCGGTGACGCACCTCTTTCGCGTCGCGTCCTCGCTCGACTCGCTCGTCGTCGGCGAGCCCCAGATCCTCGGGCAGCTGAAGGAGGCGATCCGCGTCGCCGAGGAGGCGCGCGCCGTCGGGAGCGAGCTCGGGGCGGCCATGCGCGCCGCGCTCGGGGTCGCCAAGAAGGTGCGCACCGAGACCGCGATCGGCGCCGGGCAGGTGTCGATCTCGAGCGTCGCGGTCGATCTCGCGCGCCAGATCTTCGAGGACATGCAAGACCGCACGGCCCTGCTCGTCGGCGCCGGCGAGATGGCCGAGGCGGCTGCCAAGATCCTCGCCAAGAGCGGCGCGCGCCTGCTCGTCTGCAACCGCAGCCCGGGGCGCGCGCAGGCCCTGGCCGAGGCGGTCGAGGGCACGGCGCGCCCCTGGGAGGAGCTCGATCTCTGCCTCGGCGAGACGGACATCGTCATCACCTCGACCGCTAGTCCCGGCTACATCGTCACGTTCGACAAGGTCAAGGCTCTGCGCAAGGCGCGCCGCGGGCGCAGCCTGTTCTTCATCGACATCGCCGTGCCGCGCGACGTCGAGCCCACGGTCAACCAGCTCGACAACGTCTACCTCTACGACATCGACGACCTGCAGAAGGTCGTGTCGGGCACGCTCGAGGAGCGCGCCGTCGAGGCCGAGCGCGCCGAGCGCCTCGTCGCCGAGGAGGTGCGCCGCTACCAGGAGCGGAGCGCCGAGCGCAACGTGGCGCCGCTCATCCAGCAGCTGCGCGAGCGCACGCGCACGACCCTACAGGCCGAGCTCGACAAGAGCCTGCGCGGCCGGCTGCGGCACCTCACCGAGGCCGACAAGGACGCCCTCGGCGCGATGCTCGACGCCGCCGTCAATAAACTCCTGCACGCGCCGAGCACGCGCCTGCGCGCCCTGGCGCGCGCGCCGCAGGGCGAGGAGATGGCGCAGGCCGTGCGGCAGCTGTTCGAGCTCGAGGGGCGCTCGCATTCCGATCCCGACATCCGCGTCGAGCCCCTGCCGGACTCGCTGCGGCCGGGCGAGTCAGCGGCGGAGACAGAACCCGTGCAGCGTGCCGCGAAAGCGATGGGTGGCGAATGAAGCTCGTCCTCGGGACCCGCAAGAGCAAGCTCGCGCTGGCGCAGGCGCGCGCCTACTGCGCCTCGCTCGTCGAGCGCTGCCGGCCCGAGGTCGCGCTCGCGATCGAGGAGGTGCACGTCGTCACCTCGGGCGACCGCTTCCAGGACCGCTCGCTCCAGGACATCGGGGGCAAGGGCCTCTTCATCAAGGAGGTCGAGGAGGCCCTGCTCGACCGCAGCACCGATTTCGCCGTCCACTCGATCAAGGACGTGCCCGCCGCGCTCGCGCCGGGGCTCGTGCTCGCGGCCGTGCCCGAGCGCGAGGACGCGCGCGACGTCGTCGTGACGCGCAACGGCCGGCCCCTCGCCGAGCTCCCCAAGGGGGCGCGCCTCGGCACGTCCAGCTTGCGGCGGCGGGCCTACCTGTCGCTCGCCCGCCCCGATCTCGAGGTGCTCGCCCTGCGCGGCAACGTCGACACGCGCCTGCGCAAGCTCGAGGAAGGGCAGGTGGACGCCATCGTGCTCGCCGCGGCGGGCCTGCGCCGGCTCGGGCTCGGCGATCGCGCTACCGAGCACCTGCCGCCCGAGCTCTGCCTGCCGGCGGTGGGGCAGGGAGCGCTCGGCATCGAGTGTCGCGCCGACGACGAGCGCGTGCGCGCCCTGCTCGCCCGCACCGATCACGCGCCGACGCGGCTGTGCGTCACGGCCGAGCGCGCCGTGATGGAGGCCGTCGGCGGCAGCTGCCACCTTCCGGTCGCGGCCTACGGCCTGCGCGTCGGCGGCGAGCTGTGGCTGCGCGCCATGCTCGCCGAGGCCGACGGCACCCGGATGCGCACGGCCGAGCGCCGCGCGCCCTGGCCCGAGGGCGATCTGGCGGCGGCCGAGGCGCTCGGGCGCGCGCTCGGCGAGGAGCTCGCGCGCGCGTGACGGCGCGGCGGGCTCGCCCGTGACCGCTCCCGCCGTCGCCGTCGTCCTGCACGCGCACCTGCCCTGGGTGCGACACGCCGAGGTCGAGCGCTCGCTCGAGGAGCGCTGGCTCTTCGAGGCGCTCCTCGGCGCGTACCTGCCGCTCGTCGAGCTCATCGAGGCGCTCGCCCGGCGCGGCACGGCCGTGCCCGCCCTCACCGTGAGCCTGTCCCCACCGCTCGTCGCGATGCTGCGCGACGAGCTCCTTCGGGCACGCTTCCTCCGCCACCTCGACGAGCTCCGGGCCCTGTGCGACCGCGCCGAGGCCGCGCTCGGGAGCGCCTTCGAGCCGGCCGTCGCCGACGCGCGCCTGCGCCTCGGCCGCGCGCACGCGACCTGGGACCGCATCCGAGGCGACGTCCCCGGCGCGCTCGCGCGGGCGCGCGCGCACGGTGTGGTCGAGCTCTGGACGACCGCCGCGAGCCACGCGTTCCTGCCCGGGCTCGCGCCCGTGGCGGGAGCGGCGCGCGTCCAGCTCGCGCTCGGGCGCGCGTATTTCGAGGCCGTGCTCGGGTGCGCGCCGGATGGCGTGTGGTTGCCGGAGTGTGGCTTCGTGCCGGCCCTCGACGCCGAGCTCGCCGCGCTCGGCGTCTGCGCGACCGTGCTCGACGCGCATGGGCTCGGCCGGCAGGGCGAGCCGGGGTCCGGATGGCGCGGCCCGGTGCTCGGCTCACCGACGCCGGGCGGGCCCGCCTACTTCGGGCGCGACACCGCGGCGTGTCACGAGGTCTGGTCGCGCGAGCGCGGCTTTCCGGGCGACGCGCGCTACCGCGAGTTCTTCCGCGACGTCGGCTTCGAGCTCGACGACGCCACGCTCGGCCCGCTCGCCGCGCCCGCCGGGGCGCGCGCCATGACGGGCCTGAAGCTCTGGCGCGTCACGCACCGCGCGAGCGCCCACAAGCTCCCCTACGAGCCCGGCGTCGCTCGGGCGCTCGCCCGCGAGCACGCCCGGGCGTTCGCGGACGCGCGGGCCCGCGCGCTCCTCGACCCCGGCGCCGAGCGCTCGGGCCTGCCGCCCCTGTCGGTCGTCGCCTTCGACGCCGAGCTCTTCGGCCACTTCTGGCTCGAGGGGCCGGACTTTCTCGCGGCCCTGTTCGAGGAGCTCCCCGCGCGCGGCCTCGCGCTCGCGACCCCGGCCCGCTTCGCCGCCGAGCACGCGCCGCCGCGCGCCATGCCCCTCGCCTCGAGCTGGGGCAAGGGCGGCTACGCCCACCCCTGGATCGGTCCCGCGACCGCGGGCGCGTGGCGCCACGTGCACCGGGCGCACCGCGCCGTCGCCGCGGCCGTGCGTCGCCATCGCGCCGCCGACGGACCGGCGACCCGTGCGCTCGACGCGGCCGTGCGCGAGCTCCTGCTCCTCGAGGCGAGCGACTGGCTCTTCCTCATCGATGGCGGCGCGTACGCCGGCTACGCGGAGCGGCGCTTCGCGGGGCACCTCGCGCGGGTCTTCGGGCTGCTCGGCGACGTCGAGGCGGGCGCCGCGGCCGCGCCACGAACCGCCCCCGACGGCGTGTTCCTCGCGGAGCTCCCGAGCGCGACCCTGCGCGCGGCGTTCGGGTGAGGCGCCGTCTCGACGCCGCCACGCGTGCGCGATCTTCCGCTACGCTTGCTCGCGCGACCCGAGTCGCCCGACGCGGAGAACGAGACGATGCGCTGGAACGGAATCCTCGTGGTGCCCTTGCTCGCAGGGCTCGGCGTCGCCGCGCTGGCGACGGGCTCGTGCCACGGCGGTCCGGGCGGCGACGACGGCGGCGGCGCGGGCGGTGGCGGCGGCAGCACCTCCTCGACGACGTCCTCCTGGACGACCAGCACCGCCGACTGCGGCTGCTCCTGCGCGGAGAATCCCGACGACCTCTGGCTCTGCGGGTGCCCCGGGAGCCTCGACCAGGACTGCTGCGCCGACGCGGACGAGCCGACCTGCCCGCCGACCGCGCCGGCGGCGTGCGAGCCCGGGACGTTCGAGCCGGTCTCCCCCGACGGCACCTGGAGCTGCTCGGGGTGTGTCCCGGCGCTCGTGCCGGCGTGCCCGGCGGGCTGCCCCGTCTGCACCGGCTCGGAGTGGAGCTGCAGCTCGTCGTGTCCCGGCGCAGGCGGCGCGGCCGGAGCGGGGGGAGCCGGCGGCGCGGCCGGGGCGGGCGGCTGAAGCCGCGCGGGCTCAGCGCCCGTGCCGCGCGCCCGCGAGCGGGTACGCGGCGAGCCCCCCCTCGGTCCCCACGAGCACGCGCGTGTCCGTCGCGAAGAACGCGTGCACGCGGCCGTCGGGTAGCTCGAGCAGCGGCTCGCCGTGCGCGACGCCGTCGTGGAGCACGGCGCCGCCCTGGGTGCCGATCCACAGGCCCGCGGGGCCGGCCGCGAGCCGCAGGGTCCAGGCGTCCGGCGTGCCCGGCAGCTCGGCGGCGCTGCCGTCGGGCGCGATGCGCCACACGCCGTGGCGCAGGGTCGCGACGTAGGCCGAGCCGTCGGCACCGAGCGCCACGTCGACGGCCCAGCTCGTCGGGAGCTCGGTCGTCGCGTCGAAGGCGCGGAACCCGCGGCCGTCGAAGCGAATGGCGC
>JADLAB010000166.1 GCA_020848455.1 Polyangiaceae bacterium
CCTTCTGGAACGGCCCGATGGGCGTGTTCGAGATGAAGGGCTTCGACGAGGGCACGAAGGCGATCGCCACCGTCTTCGCCGACATCACCGGCCGGGGCGCGCTCACCATCGTGGGCGGCGGCGACTCCGCGGCGGCTGTCCGCCAGATGGGCTTCGACGGCAAGGTGACGCACGTCTCGACGGGCGGCGGCGCCTCGCTCGAGATGTTCGAGGGCAAGTTCCTGCCCGGCATCGCGGCGCTCGATCTGAAGTAGGCAGGCCGCGCCGCGGTGACGCGGCCCGGCGCGGGGGTCGAGGTGACCCGTCGTCGTCGCACCACTGCCCACGCGTGGTACCCTTCTCTCCGATGTCCCAGGGCATCGCGCTCGCGACCTACGCCGATCTGCTCGCCTTCCCGGAGGGCGAGCGCGTCGAGGTGCTCGCTGGCAGCGTCGTCGCGAGCCCGGCGCCGCTGCCCGCCCACTCGCGGCCGCAGTGCGGCCTCGCGCGCTTCGTGGGCGGGCCGTTCGACGGGGACGACGGCGCCGGCGGGCCCGGCGGCTGGTGGATCTTCGTCGAGGTGGACGTGCGGCTGGCCGCGCACGACATCGTGCGGCCCGATCTGTCGGGCTGGCGGCGCACGCGCCTGCCGCGCCCCAACGTGCGGCCGATCGACGTCGAGCCGGACTGGGTGTGCGAGATCGTCTCGCCGACCTCGGCGGCGCGCGACCGGGTGCAGAAGTGGCGCCTCTACGCGCGCCACGGTGTTCGGCACTACTGGCTCGTCGACCCCGACGCGCGCACGCTCGAGGCGTTCGAGCTGCGGGATGGCGCGTGGGTCGACGTCGGGCACCACGACGACGGCGAGGGCCCTGTGCGCGTGCCGCCCTTCGAGGCCGTCGAGATCCCCATCGCCCGGCTGTTCCTGCCGCGCTCGGCGCTGCCGGAGGACGCGGAGCGATAGCCGCCCGTCGCGCGCGCCGGGCAGCGCCTGCCGCTCTTTCGCGTACGGGCTACTCGAGGCGCACGAGCGCGAGGCGCGGCGTCGTGAGTAGATCGCCCGAGAGGTGCAGCGCGACCGCGCGGCGCGACCCGAGCGCGAGCGCCCGCTCGGCGGTCACGAAGACGAGCTGCCTCGGCGGCTCGAACGCGGCGCCCGTCGGCTCGAGCCGGTGCCCCTCGGCGAGGAGCGCCGCGAGATCGTCCTCGGAGATCGCGTAGGCGCGCGCCGCGTCGGCGAGCGTCCGACAGAGCTTCGTCCACGCCCCCTTCGCGCAGTCGCGCTGCCGGTACTCCGAGCGCCGGATGGCGAGCCGCGCGCGTTGCCGACGCAGCCGCGCGTGCAGGCGCTCCGAGCCGGGCGGCGTCGTCACGGTGCCCGCTCCAGCGCTTCCAGCCGACGCAGGAGCGCGACCACGCGCGCTCGGTGCGCCTCGGGATCGGGCATCTCGGGGATGGGCGGGAGCAGGGAGAGGACGGCGAGATTCGTACGCGCGGCGTGGCGCAGGTCCAGGCGGAGCTCGCGGTAGCGTCGCTCGAGCCGCTCGAGATCGGTGGGCCCGGCCACGAGCAGGAGCCCCAGGACGACGAGCAGATCGCGATCGCCCTTCACGCCGCTGCGCTCGGTGACGAGCTTCTCGAGCAGCAGGTCGGCCGTGTGTGGCAGCGGGATCCGGACCCCTTCGACCTCGACGGTGCGCCCGTGCTCGAGGAGCGACAGCGCGCCGAAGACGAGCAGCGGCAACTCCGAGTCCTCGAGCACGTAGCTCTCGGTCGGGTCCGAGAGCGCGCGGTCGAGGCCGAGGAAGTTCACCTCGATGAGCTCCTCCTGCTCGGGCAGCCACACCGAGGGCTCCTCGGGAGAGGGTCGAAATCCCTCGAGCCTCGCGAGCAGCGCCTTGACCCGACCGTGGCTCGACACGGGAATGCCGATGTCGACGTGCTGGGACACGACGAGCGTCGAGGCTGCGCCGGGCTCGAGCAGGTTGGGGACCTCGGAGCCGACGACGAGGACGCCCGGCTCGTCGGTGACGGGCTGGATCGCGCGCAAGGTCGCTACGAGCTTGCCCCGGAGGGTCCACGCCGAATCGTAGGATAGGCGCCGGCCCTCGTCGACGAGTCCTTGCCGGCTTCACCCGACAGGAAACTCGTGCCGCGGCCGCCAGCCTTCACGCCACGAAGCGCGCCCGTGCCGACCGACCGCGACGTCACGGCGCGCGGGACGCGCGCGCCGGCTCGCCCAGGAACCCCGCGATCGCGCGGCCCGAGCGTCGCTTGTGGCGGAGCTCCGCTTCGAGCGCGCTCGAGAGCGCGGGCGCCGAGAGCGCGCGGCCGAGGATCCGCGCCTGGCGCGTCACGGCGGCGAAGTCGCCGGGGGTGAGACCCTCGAGGCCATCGACGGAGGCGCGCGACGCCGCGAGCTCCTCCGCCGATCCGAGCGCGCCGTGGGCGCGTAGCGAGGCGGTGAAGAGCTCCCAGCGCTGCTCGCGCGACAGGCCGTCGAAGCGGATCTTGAGCGCGAAGCGGCGCAGGGCCGCGGGATCGAGCGTGTCGAAGGCATTGGTCGCGCAGAAGAAGAGGCCCTCGAAGCCCTCGAGCTGTACGAGCAGCTCGTTCACTTGCGTGACCTCGAAGGTGCGGTCGGCGCCGCTGCGGTTGCGCAGAAAGCCGTCGGCCTCGTCGAGGAACAGGATCGCGCCGGCCTCGCTCGCGCGCGCGAACATGGCCGCGAGGTTCGCCTCGGTCTCGCCGACCCAGGGCGAGAGGATGTCGGAGGCACGCTTGACGACGAGCGGCAGGCCGATGCGCTCGGCGACGTGATGCACGAGCGCGGTCTTGCCCGTCCCCGGCGGACCGTAGAGGCAGATCGCGCCCGACGGGTGGCGCGCGAGCGCCTTCACGAGCTCCGCCGGATCGTGGCTCGTGTTGAGGAACCTGAGCTCGTAGGGCCCCTCGCCTCCTGCGTGCGCGCGGACGAGCCCCGCCCCTTGCGCGCGCGCCTGGTTCGCGAGCACACGCAGGACCGTCGTCTCGAACGTCGTCTCGGCGTCGCCGGCGACCATCGCGCCGACGCGCACGGCGCGCACGAGGTGCGCCGGACCGAAGCGCTCGTCGGCCGCGAGGGTGGCGACGAAGCGCGCGCTCGACGTCCGCGCGCCCACGTGCTGCTCGACGATGCGACGGCGCGCCGCGGCCGGCGGCACCGCGAGCTCGAGCACGAAGTCGAAGCGCCGCACGAAGGCGGGATCGATGTGGCTCACGTGGTTCGAGATCCAGATGGCCGGGACGCGGTTGTGCTCGAGCAGGCGATTCGTGAAGCCCTTGTTCGCGCCCGAGCTCGGCGCGCGCGCCTCGGTCTTCGGGAAGATGTCCTCGATCTCGTCGAAGGCGACGAGCGCGGGCGCGCGCCGCCTGCCGAGGAGCGCCTGGCAGAGCCGGTAGTGGGCGAGGCGCCCCGCGGCGGTGAGCGGCGCGCCGCGCTCGGTCTCCACCTCGACCTCGACGAGCGCCGCCCCGAGCTCGCGCGCGAGGCAGCGCACGAGCTCCGTCTTGCCCGTGCCGGGGGCGCCGTAGAGCAGGACGTTAGCGCCCGGGAGGCGACCGGCAGCCGCGCTCCCGAGGTAACGCTGGAGGATGCACAGGTCGCGCTCGACGTGCGCGAAGTCGTCGACGCCGAGAGACGACGGAGGCGCCGGCTTGCACAGGCGCGCGAGGAGGGCGTCCTCGTCGGCGTGCTCCGCGCAGAGGACGTCGGGCAGGTCGTCCATGGGCGCGAGCGGGCTGTCCCAGGCGCGCCGGGCGGCGTCCGCGACGAGCACGAGGCCCGTCGTTCGGAGCGCGCCCGAGGGCGCGAGCGCCCGGCGCAGCTCGTCGAGCGGCACGTCGAGCGTGGCCCCGATGCACGCCTCGATGCGGCGGAGCGACGCGCCCTCGAGCTCGTCGAGGCACGCTTGCAGGGCGGGCTCGAGCGACAGGAGCACCGCGAAGAGCAGGACCTCCTGCTCGACCGCCGAGAGCGCGAGGAGCGACCCGAGACGCGTGACGTTCGCGAAGAGCGGCCCCTCGCGAGGTGCGCCGCGCTCCACGAGCGCGTCGAGGCGGCGGACGAGCCGCTTCTTGACCTTGGGCGCGGGCATCCCGGCGCTCTTCAGCGACCCGAGGCCCGCGGCGTCGAGCGGCCCGCGGCCGAGCGACGGGCGCAGGGCGCCGTACGCGTCCGTCGCCAAGAGGGCGCGCAGAATCCAGATCGCGAGCAGCGGCTCGTGATCGTCTCGTGCCACCGTCCGTTCCGGCGTGGCTCTTCGTCTTCGTCCCATGCTTCGAACGCGCCCGTGCGCGCGCCTGCTCCGCGAGCGCGGAGACCCCAACCGACACGAATCCCTTGCGTGCCCCCCCACGCGGAAGGCACGCGCCCGCACCTGCGCGCCACCCGACCGAGGGGGCGGCGCGCGAGCGCTAGGAGCTGGGTCGTCGGAAGAACATGGTGCCATCTCCTCTTGCCGCGGAGCGGCGCAGAGAGCGACGAAGGGCAGAAGGATGCATCAAGGCGGGGCGCTTCGCAAGGGCGCGCGAGCCCACGACGCCATCGAGCCCATGACGTGCCTCCGCGCTCTCTGCGCGCCCGAGGCGCGTTCGCCTCTCGCCGTCGCCGAGGTCGATCATGCGGTCCGGTGGCTCGACGAGGGCTGCCCGTGCCGGTCGCGGCGGGCCGCCTGGATTCGCTCCGCTCTACGCTCTCGCGCTCATCGCTCGACCGCCGCGCCGGCGGTCGTTCTCGATCTCCGCCGCGCCAGGTGGTCCATACTGGTCCACATGCGTTCGACCTCGCTCGTGAGCGCGAAGGCCCACCTGTCCGAGCTCGTCGACGAGGCCGAGCATCGGGGTCGGCGGATCCTCATCCTGCGCCACGGCAAGCCCGCTGCGGCGATCGTCCCGGTCGCCGTGGCACGTGGGGGCCAGATCGCGACCGAGGGACGCCAGGTGCTCACGGCCGCCGAGGCAGAACGACGGCTCGACGAGCTCGAGGCCGAGATGCGTGGCGATCCGGGCGTCTCGGCGGTGGAGGATCTCATCGAAGGGCGGCGATGAAGTACGTGCTCGACGCACCCGTGGCCGTCGCTGCGGTCCGGCCCACCGCCCGGCGCCCCGACCGGTCTCACCGCGCCGCGCGCCCGTAGGCCGCCCGCGCCAGGCGCACGAGCTCGCCGCGAAGCGCGCGGGCCGAGGTCGCGAGCGAGGCCTGCGAACGCGCGCGCGCGAGATCGTGCGCCGGGCGCGAGGGGTAGCGGGTCGGGTCCCAGCCGAAGTAGCGGTCGAGGATGGCGTCGAGGAGGAAGCGCGCGGCGAGCTCGTGGGCGATGGTCTCGAGGCCGAGCGCGAGCGACTCGATCTCGTCGGTGGTGAGCAGCTCCCCGGCCGTCGAGGCGTGACCCTCGAGCGCGGCGGCGTAGAGCGCGACCTCGACGCGCGCGTCCTCGGCGTTCTCGCCGCCCGGGTTGCACCAGGAGCGGAGCGCGTCGCCGAGCTCGACGGCGAGCGTGCCGTGCGCGAGCGTGTCGAGATCGAGCAAGGCGACGGCCTCGCCCGCGGCGTCGAAGAGCAGGTTCGTCACCTTGAGATCGCCGTGGACGATGCGCACGGGACGATCCGCGAGCGCGGGCAGGGCCGCGCCGTGCTCGAGGATGGCCTCGCCGACGGCGCGCACCTCGGCGGAGCCCGCGGGCAGGGCGGCCTCGAGCCGTGCGAGGTGCGCGCGGGTGTCGTGCGCGCCCGGGCGGGTGAAGGCGAAGACGTGCTCGAGATCGGCGACGGCCGCGTGGAAGCGGCCCACGAGCGCGGCCGCCGAGCGCGCGAGCGCGGGGCTCGACACGCGCTCGCGCACCTCGCCCGCGAGCCAGGTGAGGGCGCGCCACGGGCGCTCGCCGTGCGCGACGAAGGGCGCGCCCGCGCGCGTGCGCACGAGCTGCGGCGTCACGACACCCCGGTCGGAGACGTGGCGCGCGATGGCCTCGAGATCGAGGTTCACCTCGCCGCGGAAGATCGGGTGCAGCTCCTGCAGGGCGAGCGCGGGCTTGCCCTCGCGCTCGACGCGGAAGGTGCGGTTGATGAGCCCGACCGTGATGGGCGTGACGCGCGCGCCCCGGAGCCCATAGGCTTCGAGGACCTCGCCGGGGATGTCCGACACGCGGCGCGCCCGCTCAGCCGCCGCCCGGCGGCACGTCCCCGACGCCGAGCTTCTTCGCCTGCTCGAGCAGGGCCTGGAGCTTGCCCTTCAGGGCGTCGTCCTTGCCGCCCATGGCGCGGCTGATGAGCGAGGCGAGCGTCTGGGCCTTCTCGCTCCCGCCGCCGCTCGAGACGAGGCCCGCGATCTCCTTGCCGAGCCCGCCGCCCTTGCCGAGGTCGCGGAGCGCGCCCTGCAGCACCGTCGAGTGGTCGACGGCGCCGTCGATGGCCTGCCCGAGCGACACGGCGCGGATGAAGCGGTCGAAGAACTGGCCGTCTCCGCCCACGATGTTGATGTGGGCCTGACCGAGGGCCTTGGCCAGCACCTCGGCCTGCTTGTCGGCCATCTCGACGCGCGTCTTCAGGGTCTCGAGCGCCACCTGCCGCTCGACGTCGAGCTTCAGGCGGAACTCCTCGTGCTCGCGGCCCGCGCCGTCGAGCGCCTTCATCGCGTTGGCCTTCTCGGCGAGCCCGGTCGCCTCGGCCAGCATCTTCTTCTGGATGGCGACGGCCTCGGCCTCGCGCCCGGTCGCCTCGGCCAGCATGCGCTCGCGGATCGCGGTCGCCTGCGCGTGCCCGACCTTCTCGATCGCGCCCGCCTCGGTGTCCTTGATCTTCACGCCCGCGAGGCCCTTCTGCTCGATGCCGAGCGCCTCGGCGAGCTCCTTCTCGCGGATGTTCTGGCCGATGACCTTGCCCTCGCGCTCGAGCAGCGAGAGCTCGGCCTCGCGCACGCGCACCTTGGCCAGGCCCTGCTTCTCGATGGCCTGCGCCTCGCCCTCGCGCACGCGCACCTCGGCGAGGCCCGGCGCCGCGTGCTCGGCCTGCACGCCCTCGGACAGGCGCATCTTGGCGCGCGCGTCGCGGTCGGCGGCCTCGAGCTCGGCGTCGGCGAGCGTGAGGCGGCGCCGCGCCTGGAACTTCGCGACCTCCTCCATCGCCTCGGCCTGCTTGATCTCCTTGACGAGGCCCTGCTGCGCCTCGGCCTCGGCGCCGGTGATGCGCGTCTCCTTGTCGCGCTTGGCGCCGGCGAAGGCGCGGATGTCCTTGGTCGCCTCCTCTTCCTCGGCCACGCCCTTCTCGACCGACACGCGCTCGCGGATGATCTCGGCGATCTTGCGCTTGCGGCCCTGGATCTCGGCGTCGCGCTCGATCTCGCTCTCCTGCACGGCGCGCGTGCGGCCCACGTCCTCGACCTCGCGCGCCTTCGACACGCGCACCTGCTCGACCGCGAGCTCGCGCAGGCGCGCCTGCTCGGCCAGCATCACGTCGCGCTGCCGGTTCTGCTCGGCGGTCTGCGCCTTGGTGAGCGCCTCTTCCTGGCGGAGCTTGGTCTGCAGCTCCTCCTGGATGCGCATGCGGTGCGCCTCGTTCTGCTGCTGGGTCTGCGCGACCGAGACCTCCTTGTTCTTCTTCGCCTCGGCCTCGGAGCGCTGCTGCTCGTAGCGGAAGATGGCCTCGTCGGAGGCGAGGTTCTGCTTGCCGAGCTCCATGCGCTCCTTCTGCTTGAGCTCGTTGGTCTGGATGTTCTGCTTGGTCGTGATGTCGGTGATCTTGCGGATGCCGTCCGCGTCGAGGATGTTCTGCGGGTCGAGCGACTCGAGCGGCGTCTGCTCGACGTAGTCGATGGCGGCGTCCTCGAGGGCGTAGCCGTTGAGGTCGCGGCCGATGATCTTGATGATCTCGTCGCGGAACTTCTCGCGCTGCGTGTAGAGCTGGTCGAAGTCGAGCTGCTTGCCGACGCTCTTCAAGGCCTCGGCGAACTTCGCCGTGAAGAGCTCCTCGAGGGTCGTCTTGTCGCTGGCGCGGTGGCAGCCGATCGACTGGGCGACCTTCAAGACGTCCTCGACCGTCTTGTTCACGCGCACGAAGAAGGTGACCTTGATGTCGGCGCGGATGTTGTCGCGGCAGATGAGACCCTCGGCCCCGCGCCGGTCGATGTCGACCGTCTTGACCGAGATGTCCATCACCTCGGCGCGGTGCACGATCGGCCACACGACCCCGCCCGTGAACGTCACCTGGGGCTCGTCCTTCATCTTGTTGATGACGAGCGCCTGGCCCTGGTTCACCTGGCGATAGAAGCGCGCGACCAGGATCAGCATGCCCACGATGACGACGACCAAGGAGCCGCCGGCAATCAACGCGATGAGTAGCTCTGGCTTCATCCCCTGCTTCCTCCGACCTCAGTCTGCATGCCGCGAGCCCGTGCGTGAGCCCGCCTCGTCCTCGGCCGCGGCCCCGAGCGCCGCGTCGTCCGCGCCGGGTGCGGCCGGCGGCTCGTCGGCCGCGCGCACCCCCTGACTCCGCCTCGCGCCGGGCACCACGTCCTCGTAGGGCTCGACGATGTAGGCCTCGCGCGCGTCGTCGTACTCCAGAATGAGCACGTGGTCACCGCGGCGCGTCGCGAGCTTGCCCGACGTGGCGCGCACCTGCACGACGAGCCCCGCCTGGCCGTCGTCGATGAGCGCCTGGCCGAAGGTGTCGGTGACCTCGCCGGTCTGCACCTCGCACACGCTGCCGACGAAGTCCTGGCGCCGCTTGCCGCTGTGCGTCTTGAAGTACCGGCCGATGGGTCGCACCGTCACCGAGGTCATGAGCAGCGCGAGCACGAACGACGCGAGCATCACGCCGAGCCCCGACACCCAGCCCGGGACCGGCACGACGGGCGCGAGGTGGCGCATGCCGAAGAAGGACAGCAGCCAGCCGTAGAGCGTCACGAAGGAGGTGACGACCGTGATGGGCGCATCGCGCAGCCGGAGCGCGCCGAGCAGGCCCGTCGAGCCGGCGTCCGCGTGGCCGGCGTGCTCGGCGCCGCCCTCCGCCCCGGCGTGCGCGTGCTCGGCGCCGCCCTCGAGGGCCCCGTGGTGTCCCGCCGCGGCGTCGACCGCGCCGTGCGCGCCGTGCGCACCGTCGAGCCCCGCCGTGAGCCCCTCCGCCCCGGCGCCCTCGAGCGCGCCGTCGCCGCCGGCGTGGTGGAAGAGGTCGATGTCGAGCGCGCCGAGGATGACGAACAGCCAGTAAAGGAGGACGACGGCCAGCATCACCGTGTAGATGACCGTCGGAAACCCCAGGATGGCTGTGAGCAGCTCGGACATCGTCCCCCGCCGCCGCGGCGGCACGCGCGGGAACTTCGAACGGTCCGGGGCGGGACGCAACCACGTCGCGCACGGTCTCGCACGGTACGAGCCCGTCTTCGAGCCTCGGCTTCGGGCGCCCGTTCGTGCGAGACTCGCCGCCGGAGCACCGGCATGAGCGACGCGGCCGACCCGACCCTCGACGTCACGACCTTCCTGCGCCAGGTGCCGCTCTTCGCGGCGCTGCCCGAGGACGAGCTCGCGGCGCTCGCGGCGCTGGCGGAGCTCGTGCGCGTCGGCGCCGGGGAGACGGTGTTCCGGCAGGGCGACGCCGGCGACCGCATGTTCGTCGTCGTGCACGGGCAAGTCCTCATCGAGCGCGAGGCGCCCGACGAGCCGCCGATCACGCTCGTGACCCTCGGGTCGAAGCAGTTCTTCGGCGAGATGGCGCTCTTCGACGACGTGCGGCGCTCGGCCACGGCGCGGAGCTACGGCAAATCGAGCCTGCTCGTGAGCGTGAGCCGCGAGGTGTTCACGGGCCTGTTGCGGCGCGACATCGGCATCGCCCTGCACGTGATCCGCGGGCAGAGCCAGCGCCTGCGCGAGCTCAACGAGCGCTTCGTCGACGTCGACCGGGAGGCGAAGCGCCACGCGCCCGCGCTCGAGGAGATCGTCGAGGAGGAGTACCCGCACCCCATCGCCATCGTGCACCAGGAGATGGTCTTCGCGGCCGACGCGGGCACGAAGCTCCGGCGCGCGCTCGAGCTCACCGAGGTGGTGCTGCTCTACACGGCGTCGCTCGCCCGGGCGGCCTACGTGGCCCACGGCGTGCCCGACCCGGAGATCGACGCCGAGCTCGCGGCCGGCCAGCGCGCCTCGACGCTCGGCTCGCTGCACCGCATCCTGCGCCTCGCGACGGGCTACCTCGTCACCGGGCAGGGGGTCGGGGGCATCGCGCGCGCGCTCCACGCCTGGCACCAGCAGAAGAAGAGCGGCGCGAAGGTCGTGGTGCAGCTGCTCGACGACGTCACGACGCTGCGCAACGAGCTGAAGCACGGCTCCGAGGCCTCGCTCGACGAGGCGGCCGCGGCGCGGCTCCTCGGCGGGCTTCTGCCCAAGGTGACGCGCCTGGTCGAGTCGCTCGACTTCCTGCGCGGCTACCCGCTCGCGTGCGTGCAGGGCATGACCTTCTGCGACGGTGCCTTTCGGTACTCGCTGCAGATGTGCCGCGGCGCCTTCCGCTCCTTCCGCACCGAGACCTTCGGCCACCCCGAGCCGCTCGAGACCCACAAGCTCTACCTGCTCGACCGCGAGGGCGGCCGGCCGCTCGCGCTCTACCCCTGGATGGGGCTCTACCGCTGCGACACCTGCGGCGATCGCGACATCTTCCTGACGCAGAAGTGGTCGTCGCGGCGCGTGGACGGCATCGAGTTCGGTCGCGGCCACCGCTACGTCGTCAAGGAGCCCGGGGCGCTCGTGGCCAAGCTCGCCGACGAGCTGTTCCACCGCACGCGCGGGGCGGCGGGGCAGGACCCTGGGGCGACACCGGGCCGATGATCGTCCCGCGCCTCGGCGGGCGCGCCGTCGCCCGCGAGCGTCCGGGCTCGGCGCGCTCGGCGCCGCGCGTCAGGGCTCCGCGCCGAGCCGCTCGTGCAGCGTGCGCCGCTCACCCGGCCCGAGCGACACCTGGAGCCGCTTCTTCGCGCCGGTCGTGCGGTCGAGCAAGATGAGCACGTGGTTTCCGGGCCGCAGCCGGAGCCCCGCGACCGGTGTCTGCTTGCCCGTGTCGACGCCGTCGACGAGGACGGCGCAGGGTGGGGTCGCGTCGATGTCGAGAACGCCGTCGTCGCGCAGCTGCACGTCCGCGGCCCCGACCGCGCGCCCGCTCGCCGCCGCGTCCGCGACGACCGGCAGATCGGCCGCGCCGAGCGGGCCCCCGTGCTGCTTGATCCAGGCCTCGAGCTGGGCCCTCAGCCGCGGCGCCGCCTGCTTTCTGTAGGCGTTCTCCGCCGCGGCGTCGGCGTCGAGCTCGACCTGGCGCCCGCGCGCGTAGCGCTCCGCGGCGGCGATCGTCTCGCCGTGCGCGACTCCCGTGGCGACCGAGCCTGCCACGTCGACGTCGGGGCTGCGCGCCACCACGCGCAGGTTCTCGAGCTCGCCGAAGGCCCAGGCGACCTTCGCCTCGCGGTACGAGGCGCGGAGCAGCGCCGGCGTCACGGCGAGCGGCGGCGCGTGGCTCGGGCCGCTACCGTGGCGCTCGAGCGTGAGCCCATCTTCGGCCGTGCGCTGCCAGGCGAGCTCCTCCGGGTCGGGCTCGACCGGCCGCGGCGCGAGGGCTCGCGAGCGCCCCACCTTGCCGGACGCGTAGCGAGGGTCGACCTCGACGTCATTGCCGACCTCGAGATCGACCTCGAGCGGCTGCGCTCCCACCGACACGACGCGCGCCGTCCAGCGCCCGCCCGCGCGCCATACCGCATCCGGAATGGGCAGCTCGCGCGCGTCGACCGCCCACAGCGTGTGGCACGCGGCGGTCGTGCCGGGCGCGTGCAGCCAGCGGTCGGCGTTGTCGCCTGCCTCGTAACCGCCGGCCCAGGTGCGTCGCGTCCCCTCGGGCTCGCTCGTCACCTCGGTCGCGCCCGAGTGCCACGTGATGCGGGTCGGCGGCTCGGTGCCGTAGTCGGCGTACACCCGCGCGAGCGTGAGCCCGTGCCCGTCGGGCCGGAGCACGACGTGCGCGCCGTCGTGGCGGAAGCCGAACACGCGCTCGGTGCGCGGCGGCGGCGCCGCCTCGCCGCCCGACTCCGAGAAACAATGGCTGCGCAGCACCGTGAGCTCCTCGACCACGGTGCGCGTGCCGCCGTCGCCCACGACCTCGATCTCGTACGTGCCGGGCGGCAGCAAGAGGTGCTGCGGCTCCGGCCCGAGCTCGGCCTTGGCGACGACCGCGCCCTCGCGCAGCGCCGCGACGACCCCGCTGGCCTCGCCCAGGCGCTCGACCTTCAGCACGAGCGCGCCGTCCTGCTCGCCCGCCGGGGTCGTGCGTACCTGTGGAGCGGCGCGCCGCGCCTCGGCCCCAGCGCCAGGCCGAGCGTGCTCTGGTGGCGGCGTATGGCACCCGGCGAGCGCCGCCGCGGCGAGCACGACCGCGCCGCACGCCGTTCCGAGGCGCCGGACACCCTCGTGTCGGTGCTCGTGTCGGCGCTCGTGTCGGCGCTCGTGTCGGACCTCGGGTCCGTGCTCATCCTCGTGCGCGTGCATGCCACACCTCCGGAGGTAGCTGCCCCTCGAGGGGACCGGGCGGACAAATAGCGACCATGTGGTCACGAGTCAACGGCCGCCCCCCGGGCGAGCGCTGGCAGAGCAGGGTTGCGACGCGGTCGCTGGGCCAGCAGCCGACGGCCGACGGAGAGTCGCTTCTTCCGAGACTAGTACGGCGCGGTGAGGTCCGCGGCGATGGCGAAGTGGTCCGAGGGGTACCGGTCCTCGGCGCCGTACACGAAGAGGTCGACCACCCACGAGCTCACCTGCCACGGCGCCGAGCCCGCCCGCGCGCCGAGGAACAGGTGGTCGATGCGCTCGGCGAGATCGTAGGCGGGCACGGGCGCCTGGTTGCTCGCGACGTGCCACTCGTCGGCGAGCGCCTGGGCGTCGTCGAAGGCGTCGGTGAGGGTCGCGTAGGCGGCGGTCGCCGGCTTCGAGTTGAAGTCGCCGACGAGCATGCCCGGCACGTCGGCGAGCCACGGCGTCGTGCGCTCGACGGCGAGCGGCGCGGACAGCTCCTGACTCGGGGCGTTGTTGTCGAAGTGCGTGCTCGCGAAGTAGAGCTGCCGGCGGCTCGCGAGATCGCGCAGCACCGTCCAGGCGACGAGCCGCGGCACCTGCTGGGGCGCGAAGCCGGTCGAGCTCGGCACGTCGGGCGTCGGGCTCAGCCAGTAGAAGCCGCTCGCTGCGAGCTCGAAGCGCGACGTGCGGTAGAACACCGAGGCGTCCGGGTAGGCGAACACGCTCTCCGGGGCCTGGTAGAAGACGGGCGCGTAGGCATCAGGCAGGACGGCGAGGATCTGCTGGACCTCCGGCCGGAGCGCCAGCTCCTGCAAGCCCAGCAGATCCGGATCGTGGCGGGCGAACAGATCCTCGAAGGCGACGAGGCGCTCGTCCCAGGTGTCGTAGGCGTCGAGCCCGCAGAACGAGCAGAGCACGTTGAAGGTGAGCGCGCGGAAGGGCACCGGCGGGCCGGGCGGAGGCTCGGGCTCGTCGGGCGTCGAGCTGCAGCCCGCGAGCGCCGCTGCGGCTCCGAGCGCGAAGAGGAGCCGGGTGGGGGTCGTGCGGGACATGATGAGAAAGATACACCCACCGCACGTGGCCGACAGTGGCAGGGGGTCGATCGGCGTCGTTCAGCAGCCGGCGCCGTAGTCGGGCGTCTCGGCGCCCACGTCCTACCCGGGGCCAGGCTTCGCCCGCGTGGCCAACGGGTCGAATCGCCTGCGCTCCACGGCTCGAAGCGCCTACACTCGCCCGCGAACGTGGGCTCGATCCACGCCATGTACGACGGCGATCCCCCGACCCCCGAGGGCCTTCACAGATGGCCCTTCTTCATCCCCAAGCTCGGTCCCGAGCGCGCACCGGGGCCGGTGCCGTCGCCATGACCGGGCGACTCGGACCGGCGCTGCTCGGCGCGGCCCTCCTCGGCTGTCCGGCCGGCCCGGCGACGCAGCGGACGACGCCCTGCCCCGAGTGCGGGCCCGCAAGCGGCGCCCGTGCCGCCTCGCCGCGGTTGCGAGCCGTGTGGACGACGTGGCTCGAGCCACAGGCCCCACTGCCCACGTACGAGATGTGTCGCTACGCCGTCCTCGTGCCCGATACCGACGGCGGCGTCCTCTTCTCGGGGGAGGTGACGGAGCCCGACGGCCGTACGGGGTTTGCGCTCTACCGCGCCGACCCGAGCGGTCACGTCGCGCGCATCGCGCTCGGCGACGCCTCCGAGCCCGAGGGGGAGGTCGTGTTTCTCGACGTCACCGCCGACCGGGTGCTCGCCGTGAGCGTGTTCCCCGATCCACCCGAATCATCGCGCCGGGGGTACCCAGGCGCGCACGATGCGTCGGTGCTCCTGTCGGTACGCGCCGGGCTCGGTGCGCCGGCGCGAGCCACGCTGCAACTCGCCGAGACTCGGAGCGCGTGGCCACTCGGGGGCGAACGCTGGCTCTCCGTCGGGGCGCGCCTCCCCCGCACGTCGACGACCTGGACCTGGGATCAGCGCGGCCACACGAGGCGGACCCACCCCGCCGCGGAGAGCCACGGCACGGCCCAAGAGCCACTCGACGTCTACGACGTCGCCGGGCGCGGGGACGCCTGGGCCACGCGCGGCACCGTGGCCGGAGACGAAGGGGCGACGACCGTGAGCGTCTTTGGCGGGGATGGACGGCTGCGCTGGCACGTTCGCGAATCGAGACTGGCGTCGAGCTCGGTCGCGTTCGACGCGACGGGAGGCTTGTGGGCCGCGGGGATGACGCGCGGCCTCGACGCCCTCGGCGCCCAGCGATTTCCCGTGCCGCCACTCGCCCCGCCGGCGCACGGTCCGCCGCCGCGCGAGGCGCACGTGCCGGGCCAGGTGAGCTTCCACGAGGCCGTCGTGCCGTCGCTGTTCGGGAGCGTCCTCGCGAAGATCCACCTTCTCGACGGCGGGAGGCTCGAGGCGGGCGACGTCCTCGACGGCGTGCTCCTGCGCTACACGGCCGGCGGGAGCCTGGCGTCGGTCCGCTACTTCCCGAGCGGTGCCGTCGCCGGCCTCACCCATCTCATGCCGGACGGCGACGGGATGACCGCGGTGGCGTTCGTCGAAGGAGCGCTACCCGACGCGTTGCGTGGCCACCTGAATGGCGAGGACGCGTTCCGCGGGGGCACCCTCCTCGTCCACTTCGACGCTCGCGGGAACGTGGTCTCGGCAGAGCCGCTCGGCGAGGGTGAGCGCGTGGTGATGCACATCGTGCGCGTGCCCGACGGATACGTCGCGCTGTCGCTCGACGAAGAGCACCGCTGCGAGCTCGCGCGCTTCGAGCTCGGCCCGCCGTGACCGACCGGCGGCTTCACCGCGCGGCGCTCGCGCTCGCCTCCGCGGGCTCGCAGCCCGCGTCCGGGTGCAGGGCGAGGTAGCGCGCGAGGTCGCGCCACAGGGCTTCGAGCAGGTGGTCGCCCACCCACGCGCCGCCCGGCTCGTTGAAATGGGTGAAGTCCGAGAGCGCGAGGCGGCGGTGCTTGAAGCGGCTCATCGAGCGACGCCCGCCCATCGCCTGCCAGAGATCCCAGAGCGCGGTCTCGTGCTCGGCGGCGAGCGCGCGGCGCTGCTCGACGGCGATCCGCGTGAAGACGAAGGTGTCGGTGTCCCCGCGGTCGGCGGGCGTCAGGATGAGGATCGGCGCGTCGGGGAGCGCGCGCCGGTGCAGGGCGAGGATCGACGCCATCGCCGCGGGCGTCTCGCGGTGGGTGAAGCCGTCGTTGTGACCGGTGTGGAAGACGACGAGATCGTAGGCGCGCTGGCGCAGCATCGCGGCCTCGAGGTCGGGGTCCTTCATCGCCTGCACGCGCGAGTTGAGCGCGCCGACCCCGAAGGAGTCGACGACGAAGCTCGGCGGGCTCGCGCGGCGCTCGAGCGCGATGCCGAAGACGCGCACGTTCCCGCGCGGGC
Organism: Polyangiaceae bacterium; assembly: GCA_020848455.1. Lineage (GTDB taxonomy): Bacteria > Myxococcota_A > Polyangia > Polyangiales > Polyangiaceae > JACRDA01. Next base: position 15,958 of record JADLAB010000166.1, read on the forward strand.
GCACCTCGAGCCGGTGCGCCGCGTCGTCGGTCTCGACGCGGGCGACGCCGAGCTTGCCGTCCGTCTTCTTCGCGACCTCGGCGAGCACGCGCCCGTCGAGCGCGAGCTCGAACGCCGGGTGGTCGCGCTCGAGGTAGTACACCTCGAAGGTGTCGGCGGTGCGACCGATGGGCGCCCCCGCGGGTGCGGTCTCGGCCCAGGCCGGGCTCGTCGTGCCGAGGCTCTCGGCGGTGAGGCCGGCGAGGCCGTAGTAGCGATCGGGCGCCGGGTCCGTCGAGACGGCGTAGGGCGTCCAGCCGCGCGAGCCGTGCCCAACGTCCATGTGGTGGTAGGCCCACCAGGGCTTGGCCACCGACACGTAGCCGTGGCCGGCGTCGCCGAAGCGCCCCTGCAGGCGGCGGCGCAGCTGCCCCGTCTGGTAGTCCATGATGAGGTTCGAGTCGCCGTAGACCGCGATGCGGATGTGATCGCGGGCGCGGCCGCGCAAGAGCGCGGCCACCTTGCGGTAGAACGGCGCGAGCCGGTCGCCGTCGGCGATCGGCACGAGCGGCGGATCCTCGGAGCTCGCGGTCACCGGGAAGGGCTCGGGTGAGAGCGGGTCGCACGCGGGTGCGGGCGGGACGGCAGGGGCCGGCTTCAGCTCGGCCGGGGCGGTCTTGGCGGTGGCGGCCTGCGCCGGGGCGGAGTCATGGGGCTCGTCCGGAGCGAGCGCGGGCTGCGTGCACGCCGCCGCGAGCAGGACCAGCGTGGCGAGGGAGCGCACGGCGCGAGGCATCTCGGGCGGGATCCTTCCGGGGGCGGCCGGCGGCGGCAACTTCCCGGCACGGACGCCTCGCTACTTCTGTCCCATCGCCCGCTGCAGGCACGTCATGAACGCGCCGCAGTCCTGCTGCAGGCAGGTGCGGAGCTCCGGGACGTCGGTGTCGGCCGGCGGCCCGTCTTCGCGGCAGGCGCGCAGGCAGTCGGGCTCGGAGGCAGCGATGCGCTGCCGCACGTCGTCCGAGGCGCCGTTCTTGGCCGCGGTCTCGACGCCGCAGCGGGTCGTCTTGCG
>JADLAB010000167.1 GCA_020848455.1 Polyangiaceae bacterium
ACGCGCGCCGCCACGAGCCGGAGCGAGGCTGCGTCCTTGCCCTTCGGCCAGGAGCGGTAGACGACCCCGCCCTCGGTGTGCTCGATGAGCACGAGCGCGTGCTCCACCGTCCGCACCCCGCCGTCGCTGCCCCCGGCTCCCTCGAGGCCGTGCAGCGCCACCGTCCGGCTCGTGCCGAGCAGCGTCCCGCCGCGCGCCGTCGTGAAGTGAAGCTCGCTCTCGAGCCCGCCGTCTTGCCGGAACCACGAGCCCTCGAGCCACCCGAGCCGGCTGCCGAGATCCGCGTCGTCGTTCGGGATCTGCGGCAGCGGGTAGTAGGGGTAGTGGATGGCGCAGCCGCCGAGGGCGAGCGCGACGAGCGGGGCGAGGTGGCGGACCGTCGGGCGGCGAGGCGCGAGACGCGGCATCCCCCGATGCTACCGAACCCCGCCGCCCCGCGCGCGCGCAGTTTGGTGAAGGAATGTAAGGGACGGCTCGGCGTGCCTCAGTCGATCGGCGCGAAGCGCGCCGGGAAGAAGCGCAGGTGCGGCGGCTCGTACACGAAGGACAGGCCGCGGATGGCGCTGCGCCGCTGCCACAGCCGGATGATGCCCTCGGCGATCGCGCGCATGTGGTCGTGGCTGTAGACGCGGCGCGGGATGGTGAGGCGCACGAGCTCGAGCGACGGGCGGTAGTTCTGGCCGGTCTTCGGGTTGCGCCCCTTCGAAACGTTGCCGCGCTCCATCGCGCGCACGCCGGTCTCGATGTAGAGCTCGGCGGCGAGGCGCTGCGCCGGGTACTCGTCCTGGTCGACGTGCGGCAGGAAGCGCTTGGCGTCGATGAAGATGGCGTGGGTGCCGGGCGGCTGCACGATGGGCACGCCCGCCTCCATCAAGAGGCCGCCGAGCTTCTCGGTCTGGCTCACGCGCGCGCGGATGTAGCGGTCGTCGAGCATCTCCTCCACGCCCCGCGCCATGGCCGCGAGGTCGGACGCGGCCAGGCCCCCGTCGGTGACGTTGCCCTCGAAGATGCGCAAGAGGTGCTCGCACTTGTGCGCCCACGCGGCGTTGTCGCGGAAGGCGAGCAGGCCACCGATGTTGATGAGGTAGTCCTTCTTGCCGCTCACCGTGCAGCCGTCGCCGTAGAGCATCATCTCGAGCAGGATGTCGGCGATCTTCACGTGCGCGTAGCGCGGGTCGCGCTTCTGGATCATGTAGGCGTTCTCGACCGCGCGCGTCGCGTCGTAGAACACCGGGATGCCGCGCGCCGAGCAGTAGGCATAGACCTCCCGCATGTTGTCCATCGACACGGGCTGGCCGCCGGCCATGTTCACCGAGTGCTCGAAGGACACGTAGGCGACCGCCTCCGGACCGTGCCGGTCGACCGCGGCGCGGAGCTTGTGCATGTCGATGTCGCCCTTCCAGGGGTGGCTGCTCGCCGGGTCGTGCGCCGCGTCGACGATGACGTCGACGAACACCCCGCCCGCCATCTCCTGGTGCTCCTTCGTCGTCGTGAAGTACATGTTGCCGGGCACGAGCTGGCCCGGCTTGATCATCGCCTGCGACAGGATGTGCTCGGCCGCGCGCCCCTGGTGCGTGGGCAGGATGTGCTCGTAGCCGTACACGCGCCGCATCACCGCGACGAAGTGGCGGTAGGCGTCCGAGGTGCAGGGCGTGGCGCGCGCCGCGTCGTAGGCCGCCCACTGATCGGTGGACATCGCGGAGGTGCCCGAGTCGGTCAAGAGATCGATGGTCACGTCCGCCGAGCGCAGGAGGAAGGTGTTGTAGCCGGCCTCGCGCATGGCGCGCAGGCGCTGCTCGCGGCTGAGCTCCCCGACGCGCTCGATGGTGTGGACGACGAAGGGGTACACGTCCCAGTCGAAGGGCTCGAGGTCGGCGAACACGCCGCGGAAGCGGAGCTCGTCGTGCCACGTGCTCTCGTTCGCGGCCTCGAGCGGCGGGACGGCCTCGCGCTGCCGGTGGAGCGCGATGATGGCGTCGGCCACGCGCTCGAGCTGACGGCTCGTCATCGCGAGGCGCGGGATCTGCACCGGCAGGTAGCGATCGCGCCCGCAGAGGCCGGTCGCCACCGCACGCACGCCGCTCGTGAGGTAGAGCGCCACGGACAGCGCGTGCTGCGCGTGCGGGCCGGCATGGGGCAGGAAGCGCTCGGCCTCGAGGTAGGCGCCGTCGCAGCCGCGCTCGAAGGGCACGCCGGCCGCGCGCAGGCGCGCCGTGAAGATCTCGGTCTGGTGCATGGCCCACTGCACCTCGCTCTCGTCGCACATCTCGTCGATGCCGCGCGCCAGCACCTCCATCATGCGCCCGGCCATGCCTCCGTAGGTGTGCAGGCCCTCGTAGACGACGACCTCGTTGATGAACCGCTCGTGGTCCGCGGGGTTGTCGGTCACGAGCACGCCGCCGGCGGGCGCCTTCGGATCCTGCGCGCCGTCGAGGTGCAGCACGTGCACGCTCTTGGCGACGAGCTTCACGATCTCGCCGATGGACCGGTGATCCATGCCGGGCTCGTGGCGCTGGATGTACCAGGCGTTCTCGATGATGCGCGACGCGTCGACGAGCAGGCGCTTGCCGGCGGCGTCGGCCGCGGCCCGCACCGCGCGCAGGTTCGCGAGCGAGAAGGGGTGCATGCCGTCGGCGAAGCACTGCATGCCCACGACCGACACGTCGCCGCGCTCGAGCGCCGCGCGCAGGAGCGCGAGGTCGACGTTGCCGGTGAAGATCTCGGCCTCGTGGTCGCGCACGTCGACCACCTCGATGCCGCGCGGCTCGAAGGCGTCGACGCGGCTGCGCGCGTTCGAGGGCAGGGAGCTGCCCTTCGGGATGAGGGTCGCGCACAGGAGCTTCAGCGACCCGAGGGCGTTGTGGGTCGGGCACACGTAGGTGTGGCCGAGCACGCGGTTCACGGCGTGGACCAGGTTGTCGAAGTTGCGCGCTCCGGCGTAGGCCTCGTCGCCGACGAGCTGGCCCGCGAGCTGCTCCTGGCTCATGGCGCTCGTGCCGAGCGAGCACATGTCGAAGCTCACCTGCGTGGGCGTCAGGTTGAAGACGTTGAAGTGCGCCGCGACGAGGTTCTTCTTGCGCTCCTCGAGGCTCGGGAAGGCGATGAGACGGACGGTCTTGATCTTGTGGGGCTCGTGCTGCGGGGTCGTGCGGTTCATGATGGGTGCCTCTGCTGCTGCCGGCGCTCGGCCCCCCGCTGTCGCTGCTCGCTGCCCGCCCGGGCGCGTGGCGCCGCGGCCCCCCGTACGGATGGCGCTGCCGTAGCACGGCTGGTCGGCCGGGGGGGCGTCAGCGGGCGGCGCGCCGAGCGGCGGGCCCGAGCACGAGCACGTGCTCCTGGCGCGGCCGGGCCCGGAAGGCGGCGCGGCTCGGGGCATGGAAGTGCGGGCGCGGCTGCGAGGCCTGCGCCACGACGTCGAGATCCGCGCTCGCCGCCGTCGCGCGCAGCACGTCGTCGGCGTAGAGGGCCTGGCCCTGCACCACCGAGTCGGCGAGCACGAGGGCGCAGCGGCCGTCCGGGCAGAGCACGCGCCGGAACGCGCGCAAGCAGTCGCCGAGCTCGCCCTGCCAGCGGGCGACGGCCTCGTGGTGGTCGAGCGCGCCCTCGGTCCGACCGTAGCCGCGCCGCGCGCCGATCTCGCCGCGCTCGAAGCCCCGGGCGTCGAGCCCGAGCCACCGCAGGCGGGCCGCGTGCTGGTGGGCGTAGTCGTAGACGCCCGGGTAGGGCGGTGAGCTGACGATGAGGTCGATGCTCTCGGCCGCGAGCCCGCCGAGGCGCCGGGCGTCGTCGAGCGCGAGCTCGCAGGCCGGCGCGCGGGGCGGCAGGAGCTCCGCGAAGGCGGCGAGGCGCCGCACGAGCTCGCCCGTCTTGGCGGCGAAGAGCCGGATGGTGAAGCCGGTCGCGAGGCGCCGCGCCACCGTGCCCTCCGCGGTGTCGCCCGGCTGGCGGCTCACCTTGACGAGGATGGCGGAGAGCACGAGCGCGAGCGCGTGCGCGACGAAGGGGTCCGCCTCGCGCCGCAGCGCGGCCCGCAGGCCGTCGAGCTCGAGCAGCACGTGCACGTCGAAGAGCGCGCGGTCCTCCGCCCCGTAGCGCTCGGTCGGTCCGGCCTTGGCGAGGCGCCGCAGGTCGGCCTGCTCGGCCACCCGCCGGCCCGCCGCCGCGAGCGCCTCGCGCTCGCGCGCCGTCGTGCCGCGCGTCTTCAGGTGCGCGAGCTCGACCGCGAGCGGGTTGAGGTCGCAGCCGAAGCCGCGCCGCCCCAGGAGGCGCGCCTCGACGAGTACCGTGCCGCTGCCCATGAACGGATCGAGCACGCTGCCCCGCCGCTCCGACAGGGCGGCGACGAGCCGGCGGGCCGTCTGCGGGTGCATGCGCGCCGCGTAGCTGTGAAAGCCGTGGACGTGCGCGCGCGTCGCACGCTCGTCGCCGACGACGTCGAGGGCGGCCGCGAGCGCCCGACCGAGCTCGTCGCCGAGCGCGCCGGCGATGCGCGTCGCGCCGCCGACGTGGCTGAGCGCGCGGCGCCGCGGTCGCGCGCGCTCGGGCTCGGTCTGCGGAGGGGTACGGCGCGCGCGGGGGGGCGCGCCGACCGGTGGGGGGCTCGAGCTCGGCACGGAGGCGAGTATAGGCACGTCGGGCCGTGGTTCGGCACGCCGACCTGCCGCATCGTCACCCGCGCGAGCCCGGCCGCAGGGCCTTCCCAAACGCCCGGAATGGGCCCATGTTCGCAGCATGATCCGCTCCTGCAGCGTCTGCGGGCGAAAGAACCGCATCCCGGTGCAACACCTCCACCAGGAGGGCCGCTGCGGCGCCTGCAAGACGCTGCTGCCGGCCCAGGACGTGCCCATCGAGGTGGCGAGCGCCGAGGAGCTCGACGCCATCGCGGGGGGTGCGCGCGTCCCGGTCCTCATCGACTTCTGGGCCGCGTGGTGCGCGCCGTGTCGCGCTGCCGCGCCCGAGGTCAAGCGCGCGGCCCACGAGCTTCGCGGCCAGGCGCTCGTGCTGAAGGTGGACACCGAGGCCCTGCCGGCGCTCGCGGCGCGCTACCACGTCCGGTCGATCCCCCAGCTCACGATCCTGGTGCGTGGCCGCGTCGCGGCGTCGGACGCGGGCGTGGTGCCGGCGCGCGAGCTCGTGGCGCGCGTCCTGCGGGTCGCGGCCGAGCACGCGGCCTGAGCGCAGGGGCGCCTGAGCGCCTGCCGGCGCCGCGCCGGTCTCGCTCACCAGCCCATCGTCGCCTGGATCGCGCTCGCGAGCTCGGCGCCGAGCTTCGCCTGCATGGTCTGGCCGGGATGGTAGTCGCAGCCCCAGCCGTCGTTCGCGTCGACGACGAAGGGTACCTCGCTCACCGCGGCGTCGCCGAAGGCCGCGATCGCCGTCGCGATGTAGCCCTGCGCCGTCGCGCCCCAGCTCTCCCAGCTGACGCAGAAGATGTGCGCCGCCGGGTAGTAGCCGCGCACGGTGGAGAGCAGCCCCACGTAGGCCGTCACGAAGTCGCTCTCGGCGATCGGGCCCGAGAAGTCGTTCG
>JADLAB010000168.1 GCA_020848455.1 Polyangiaceae bacterium
ACGTTGCGGATCGCCCGAAGGACGGCGTTCAGGTGCTCGATGCGCGCGTCGGCGCGCCGTGTGGCGGTCAGCTCGACGGACAGGATGGCCACCCCCTCCGGCACGGGCACGAAGCGGAGCTCGAAGGTGCCGCGCGAGCCGTCCGGGAAGACGAAGTCGTTGTCCATACGGCGCGCCACGCCGTCGCCGAGGCAGGCCCGGAGCTCCGCGAACATCGCCGTCTCTTCGATCCCCGGGGAGCACTCCATCATCGTGCGGCCGACGAGCGCCTCGCGGGTCGTCCTGCCGTGGCGGGCGGTCGTGTCGTTGACGTAGACGTAGCGGTAGTCGCGATCGACGATCTGGCAACCCTCGAGCAGGCCGTCGAGGAGCGCGTGAGGCAGCCCGCTCGTCGCGCGTGAGTCGCGTGGCACGCTGCTGGAGGGCGCCGGGTCGGACATGGGGGGTGCGCGTCGTGGCTGCGACACGCGAATGGGGCAGCCTACCACTCGGCCCGGCCCGCGTGGTGTCGGCTGCGTAGGAGAGGAGCGGCGAGAGCGACCGTGCCTGACCGCGCGGACCCACCGTGCTAACCTGCCGGATCGGCACGAGACGCCGTAGCGGGGCACCCGGGGGACCACTTGGACGACGAGCACGACACCTCTGGCGGTGAGCCGCCCGGAGCTCCGACGTCGACCGCCGGCGGGGCGCCGGTCCTCGCCTCGGCACTCGAGGCACGGGCGTACGAGCTCCTCGGGCGGGCGCTCGCCGGCTCGCCCGACCGCGCGGTGGCGCTCCTCGAGCGCGACGGCACCATCCGCTTCGTCAACGCCGCGGGCGCGCGGCTCCTCGACAGCACGCCGGAGCGGGCAGCGCGGCAATCGCTGGGGTCCCTGCTCGGCCCGGAGCGCGCGGACGTCATGCTGCGGGCGATCGAGCGCGTCCTCACGACCGGGGAGAGTCTCCAGGGCGTCGACGAGGTGCGCCTGCCCGGGGGCACGGTGTGGCTCGACTCCACGGTGGCGCCGTTTCGCGACGCGCCCGGCGCGAGCCCCGTCGCGCTCGTCATCACCCGCGACGTGAGCGCGCGGATGCGCGCCGAGGAGCTGCACCGCGCCATCCTCCAGACGGCCGTGGTCGGGGTGTGGCTCGTGGAGCTCGTGGACGGCGTCTCGCGCCTGGTCGAGGTGAACGACACCTACTGCGCCATGACGGGCTACGACCGCGACGAGCTCGTGGGCCAGCCCGTGTCGTTGCTCGATGGCGGAGAGGTCCCGACGCCCATCCCCGCTCCGCGCGCCTGGTCGGGCAAGGATTGCTCGCGCTTCGAGGCGCGTCATCGGCGTCGGGACGGGTCATGGTTCGAGGTCGAGGTGAGCGTCCAGCCCGTCGAGCGCACCGGCCGCACGGTCCACTTCGTCCACGACGCGAGCGAGCACCGCCGCGCGGTCCGCGAGCTCCAGGCCTCGAACCACGAGCTCGAGGTGGCGCGGCGCTACTGGCAAGAGACCTTCGACTCGATGGGCGACGCCGTGACGATCCACGACGCGAGCTTCCGTGTCCGGCACGCGAACCGCGCGGCGCTGGCGCTGCTCGGCGCCGACGAGGCATCGGTGCTCGGCCAGCGCTGCCACGAGCTCTTCCATGGCCTCGGAGACGGCCCCGTCACGGGGTGTCCGGGGCGCGAGGTGCTCGCGGCCGGCCAGGGTCACGGCTTTCGCCTCCACGAGTCGCACCTCGGCCGGTGGCTCGACGTGACCTGCGCCCCGCTCCGCGACGCCCAGGGCAAGCCGGAGCTCGTGCACGTCGTCCGCGACGTGACCGAGAAGCGGCGGCTCGAGCAGCAGTTCCAGGCCGCGCAGCGCATGGAGGCGGTCGCGCGGCTCACGGCCGGGGTGGCGCACGACTTCAACAACCTGCTTGCGGTCATCCTGGGCGCCGCGAGCACCGAGGCCACGACGGCCGAAGAGCGCAGCGAGGCCACCCTTGCGATCCTCCACGCTGGCCGCCGCGCGGCGGAGCTCACGCGGCAGCTCCTGGCGTTCTCGCGCCAGCAGGTCTTCCGGGTGGATCGCCTGGACGTGCGCGACGTCGTGCGCGACGTCGCCCGCCTGCTCTTGCACGTGGTGGGCGCGAGCATCGACGTCCGGGTCGCGGTCGCCGACGAGAGCTGCGTCGTGCTCGGCGACCGTGCGCAGCTCGAGCAGGTGCTCATGAACCTCGCGCTCAACGCCCGCGACGCCATGCCGGCGGGCGGTCGGCTCGTGCTCTCCGCGCGCCGCGGTCACGTGCCACCGGGCCGGTGCGCGGAGCTGCCCGAGCGCCTCGCGGGTGAGGTCGCGGTCCTCACCGTGGTCGACACCGGCACCGGCATGGACACCCAGACGCTCGCCCTCGCGTTCGAGCCCTTCTTCACGACCAAGGAGCCCGGCCGCGGCACCGGGCTCGGCCTCGCCGCCGTCCACGGGATCGTGCTCCAGCACGAGGGCCTCGTGAGCGCCGAAAGCGAGCCAGGACGCGGCACGTGCTTCGCGATCTTCCTGCCGCTGGCGCCGGAGGGGGCGTCGGTCTCGAAGCCCGCCCCGCGCACGCCTCCGCCGCCATCCGGGCGGCTCCGGGTGCTCGCCGTCGAGGACGATCCGGACCTCCGCAGGCTCGCCGGCCGCATCCTCGAGCGGGCCGGCTGGGAGCCGAGCGTGGCGGCCGACGGCGCCGCCGCGCTCGAGCTCGCGCGCGCGGCGGCGCAGCCCTTCCACGTCCTCGTCACCGATCTCCGCCTCCCCGACATGACGGGCCTCGACCTCGCCGCGCGCTTGCTCGCCCTGTACCCCGAGCTACGCATCGTGGTCACCACGGGCTTCGTCGACGCGGCACCGGACTGGTCGCGGCTCGGCGACGCGCCCACGCGCTTTCTCGCCAAGCCCTGGACGGCCCAGGAGCTCGTCGACGCGGTCACGAAGACCGCCGCGGGCGACACCGCCCCCCCCGCGAGCGCCCCCCGGGTCTGACCGATGTCCGCGACCCCTCCCCAAGGCGACCCCGGACGCCGCAAGCCCCTCGAAGCGCGCTTCTTCCCTCGGGCGGCGGTGGCGCTCGCGGCGGAGCTGCGGGTCGGAGACGCGGTTCTCGCCGGCCGCATCGACAACCTGTCCGTGGGCGGGGCGTTTCTGTGCGTCTCGCCGGACGCGCGGGCGGACGCCCCGATGGGCGCGCGGGTGGAGCTGCGGGTGGAGCTGCCCGACGGGTGGCTCGAGGCGCCGGCGCGGATCGTGTGGCTGCGAGCCTCGAGCGGCGCGAGCGAGCGCGGGATCGCGCTCAGCTTCGAGGATCTGCGCGAGGAGGCGGCTCTCCGGATCCACCGCGTCGTCGAGGCGCTCGAGCCGATGGCGTGGGAGGGAGCGCCGTCCGAGCGCGCCGCCTTGCCGCGCGAGCTGGCCGCGCGCTTCGTCCCCGTGCTGCGCCGCATGGCGGCCCGGCTCGCGGGGTCGCGCCCGTCGAGCCGGACGAGCGCGGACGATCTCGTGGGCGCCGGCTTCCTCGGGCTCGTCGAGGCGCACCGGCGCTGGCCGTCGCGCACGCTCGCGGGCTTCGAGCCGTACGCCCTCGTCTGCATGCGCGGCGCCATGGTCGACGAGCTGCGCCGGGCCGATCCGTTGACGCGGCGGCAGCGGCGCCGCGCGCGCGAGATGGAGCTCGCGAGCGCGCGGCTCTGGACGGGGCTCGGCCGTCCGCCCGACGACGTCGAGGTCGCCGAGTACCTCGGGCTCGGCGTCGACGAGTACCACGCATGCCGGCGCGAGCTCGCCTCGGCGCAGACGGTCGCCTGGGTCGACGGGGCCGACGACGTGGCGGCTCCGGCCTTCGACGCGCGCCCCGACGAGCACGTGATCGAGCGCGAGTCGCGCGCCGCGATCGAGGTCGCCCTCGCGGCTCTGCCCGAGCGCTTGCGGCGCGTGCTCGAGCTCTACTACGGCGACGAGCTCACGCTGCGCGAGATCGGCAACCTCCTCGGCGTGAGCGAGTCGCGCATCAGCCAGCTCGTCGGTCAGGCGGTCGCCACCCTGCGCAGTCGCGTGGCCGACGACGGCTGAAAGAGGCGCGCCGGCCCTCAAGGTTGCCGGCCGGCGGCCGTTCGTGAGGGAGGAGCCCTCATGAAAGCCGTCGACCTCCGCCCTCGTCACCTCCGCCGCGCGGCGCGCGCCGCGTGCGCCGTCGCCTCGGTCGCCGCGGTGATGCTCGGTGCGGGCCCCGCCCGCGCGCAGCTCGGCTACGGGTTTCATGCGGAGGGGGCAGCGGCTCGCATGGTCGGCGAGCCGAAGTCGTCGCAGTTCGGCTGGGGCGGTGCGGGCCTGGTCTCACCCGAGCTCACGGTGGCGGGGCGCGTCGGCTTCGAGGCGGCGCTCGGCGCCGTGGGCCTGTCCGACGGCCAGCTGGACGAGGCCGGTCTCGCCCCCACGGGCGCGGGCGCTGCGTTCCTCCTCTTGCCCGGCGTGCGGGTGCGCCCCTTCGGCCGGGCGGACGATCCCGGCATCGCGGAGGCCGACGGCCTGTGGCTCGGTGGCGGCGGCGGCCTCGCCGTGACCGGCGGCGCGTCCCGGCCGGCCCTCGACGCGCGGGTCGGATACGATCTGCACGGCGGTCCGCTGCTCGTGGGCCCCTTCGCAGGGTACGTGCACATCGTCGAGCCGGACGACTCGGTGCGCCCCGCGGACGGGCGCGTCGTGCTGTTCGGGATCCACGTCGCGTTCGCGTCCCCTGGTCCAACGGCCGCGCCGGCGCCGGAGTCGACCGAGCCCGAGCGCCGCGTGGCGAGCACGCCGCCCGCCCCGACGCGCGCGCGCGACGCGGACGGCGAGGCCGAGGTCGAGCTCGACGACCTCTGTCCGGGCGACGAGGAGACGGTGAACGGCTACGCCGACACCGACGGCTGCCCGGACGAACGCGAGGTGCGTGTGGTGGGCAGCGAGATCGTGCTCGACGAGCGGGTGCACTTCGCGGTGAACGGGGCCGCGGTCGAGGTGCGGAGCTGGCCCCTGCTCGCGCGGGTCGGGCGCCTGTTGCGCGACAACCCCCAGTACGCGCTCGTGCGCATCCAGGGGCACGCCGACGACACGGGCGAGGAGGACTACAACCAGCGCCTCTCGGTCGCGCGCGGCCAGAGCGTGCGCGAGCTCATCGTGCGGACCGGCGTCTCCGACGCGCGACTCGTGGTCGAGGGTTTCGGCGAGACCCGGCCCGAGGCCGAGGGCCGGACCGAGCTCGCGCGCCGGAAGAACCGGCGGGTCGAGCTCCACATCCTCGAGCGCAGCGAGGCCGGCCATGAGTGACCTCGCACGACGCGCGGCGGCCGCGGCGGCGCTGTGCCTGTCCGCGGGCTGCGATCCGCTGGTGGGTGGCGAGTGCGCCGCCGGCCTCGCGCCGGTCGACCAGGTGTGCGTGCCCGTCGAGACCGTGGCCGCCTCGGGCGGGCAGGGGGGCTCTGGCGCCACGACGACGGGGGGCTCCGGCGGCTCGGTGCTCGGCACCGGCGGTGCGGGAGCCTCCGAGGGCGGCGCGGACGCGTGTCCCTCGCCCCTCGCCGTGTGCGACGGCGCGTGCGTCGATCTCACGACGAGCCCGCTCCACTGCGGCGCCTGCGCCCACGCCTGCCCGACCGAGGTGTGCGTGGAGGGCAGCTGCACGGGCGAGCCCGTGGGGCACGCCGTCGTGCTGGGCGTCGACTACCGGCAGGTGGCGCTCGCCTCGCCGGCCGCGGTGCTGCTCGGCAACGCGGTCTTCATGGACCTCCACGACCCGGTGCGCCTCGTCGACTACCGCGAGCATGCGAGCCCCCTCGCGACGGCGCGGGTCGACGCGATCCTGGTCGCGGAGGCGGCGGCACGCGGGCGCGGACTCGTGATCGAGCACCTCGCGGATGCGGGTGATCTCGCCTCGTGCGTGGCCGAGGGCGCCTGCGACGCGGTGCTCCTGCACCACCAGACGGTGCTCTCCGGGCTCGCTCCGTCGCCGGGAGGCGCGTGGGCGGCTCCGCTCGCCGCCCTGGTCGACGCCGGCGGCGTCGCGGTCGTCCTCGCGAGCGCCACGGGCCCGAAGTCCACCACGGCGGCGTTCGTGGACGCCCTCGGCCTCGTGCCGGTGGCCGCCATCACGCCCGTGGGTGGGCAGCTCGTCTACCATCAGGGCTGGCTCGACGTGCTCGGGCAGGGCGTGCTCGCTCCCTTCCTCGCGCCGCCCGGCAGCGGCAGCTTCGTCACCGACGCGGAGCCCGGCGCGACCCTCTCGTTTGTCCTCGGGAGCGCGTCCGGCGAGCCCATCGCCATCCACCGCGCGTTTCCGTGATGGCGCCGCTCGGCGCGGCCCGATCTTTTCTGCTCAAGTCCCGCGCCGCACGGCCGTTGGTCCCGACATGAACGCGCCCCGCGAGACCACGACCTCACTGTCCACCCTCGGTGCCGTCGCCCTCTTCGCTGCCGTGTCCGGCACGACCGCGTGCTCGCCCGTGTGGTCGGGTCGGCAGGCGGCGCACGGCTCGCACGACTGGGAGCGCAGCCACCCGACGCAGCTCTGCGCCGAGGACTCCGTCCGTGCGCAGCGCGCGCCCCTGCCCGAGGGCGCTCCCGCGGAGCTCGCCGCCACCTGCGAGACCGGTGACCCGCGCGCCTGCAGCGTGCTCGGCGTGATGTACGAGGTGGGCCGCGGTGCCCCGATGGATCGGGCACGAGCCGCCTCGCTCTTCGGCTGGGCGTGCGAGCAGGGCAACCTGCGCGGCTGCGTGAACCTCGGGCGCCTCGAGCTCCTGGACGGCACGACGAACGAGGCGCTCGCGGCCACCACCCGACGCTTCGACGCGATCTGCCAGCAGGGTAGCGCCGAGGCCTGCTACTGGCTCGGCCTCGTCAAGCGCGCGAGCGCGACGGAGCCCGCCGAGCGCGCGGTCGCGGAGCTACTCTTCACGCGGAGCTGCGCCGCGGGCTACTCGGACGCGTGCTTCGAGCTCGGCCTCCTGCACGACCACATCGACTCGGTGGCGAGCCGCGACGTCACGACGGTGGTCGCGCACTGCCCGGGGGGCCGCTGCGGCGAGTGAGGCTCCGCCGGGCCGCGCCTCCCCACGGCCGCGCGAGCACCCGGGCGCCCGGCTGCGCTATGCTCCGCGCCGATGTTCCCGAAGACGCTCCTCTTGCTCTGCGCCGCCGCCCTCGGCGCCTGCCACGAGACGCCCCCGCCCGGAGGCCACCCGCCCTCGAGCGGCCACCCCACCGCGCCGCCGCCGACCGGCACGGGCGCGGCCCCCACGGCGACGGGGACGGCGCCCGGCACGGTGCAGCCGACCGCGGCTCCGACGCCCTCGACCGCCGCGAGCGGTGCGGTCCCCGACAAGCTCGAGGGCCCGTACCTCCTCACGTACAACCAGACGGGCGGCATCGCGGGCCTGCACATGACCTTCGTGCTCGACACGAACAAGCGGACCGCGACCTACTCGGGCCTGCGCGGCGGCTCGCCCGAGACGAAGGACGTGACGGCCCCGGAGATCGCCGCCATCACGCAGGCCCTCGAGGCGGCGCGGCCGTCGACCTTCGCCCCGGTCAAGGGGCCGGCCGTGCCCGACGCCTTCACCTACGCCGTCGCGCTCGACTACGGCGGCAAGCTCGCGCTCGCCACCTGGTCGGACGGCACGCCGGCGCCCGACAAGCTCGTGGCGCTGCGCGAGGCCATCGTGAAGCTGCGCGACGCGAAGTTCCCGCCGCGGCCCCCGGTGAGCGGCCCGAAGCAGTAGCGCCGGGGGCCGTCGGCTCTACGAGGCCGCCGGGCGCGAGGCTGTGGCCCCGGCGCACGCTTGCGCGAGCGCATCCCGCAAGGCGGTCGCCGTCCGGAGGGCGAGGAGCTCGCCGAGGTGCGCCCGGAGCGCCCCGAGCTCCGAGCGGCCGAGCGCGTGGGCGAGCTCGGGGATGACGCGCGGCGTGACGCTCAGGGTGTCGACGCCGAGCGCGAGGAGCGCGAGCGCGAGGTCGGGGCGGCCGGCCATCTCGCCGCACACGCCCACCTCGCGCCCGGCCGCGTGGGCCGCGTCGACCACGCGGCGGATCATGCGCAGGATGGCCGGGTGGTACGGATCGAGCGGCGAGGCCATGCGCGGATCCTCGCGGTCGACGACCAGGGTGTACTGGATGAGGTCGTTCGTGCCGATGGAGAAGAAGTCGGCGTCCTCGGCGAGCTCGGCGGCGAGCTCGACGGCCGCGGGCACCTCGATCATCGCGCCGAGCTTCGGGGCGGGGCGGCGCGCCGCGTCGGGCAGCTCGCCGAGGGCCGCGAGGATGCTCGTCTTGATGCGCTGGAAGTCCTCGACCGAGGTCACCATGGGCACGAGGATGCGCAGCGGCTGCTCGCCGGCCGCGAGCGCGAAGGCCTGAGCCTGGTCGCGCAGCACGTCCGGGTAGTCGAACAGCACGCGGATCGAGCGGTAGCCGTGGAAGGGGCTCGCCGAGGCGGCCGCGCCGCTCGCGGGCACGAGCTTGTCGCCGGCGAGGTCGAGCACGCGCAGGGTGACGGGACCGTCGGGAAAGGCCCGGTAGGCGGCGGCGTAGATGCGCACCTGCTCCTCGCGCGTCGGGTAGCCCTCGCGCACCATGAACGGAAACTCGGTGCGGTAGAGGCCGATGCCCTCGGCGCCGTGCTCGCGCGCGAGCTCGAGGTCGCCGCCGAGGGCGATGTTGGCCTGCAGGTGGACCCGCACCCCGTCGGCCGTGGACACCGGGCGCCCGCGCGTGCTCCGGAGCTCGCTGCGGCGGCGCTCCGCCGCACCCTGCTGCTCGCGGTAGCCGGCGATCCGTGCGGCGCTCGGCCGCAGCACGACCACGCCCGCGTCGCCGTCGACGGCGAGCGTGGCGCCGCTCGGCACCGCGGTCATGAGCTCGCCGACGCCGGTCACGGCCGGCAGCCCGAGCGAGCGCGCGAGCAGGACGCCGTGGGAGGTCGCCCCGCCGCTCTCGCTCACGATGCCGAGCGCGCCCTGGGCCTTGGCCTCCATGACGAGCGACGGCGTGGCGCGCGGGCTGACGACCACCTGGGCGTGGAGCGACTCGGGCGTCTGGAAGGCGAGCAGGTGCCCGAGCAGCCGCGTGCGCAGATCCTCGACGTCGTCCACGCGCTCCTGCAGGTACGGGTCGCGCACCTCGCGCAGGCGGCGCATGAACTCGTCGAGCGCGGCGTCGATGGCGACCGAGGCGGTCTGGCCCGAGGCGATGGCGTCGGCGATCCAGCTCTCGAGCACCGGATCGCCGAGCAGCATGAGGTGGGCGCTGAAGATGAGCGCCTGCTCCTCGCCCACGGTCTCGGCGGCCACGGCCTGGGTCTGGTGGAGGTCCTCGCGCGTCTTGGCGAAGGCCTCGCGCACGCGCTCCTCCTCGCGCCGCGCCCCGCGGTAGCTCGTGTCCTGGCGCACGAGCTCGTGGGGGAACGCCCGCCGGAAGACCGCCGCGCCGATCGCCACGCCTGGCGACGCCGCGATGCCCGGGAGCACCCGCTCGACGGCGCTCGGGATCGGGGGCTTCGAGGCCGGCGGCGCGTAGCTGAGCACGCCGCGCCCCGCCACGCGCTCGACGCGGGCGATGAAGCGCGCGCTCGCCACGACGCCCACCATCTGGGCGGCGATGGCGACCAGCGCCTGGACCTCGGCGGGGCCGTACGCCCGCGGGCCGGGGCGCTGCACGACGATGACGCCGATCGGCCGCCCGCGCGCCACCATCGGGACGGCGAGCGCCGTGTAGGGCGCGCCGCCGTCCCCGTCGCCCGCGAGCTCGGCGTAGGGCTGGCCGGCGAGGGCGTCCGCGGCGCGGCGCGCGCGCACGGCGTCCTCGCGCTCGCCCCGGTGGTGCTCGAGGTGCAGCGGACTGCCGTGCTCGGAGAGGAAGATGCTGCACGCCGCCGCGCCGAGCTCCTCCTCGATGGCCGCCGAGGCCGCAGCGAGCGCGTCTGCCGGCGAGTGTGCCTGCTCGACCGCCGTGACCAGCCTCTCGCGGACGTCCATCGGCGCCTTCCCAGCGGTCCCGGCCGGGATCCGATGCGGCCCCGTCCCGCGACCCCTGAGTCACAGCTGTATCGCGCGGCGGCGACCCTCGCAAGGCGCCCTCGACGAACGGGCGGCGCACCGCGCGCGGCGGGAGCCTTCGCGCCCGGGCGAGATCGAGGCTAAGGCCGCCGCATGCACCTACCGTCGCCGGAGTTCCACGCTCGCTACGGCTCCGTCGCGCTCGTCGCGGGCGGCTCGGAGGGTCTCGGCGCCGAGCTCGCGCGCGGGCTCGCGGCGCGCGGGCTCGATCTCGTGCTCGCGGCGCGGCGCCCGGAGCCCCTGCGCGCGCTCGGCGCCGAGCTCGCGCAGGCGCACGGCGTGTCGGTGCGCTCCGTGGCGGCCGACCTCGCCGAGCCCGATGGCGTCGCGGCGGTCGTCGCGGCGACCGAGGGGCTCGAGCTCGGGCTCGTCGTGTGCAACGCGGCGCTCGCGCCCGTCGGCCCCTTCCTCGCCGAGCCGGTGGCGCGGCACGAGCGCGTCCTCGCGCTCAACTGTCGCGCCCCGGCGATGCTGATCCACGCGCTCGCTCCGCGCCTGGTCGCGCGCGGTCGCGGAGGTGTGGTCGTGTGCTCCTCGCTCGCGGGCCAGCAGGGCACGGCGCTCGTCGCGCACTACGCGGCGACGAAGGCCTACCTGCGAGTGCTTGCGGAGGGACTCTGGCAGGAGCTGCGTCCGCACGGTGTCGACGTCCTCGCCTGCTGTCCGGGGCCGGTCGAGACGCCGACGTTCCGGAGGGACGAGCCCTCGGCCGCGGGCTGGCTGTCGCTGCCCCCGATGGACGCCGCCGCGGTGGCCGAGGAGACGCTGCGCGCGCTCGGCCGCCGGCCGGTCGTGGTCCCGGGGCTCCGGCCCGCGCTCGCGAGCGCGCTCGTCACGCGCCTGTTGCCGCGACGCCTTGCGATCGCGCTCGCCTCGGCGGGCACGCGCGCGATGTACGCGCGGCGCACGTAGGGGCGGGCCGGCGGGAGTTATCAGTCATCAGTTGTCGGTTGTCAGTCGGCGGCCCGCGCCCGCGCCCGCCCTGGCGCCCGCGCCCGCCCTGGCGCCCGCGCCCGCCCTGGCGCCCGCGCCCGCCCTGGCGCTCGCACCCGCCCTCGCGCCCGCGCTCGCACACCCGCTGGGCGCTCGAAGCGGCCGAAACTCGGGGTAGACCCGAGGGTCGGTGGCAGTTGCGGCCGGTTGCGCGCGTGCAAGTGCGCGAGCGAGCCGGTCGTTGCCCTTGGCTTGGATCGGCCCGCAGGGCCGTGAGGGCCGTGTTGGCCGATAGCCGATAGCCCGATGCCCGATACTCGATAGCCGATGCCCGATAGCCGATCCCCGCTGACAACCGAAACTGACAACTGATGACTGACAGCTGACAACTGACAACTGACTGCCGCCTGCTAGCCGCGCGGGATCTCGTTCGTCCAGGGGCGCGGCGTGAACAAGCGCGCGAGCGGCGGGCCGACGAGCGACGGAAGGATGCCGGCGAGCCGCTTGATGGGCCGCAAGAGCGGTGAGCCCGGGGCGTCCGGGTTGCGCCAGTGCCGGCCGATGCAGGCGGTGTAGACCGCGAGGGTCTGTGCCGCGGTGAGGCCGTCGAGCGTGGACAGCGACACGTCCGCGAGCCCGAACGGGATCGAGAGCGGCAAGGGGCCGCGCTCGTACTCGAGCGCCCACACGCCGTTCGTGAAGTTCATGCCGACCGCCTGGCCAGCGCCCACGTAGATGCGGTCGCCGGGCTTGAAGATGCGCGGCTCGAACACGCCCTCGGCGTAGTACCAGGTCTCGCCGTCGAGCACGGTGTCCCAGAAGCCGCAGGCGTGGCGGCCCGAGTGGCCCTCCGACCCGATCGGCGTCCCCCAGATCATGATGTACTCGAACAGGGACGCGAAATAGAGCTTCATCTGGATCATCGCGCCGCCCGCGATGCTGTAGAGCCAGGGCAGGCTGCGATCGATGTGGCTCGGATAGTGCGACTCGAGCGCGCTCGCGACGGCGTCGAACATCTCGGGCTTCGGCTTGCCGAGACCGGCGAGCCCGCACTCGTGGACGACGTCGGGGTCGAAGACGTATTGCACGTGCGTGATTCCTCCGTGAGGTGTGGCCCGGGCCGCTTCGTGTGAGGGCGCGGGTGCGGGTGCAGGCGGTGCGGGCGCTGCGCGCGGGTGCGGGCACTCGTCGGCTGGCGCCGACGGGGTCTCAGCGCGGCAACATCGCCATCACGCGCCGACGCTCGCCTTCGAGGATCTCGATCGCGCGTCCGAGTCCGATCTCGCCCGCGACGGCCAGCAGGAGCGCACCCGCACCGGAGGTTGCGCCGCCCTTCGTCGCCGCGCCGCTGCGGGCGCGGTCCGCGTCGCGTTGCTTGCGGAAGCGGGCCACGGAGCGGATCGTGTAGACGTACTTCTCGGTGAAGGCGAGGCCGATGGCCTTGCCCTTGGCGACGATGTCCTTCGCCGCCATGTTCGGGTGCTCGAGGATGAAGTCGGACTTGTTCTTCGTCGCCTTCTTCTGCTTCGCCATGGGGGTCGTGCTCCTTCGCGGCCCACGCTAGCAGGGACGCGGCGACGCGACAGGGGGCAATCGATCCGAGCTCGGGGCGCGGGAGCGCGCGCCCGCCGCACTTGCGCTTCGACCCCTTGCGCGCCACGATGGCTCCGTGCCCGCGCGCATCGGCCTGCTCGCCCTCGTGGCCCTGCTCGCCGCGTTGCTGCGGATGCCGAGCGCTGCGCCCGCGCTCGACGGGCGGAGCGCGCTCGCGCGGGCCGAGGCGAGGCCGCAGCAGAGCGCCGTCACGACGGCGCGCGGCTCGCATCCGAGCGAGCGTGGCGCGAGCGCGTCCGACCCGAACGACGCGTGTGTGCCGCCGCCACCGCCGCCGCGCGTGCCACTCGGGCGCGCGCTCGGCGCGCCCTCGCGCGCGCACGAGGCCCCGGCACCGCTCGCGATCGACCTCGGCGACCGACGGCGCCTGATTCGCGCCGCACGGCCGCGCTCGCACGTGCCGCGCATGGGTGACGAGCCTCCGCGAGCCTGAGCGTTTCCCACCGAAGCGCTCGAAGGCTCCCGTGCGCCGCGGCCATGCCGCGGCTGGAGGTTCCCATGCCCACCGATTCATCGGACCAGGGGCGGCGCGCCGCGTCGCGCCGTCTCGCGGTCCCGACCCCTGACGACCACATCGTCGAGATCTCGGACGCACCCCCCGCGGTGCCCCGGGAGCGCCGGCGCAAGCGCGCGCCCGAGCCCGTGTCTCGCCGCGGCGACCTGCAGCCGACTGCTCCCGACCCGCCGGCCAGGCGGCCCCTCGTGCTCGTGGCCGCGGTCGTGGCCGCGCTCGGCCTGCTCGTGCTGCTGGCGGTCGTCTCGCGACTGTGAGACACCGGGGACGCCGCGCTGCCAGTGCGGCGCGGCGTCCCTGCCACCCCTCGGGGGGCGCCGCGGTGCCGGTCGACGCGTCGGGCAGCCCGCACCGGCGCAGAGCCGCACAACCTCGTGAGCGAAGAAATGACCAAGGACCGCAGGGGGTCGACGCATCCGGAGAGCACGCACGGACGGCGGGGCGTGCGACAGCGCGTGTTTCGCCGCATCGTCGCCTGGCGCTGGGTCATCGTCGCCTTCTGGGTCGTGCTCTGCGTCCCGTGCGCCTGGCTCGCGACCCGGGTGGGGACCGACAGCTCGGTCGACGGCATCATCGACCCGAACGACCCCGGCATCGTGCAGAGCCGCGAGTTCGCCGCCGTCTTCGGGCGTGGCGAGATCGCCGTGCTCATCCTCGAGGCCGACGACCCCTACTCGCAGCCGGTGCTGGCGCGCGCGGATGCGCTCGTGCAGGCGCTCACGGCGGTCCCCGGCGTGACGGCCAGGTCGATCGTGAGCGCGTTCCGCGAGGCAAAGGCCGGGTTCGACCCGCAGAAGGACGCCGAGCGGCTGCGGCGCTTCGCCACCGGGACGACCTTCTTCCGCGACCAGGGCCTCGTCGGCGACGACTTCCTCGTCGTGGCGCTCGTGCTCGACACCGAGCCCGGCGCGGAGCGCGACGACACCCTCGCCGCCGTCGACCGGGCGATCGACGAGGTCGGTAGCGCCGGGCTGCGGCAGCTGCGGCGCGTCGGCAAGCCCTACGTGAACCGCTACTTCGACGCGGCGCAGAGGCGCTCGGGCCCGATCTACTTCGGGCTCTTCATGGCGTTCGTCGTGGTGCTGACGGTCGCGCTCTTCCGCTCGTGGCGCACCCTGTGCGCCATTCTCCTGACGCTCGGGGTGTGCCTCGCGGTCTCGATGGGCTTCATCGGCGTGCTCGGGGGGAAGTTCACCCTCGTGTCCCCGATGGTGCCCATGACGATCCTCGTCACGGCGACTGCGACCCTCGTCTACCTGCAGGCGCGCTTCGCCGACAAGCCCGACGAGCGCAGCGTCGAGGACCACCAGATCTTCGCCCTCGCCAACAAGTTCCTCGCCTGCACCGCCTCGATCTTCGCAGCCGCGGTGGGCTTCGCCGCCCTGTTCGTCTCGCACATGAAGGCGATCCGCGACATGGGCGTGTGGGTGGCCGGGGGGCTGTTCCTCACCTGGCTCGTGTCGTTCACGCTGTTCCCGGCCCTGCAGCGCCTGCTGCGCACGCCGACGCGGAGCGCGCGCCAGGCGACGGCGCGCTCCTGGTTCGCCGCGCTCGCGCGGGTGCTGCCCGGCTTCACGTACCGCTTTCGCTGGCCGCTCGTGCTCGGCGCGCTCGTGCTCTCGGCCGCCGGCGTCGTCGCCGTGTTCGGTGCCGGTCGCGCGCTCACGCCGATGACGCCGCTCACGGAGCCCATCGAGTACGTGAGCCGCGACTCCGAGATCTACCGCGACACCGTGCGGGCGCGCGCCATCCTGCCGGGGCTCAGCGTCACCCAGGTGTGGATCAAGGGCGACGCCAAGGTCAACCTCGCCGACCCGCCCATGCTCGCCGGCCTCGAGCGCTTCGAGCGGGCGCTCGCCGCCGACGACGAGGTCGGGTCGGTCGTCGGCCTGCCGAGCATCCTGCGCATGGTCCTCTACGCCGGCGACCAGGGCGACAAGTGGCCCGGCGACGAGGAGGGGCTCGACGAGCTCGCCGAGATGCTCGAGTCGCTCAGCGTGGCCAAGCCGCAGGCGGTGCGCGCCTTCGTCGACCGCGGCCTCACCCAGACGCAGTTCACGGTCATCAACGGCGCGACGGAGCACGAGGCCTTCGCGCGCCTGCAGGCCCGCATCGATCACCACTGGCAGGAGACGACGGCTGCACACCCGGCGCTCGCCAAGCTCGAGCTGTCGACCGTGGGCCTCGGGCCGCTGCAGGCCAAGATGAGCCAGAGCCTCGTCCCGACGCTGGTCGAGAGCTTCGCGCTCACCGCCGGCATCATCTTCGTGACGTTCCTCATCGTGTTCCGGAGCGGCGCGGCGCGCATCATGACGATGCTGCCGTCGCTCTTCGCGATCCTCGTGATGTTCCTCGTGATGCGCATCACGGGCATGGCGCCGAACGTGGCGACCATCCTCATCGCCTCGACCGTGCTCGGCACCTCCGAGAACGACCAGATCCACTTTTTCTACCACTTCCAGGAGGGCCGGCGCCGCGGCACGGTCGAGCAGGCGCTCGAGCACACCTTCCTCGTGGCCGGTCGCGCCGTCTTCTTCGCCACCATCATCAACGCCGGCGGCTTCCTCGCCTTCGCCTTCGCCGAGGTCCGTCCGATGCAGCAGTTCGGCGGCCTCACCGCGCTCGCGCTCGGGCTCTCGATGATCGCCGACTTCACGGCCCTGCCCGCGGCGCTGTGGCTCGTCTTCCGCGCCAAGCCCGACGCGCTCGCGCCCGCGCCCGCCGCCGCGGACACGCCGAAGGCATAGCGTCGACTGCGGGCGTCCTCGGCCTTCGCGCCTGCCCGTTGCACGGCGCGGCGGGCGGAGGCATAAGGTGCCCCGAGCACCGCGCCGCTGGGCCGGGCGGCTCGGGGGTCGAGGGCACAGACCATGGACACCGAGACCGACATCACCCACCTCGCCGCGGGCCTCGACGCCATCCTCCGACCGCGCTCGGTCGCGGTCGTCGGCGCGAGCCGGCGCGAGGGCAGCCTCGGCAACGGGGTCGTGCAGAACCTGCTCGGCTTCGGCTTCCAGGGGCCCGTGTACCCCGTCCACCAGAAGGCCGACCACGTGGCGTCGATCCGCGCCTACCCCACGGTCGACGCCATCCCGGACCCGGTCGATCTCGCGGTCGTGGTGGTGCCGCGCACCGAGGTCGTGGGCGTCGTCGAGGCGTGTGCGAAGAAAGGCGTGCGCGGCCTGGTCGTCATCACGGCCGGCTTCCGCGAGGTCGGCCTCGAAGGGGCGACCGAGGAGGCGCGCCTGCAGGAGATCGTGCGCCGCCACGGCATGCGCATGATCGGTCCCAACTGCATGGGCATCCTCAACACCGACCCGAAGTACCGGCTCAACGCGTCGTTCTCGGCCACCAAGCCGCGCCACGGCAACGCGGGCTTCGCGAGCCAGTCGGGCGCGCTCGGTGAGGTCGTGCTGGCGACGGCCTGCGCCGTCGGCCTCGGCGTCAGCCAGTTCGTGTCGCTCGGCAACAAGGCGGACGTCTCGGGCAACGATCTCCTGGCGTACTGGGCGAACGACCCGCAGACCGAGGTCATCCTGCTCTACCTCGAGAGCTTCGGCAATCCACGGCGCTTTGCGACCCTCGCGCGGCACATCACGCGCGTGCACGGCAAACCCATCCTGGTCGTCAAGAGCGGCCGCACGGCGCAGGGCGCGGCCGCGGCGAGCTCGCACACGGGCTCGCTCGCGGGCAGCGATCAGGCCGCGAGCGCCATGCTGTCGAGCTGCGGGGTCATCCGCTGCGACACCGTGATGCAGCTCTTCGACTTCGCGCTCGGCTTCTGCAACCAGCCGCCGCCCGCTGGCTCGCGCGTGGCCGTGCTCACGAACGCGGGCGGACCGGGCATCATGGCGACCGATGCGTGCATCCAGGCCGGGCTCACGCTCGCCGACCTCGCGAAGGAGACGGAGCAGGCGCTCGGCGACACCCTCCCGCCCGAGGCCTCGGTGAAGAACCCGGTCGACATGATCGCCTCGGCGGGCGCCGAGCAGTACCGGCGCTCGGCCGCGACGCTGCTCGCCGACGACGCGGTCGACGCCCTGCTCGTCATCTTCGTGAGCCCGGTCGTCATGGACCCGCCGGCGGTCGCGCGCGGCATCGTCGCGGGCGTGGCCGAGGGGCTCGCGCGCGCCGGGCGGCCGAAGACGGTGCTCGCCTGCTTCATGGGGCGCGACCTCGACGACCGCGGCATCGCGATCCTGAGCGAGGCCAAGATCCCGAACTACCCCTTCCCCGAGGCCGCCGTGCGCACGCTCGAGGCGATGACCCGCTTCCAGAGCTGGCGCGCGCAGGCGCCCGGGCGCGACGTGCGCTTCGCCGTCGACGCGCAGGCGGCGCGCCGCCTGGTCGACAAGGTGCAGGCCGACGGGCGCACCTGGCTCTCGGGCATCGAGGCGATGGAGCTGCTCGAGGCGTACGGCATCCCGACGGCCCCGAGCCAGCGCGTGAGCGGTCCGGACGAGGCCATCGCGTTCGCCGAAGAGGTCGGCTACCCGGTGGTGCTGAAGCTCGACGCCGCGAGCGTGCTCCACAAGTCCGACGTGGGCGGCGTGAAGATCGATCTGCGCTCGCCGGGCGAGATCAAGGGCGCCTTCTGGGACATGCAGGCGAGCGTGCAGAAGGGCGCGGTGGCGGACGCGCGCTACCTCGTGCAGAAGATGGTGACCGACGGGACCGAGACCATCATCGGCGCCGCGCAGGACGCGCACGTCGGGCACCTCCTCATGTTCGGCCTCGGCGGCATCTACGTGGAGCTCATGCGCGACGTCGCCTTCCGCATCCACCCCATCACGGACGCGGACGCCGAGCGCATGACGCGCGAGATCAAGGGCGCGCCGCTGCTCGACGGCCACCGTGGGGCGGAGCCGGTGGACCGCCAGCGCCTCACGGAGGTGCTGCTGCGCGTGAACCAGCTCATCGGCGATTTCCCGATGATCGCCGAGATGGATCTCAACCCTTTCATGGCCCAGCCGCGCGGCCGCGGCGGCGTCGTCGTCGACGCGCGCGTACGGCTCGAGCCCGAGGAGCTCGAGCAACCCATCGCGAGCCTGCGCGGGCTCCCGTCGCGGCGCGGGCTCTCGTCGCGCCCGGGCGAGTAGTCCGTCGGC
>JADLAB010000169.1 GCA_020848455.1 Polyangiaceae bacterium
CGCCATCGTCTTGTGTCGCACTCCGGGACCACCGCAACCAAAGACTAATAACGCCTATGCCCCCCGGCCCCCTCTCCCGGAGGAGCGGGGGAGGTCCCAGTCGGGGACTCCTCGAAATCCGCCGCGGATAGTCGGCTCGTCCTGGTGCCGCGTGCTCAGAGGCCAAGGCTCCAGGGCTGGCGAGTGGCCCGTCTTCAAGTCCTCACGCTGCGCCACTCCATGCCCGAGCGCCGAGCGGCCCAGGCGGTCCTTGTCTCGTTGCTCCTTGTCAGCGTGTGCGGCGAGCAACTCGCATGCAGTTCTTTCCGGTCCGGATGCCGCCTGCTTCTTCGGCAAGGGTCGAGGGCTCGCGCGCGGCCACTCGACCCCGGCCTCACAGCGAGCGGATGCGCACCGCGCCGTCGCCTGCCTGCCAGCCGTCGGCGTTCGACTGGTTCGCGCCGGCATTGAACGACAGGCCGCCGCGGCCGGGCGCGCCGCTCGGTCCGCCGGCCTGGCCTCCCTCGTAGCCTCCGCCGCCGCCGCCGCCGTTGCCGCCGTTGCCGCCGCCGCCGAAGCCGCCGGGACCCACCGTCACGCATTGCCCCGGCCGGATGCTCGTGCCGCCCACGCCGCCGTGGACGAAGGCCTTGCCGCCGTCGCCGCCCCCGTCGCCGTAGTAGCCGCCGCCGCCGCTGCCCTCGCCGCCGCAGCCGCACCACGACCCGTCGTTGCCGCTCGTACCGCCGTTGCCGTTGCCCGTCGCGGCCTTGCCCGCCTGCAGGAACGCGTCGCCGGACCCGCAGTTGCCGGCGCCCGCGCCGCCACCGGCGACGATGAGCGGCGTGTAGTCCGACAGGGCCACGAAGGACCCTCCGCCACCGGTCGTGTCGTAGTAGGTGCCGTCCTGGCCGCGCTGGCCGACGAGCACGAGCAAGATCTGGCCCTGGGTCAGCGTGAGCTCGCCCTGCACCCGCGCCCCGAGGCCGCCGGCGCCGAGCGAGTGGTCGCCGCCGCGCGCGCCGAGCGCCTCGATCACGTAGGTGCCGGTCGCGGGCACGACCCAGCTCTGGATGCCGGCGGCGACGGCGACGGCGTTGCCGAGCGGCGTGCCCGCGTAGCCGGCGTCGCAGGCGGCCTGGGTCGGACCGGTCGCCCCGGTGGCTCCGCACGTCGAGAAGGTCACGTCGAGCGCGCACACGCCGTTGACGCACAGGCTCTCGGCGCAGTCGCTCGCGCTGTTGCAGATCTGGAAGAGCGTGCACCTGGGGCAGATGGAGCCCCCGCAGTCGGTGTCGCTCTCGTCGCCGTTGACGAGACCGTCGCCGCAGTCGAAGGCGGCGCACAGCCCCGCCGAGCAGATGCCGCTCAGGCAATCGCTCGCCTGGCCGCAGCCCTGTCCGTCCGGGCAAGGACCGCAGTCGGCGCCGCCGCAGTCGACGCCCGTCTCGGCGCCGTTCGCCAGGCCGTCGCCGCAGTCGAAGGCGACGCACAGCCCGGCCGAGCAGATGCCGCTCTGACAGTCGCCGGTACCCGCGCAGCCCTGGCCGTTCGGGCAGGGGCCGCAGTCGGGGCCGCCGCAGTCGACCCCCGTCTCCGCGCCGTCGTGCTGGCCGTTGCCGCAGGCGAGCGGGACGCACACTCCGTTCAGGCAGGTCTCGCCGGGGCAGTCGGCCGGGCTCGTGCACTCGACCCCCGCGCCCCCGCTCCCGCCGCCACCGGTGCTCGTGGTCGTGCTCGTGGTCGTGCTCGTGGTCGTGGTCTGCTCGCTCGGCTGCGACGGGAGGTTCGCGACCGAGCAGGCCCAGGGGCCGATGGCGAAGAAGGCGGCTGCGAGGAGCAGCGTGTGGAGACGAGCCGTCGTGAGCATCGCTCATGCTACCACGGTGGCCACGGCCGAACGGTGAGCCGCTCGGTCGAGCGGCGCGCCGCCCCCGAGCGTCACGGCGCGTCGGTCGACTGCGCGTTGCCGCTCGACGACACGTCGAAGCCGAAGCTCCGCTTCGGGCCGTCGATCTCGACGTGGATGGTGTCGGCGTCGACGCGCGCGAAGGAGAGCGTGAGCGTCTTGTCGCTCGGCGTGGTCAGCGTGTAGACGCCCGCCTGCGGCACCGGATCGACCCAGCGGATCTGCACGCCGGCGATGTCGAGGTCCCACACGCCCGAGGCGGCGGTCCAGCTGCGCGAGCCGTCGATCTGCAGACCTTCGTCGAGGCCGCCGGGCAGCGGCTGCTGCACGCGGTCGCCGGTGCCGGTCCAGCTCTTGCCGTCGGCGAGGCGCGTCCAGTCGAGGTCGTGGACGACGTGGCGCGTGAGCGCCTCGAAGTTCCACGTCACGGTCGCGGTGCCGGTCACGGAGAACTTGCCGTTCGAGACCTCGCTCCACTCGTGGCTCACCACGATCTCGCCGGCGGCGTTCTTCACGACGCCGATGGTGTGCGTGCCGGTGAGCGTCTGGCCCTGGTAGGCGCAGTTGCCCGGCAGGGCGCCGTAGTGGACGGTGAGCTCGCCACCGGCGAGCGCGATCTCGGCACACGGCAGCTGCGCTGCGATGAAGGCGCCGATCTCCTGCGCGGCCTGCTCGACGGCCGCCCCGATGGTGAAGCTCGTGGTGAGCTCGATCGTGGCGCCGACGACGCTCGCCGCCTGGGTCGAAGCCTGAGCCTCCTCGAGGGCCTGGGTCGCCTCGCCGAAGGTCAGGGCGGACTCCTTCGGGCAACCCGCGAACGTGCCGAGTCCGAGGGTGGCGAGCGCGAGGGTGATGGCGAGCTTCTTCATGGGCGGCCTCCGGGGTGGGGTGGGCGTGGGATCGAGTGGAGCGCGTTGCGCTGGCAAGTGCAATTGCACGCCGCGTGCCCGCCAGGACGGGCGGACAGCGCATGCGATTTCGGGTACTTGTAGGCAGCGGGGAGGCCGCTGCCGCGCGACGTTCTCGCTCGGGCCGTGAACGGAAGGTCACACTCGGCTTTCGCCCTTCGGGCGAAAGCCTCGCGGCTACAGGGATCAGGCTTCAGACTCGACTTTCGCCCTCTCGGGCGGAAGTCTCGCGGCTACAGGCCTGAAGCCTGTAGCCTGAAGTCACCGACACACTGGAGCCGAGTTTCCTTCTGAGTGCTTGACGCTGTCGGGGCGCGCGCCAAGCGTCGGGCCATGGACTGCCCGCGCTGCAACAAGCCTCTGGTGCCGGGCCGGCTCGCGGCCCACTCGCTCGTCGACAAGGTCCACGTGTGCGAGGCCTGCGAGGGCAGCTTCGTCGGGCCGCAAGAGCTCGCCGACATCGAGGTCGAGGAGCGGACGGCGTTCATCGAAGAGCGCGACATCCCGAACCGCAAGGCGCAGGCGGTGCCGCTCCGCTGCCCGGCGTGCGCGGTCGGGATGCAGAAGGTCGTGAGCACCCGCGACGCCAAGGTCGTGATGGACGTGTGCCCGAAGTGCCACCACACGTGGCTCGACCACGGCGAGATCGAGGCCATCCAGACCGACAGCCTGTTCGCGATCCTGGGCCAGCTGTTCCGCCGCAAGCAGCGCTGAGGAGGCCTCGCCGGTTGCGGCGTCGCGCGCTTCGCGCCAAGTTCCCGGGCCCATGACGACCGACAGCTCCTCCGAAGCCGGCGCCGCCGCCCCCGCGGCCGCAGCCGATCCGACGCCCGAGGGCGGACTCTCGAAGGGCTTCGAGCCCGCCGAGATCGAGGCCCGGTGGTACGCGTACTGGCTCGAGCACGGCGTGTTCCACGCGAGCGAGGCCGCGGACGACACCCGCCCGACCTACGTCCTGCCGATGCCGCTGCCGAACGTGACGGGCTCGCTCCACATGGGGCACGCGATGATGTGCACCTTCGAGGACATCCTCGCGCGCGCGCACCGCATGATGGGCCGGAACACGCTCTACGCGCCGGGCACGGACCACGCGGGCATCGCCACGCAGGTCGTGGTCGAGCGGCAGCTCGCGCGCGAGGGCAAGACGCGCCACGAGCTCGGGCGCGCGGCCTTCCTCGAGCGCGTGTGGCAGTGGAAGGGGCAGGCCGGCGGGCGCATCGTCGAGCAGCAGAAGGCGCTCGGCCTGTCGGCCGACTGGGCGCGCAGCAAATTCACGATGGACCCCGACTACGCGCGCGGCGTGCGCGAGGCCTTCGTGCGCCTGTACGAAGAGGGGCTCATCTACCGCGACACGCGCCTCATCCACTGGGACTGCCAGGCCCAGACGGTGCTCTCGAACCTCGAGGTGAACAACGAGGAGGAGAACGGCGAGCTGTTCGAGTTCGCCTACCCGATCGAGGGCGGCGGCGAGATCGTGGTCGCCACGACGCGCCCCGAGACGATGCTCGGCGACACGGCCGTGGCCGTGCACCCCGACGACCCGCGCTACCAGGGCGTCGTCGGCAAGAACGTGATCCACCCCTTGCTCGACCGGAAGTTCCCGATCATCGCCGACGCCATCCTGGTCGATCCGAAGTTCGGCACGGGCGCCGTGAAGGTGACGCCCGCCCACGACTTCAACGACCACGAGACGGGCAAGCGCCACGGCCTGCCGGTCATCGCGATCCTCGACAAGGCGGGCCGTGTGAACGAGCACGGCGGCTCCTTCGCCGGGCTCGACCGCTTCGAGGCGCGGAAGGCCGTCAAGCGCGCCCTGAAGGACAAGGAGCTCGTGCGCGGCTCGAAGCAGCATAAGCTCGTCATCCCGCGCAGCGACCGCACCGAGACCGTGGTCGAGCCGATGCTCTCGACGCAGTGGTTCGTGCGCACGAAGCCGCTCGCCGAGCCGGCGCTCGCGGCGGTCGAGAAGGGCGAGACCCTCATCCTGCCCGAGGAGTGGACGAAGACCTACGCCCACTGGATGCAGAACATCCTCGACTGGTGCATCAGCCGGCAGCTGTGGTGGGGGCACCGGATCCCCGCCTTTTACTGCGACAAGTGCGAGCACGTCACCGTCACGCGCGACGAGCGGCCGGCGGCGTGCGGCGGCTGCGGCGCGACCGAGCTCCGCCAGGACGAGGACGTGCTCGACACCTGGTTCTCGAGCGCGCTCTGGCCCTTCGCCTACCACGGCTGGCCGGACGACACGGCGGCCCTCCGGCGCTTCTACCCGGCGAGCGACCTCGAGACCGGCTACGACATCCTCTTCTTCTGGGTCGCCCGCATGATGATGATGGGCATCCATTTCCTCGGCAAGCCGCCGTTCGCGCGCATCCTGCTCCACCCCATCGTGGTCGACGAGACCGGCGACAAGATGAGCAAGGTGAAGGGCAACGTCATCGATCCGCTCGATCTCATGCACGGCGCCTCCTTCGACGACGTCGTGAGAAAGGCCCTGCCGGGCGCGCCCATCGAGGAGGCCCTCGCGAAGTTCAAGAAGGCCTACCCGTCGAGCGCCTCGATGGGCAAGGGCTTCGACGCCTACGGGACGGACGCCCTGCGCTTCACGCTCGCGAGCTACTCGGCCCTGTCGAAGCGCATCCCGCTCTCGCCGAAGAAGATCGAGGGCAACCGCCACTTCTGCAACAAGATCTGGAACGCCACGCGCTTCGCGCTGCCGTACCTCGAGGGCGTCGTGCGCACCGACGCCGTGCCCGAGGCGAAGTCGCTCCCGAATCGCTGGCTCCTCGCGCGCCTCGCCGCGACCGCGAGCGCCGTCCGCGCCGGCATCGACGGCTTTCGCTTCGACGAGGCGACGGCGGCGCTCTACCGCTTCGTGTGGGGCGACCTCTGCGACTGGTATCTCGAGATGTGCAAGCCCGTGCTCGGTGCCGCGCTCGGCGCGACCGACGTGAGCGCGGCGGAGCGGGCCGAGTGGCAGCGCGTGCTCGCGCACGTGCTCGACGCCACCCTGCGCGGCCTGCACCCCTTCATGCCGTTCATCACCGAGGAGCTCTGGCAGCGGCTGCCGCGGCCGGCGGGCGTGCCCGTGTCGATCGCGCTCGCGAAGCTACCGGGGCCGGAGGACGGGCGGGCCGACCCCGAGGCCGAGCGCGCCATGGACATCGTGCAGGCGGCCGTCGTCGCCGCGCGCACCATCCGGAGCGAGCGCGACGTGCACCCCGGCTCGAAGGTCCACCTCGAGCTCCGCTCGAGCGATCCGGCCGTGCGGGCGCTGCTCCTCGGCGAGCGGCGCTTCGTCGAGACGCTCGTGCGCACCGACGGGGCGGTCGTCGTCGCGGACCGGGCGGGGGAGCGGCCGCGCGGCGTCGCCATGACGATGGCGCGCGAGGTCGAGGTGCTGCTCACGCTGCGCGGGGTCGTCGACGCGGACAAGGAGCGCGCGCGCATCGAGCGCGAGATCAAGCGGACCGAGAAGGACGTGGGCGTGCTCGAGAAGAAGCTCGCGAGCAAGGGCTTCGCCGAGCGCGCCCCGGCCGAGGTCGTGGCCGAGGCCAAGAGCGAGCTCGCGGCGATGCAGGCGCGGCTCGCGCTCCTCGCCGAGGCCAAGAAGCTCGCCGACGAGCTCGAGTGACGGGCGGGCCCGCCTGGAGGGGGGCGGCCCCCGTTCTTGGCGCGCCCCCACGGCCCGTGAGAAGATGACCCCCGCTTGGGTGCGTCGGGACGGTCGGACCTCGCAGTTGCGGGGCCGCCCGAGCGGCGCGCGTCAGGCGCGGAACATCGCCATGAAAAAGCTCGTCCTTGGTCTCTGCTTCGCGTTCGCACCCGTCGTCGGCGCCGTCGTGTCGGCCTCGGGGTGCGCCAACCCGTGCGAGGACCTGTCCGAGCTCTGTGACCTCTGCGCCGACTCGCACTACCGCTCGAGCTGCAGTCGGGCCGTGGAGCTGCAGAACCACGACCTCTGCGGCATCTACAAGTCGACCTTCCAGCAGGTGTGCGTGGGCGTCGGGGGCTCGGGCGGGGCGCCCCCCGGCTGCACGACTGCCGGTCAGGTGTTCTGCAGCGGCTCGGGCGGCAACGGCACGAGCGCGTGCGTGTCGCTCCAGACCGATCCGGCCAACTGCGGCACCTGCGGGCACGCCTGCGGCGCGACCGAGGTGTGCGTGAGCGGCGGCTGCTCGAGCAACTGCCCGAACGGGCTCACGGCCTGCTGCGGCGCGTGCATCGACACCCGCACCGATCCGGCCAACTGCGGCGGCTGCTCGGACCCGCTCTGCCTCACGGGCGCGGGCGGCGCGGGCGGCGGCGCGGCGCAGGGCGAGGTGTGCGGCGCCGGCGGCTCGGCGGCCTTCTGCGTGAACGGCGCCTGCGGCGCCTGCCTCGCGCCGAACACCGACTGCAGCGGCGCCTGTGTCGACACGAGCTCGAACGCCGCGCACTGCGGCGCGTGCGGCAACGGATGCCCGCCCGGCAACCTGTGCTCGAACGGCCAGTGCGGCTCGTGCCCGCCGGGCGAGAGCGCGTGCGGCGGTCAGTGCGTCGACACGGCGACCGACGCGCAGAACTGCGGCAGCTGCGGCAACGCTTGCCAGGCCGCCACGCCGCTCTGCTCGAACGGCACCTGCGTCTTCAGCTGCGACGCGGGGCTCACGGCGTGCCCGACCGCGGCGCCCACCTCGTGCGTCAACGTCCTCAACGACCCCGACAACTGCGGCACCTGCGACAACCCGTGCGCGGCGCCGACCCCGGTGTGCGTGCCTGCGCCGGCCGGCACGGGCGGCGCGGGCGGCGGGCCGGCGGGCCTGCCGGCGACGTGCGAGACGGGCTGCCCGCAGGGCCTGGCGAACTGCAACGGCGCGTGCGTCGACGTCAACACGGACTTCAACAACTGCGGCAACTGCGGGCAGAGCTGCAACGACAACTCGGTCTGCACCTCGGACGCCTGCAGCAACGGGCAGTGCCAGCATTTCGCCGCGAGCGCCTGCACGCCCGCCAACAAGTGCCAGATCGGTGGCTGCGACCCGGTGCTCGGCTGCATGATCCGGGGCCTCACCTTGCAGGAGATCGACAGCCTCTGCAACGACCCGACCCCGTGCTGTGAGGCGTCCGCCGGCTGCGTGGCGGCTGGCGTGCCCGGCGCCATCTGCCCCTGATGGCGCGCGCCGGTCGCGACGGCCGCGCCGCGCCCGGCGTGAGCCACTACCTCACGCCCGAGGGCGCGCGCAAGCTGACGGCCGAGCTCCAGCACCTGCTCTACAAGGAGCGTCCGAAGACCGTCGAGGACGTGGCCGTCGCGGCGGCGCACGGCGATCGCAGCGAGAACGCCGAGTACAAGTACGGCAAGAAGCGCCTGCGCGAGATCGACGGCCGCATCCGCTTTCTGCAGAAGCGGCTCGAGAGCGCCGTCGTGGTCGATCCCGACAAGCAGCACGGCGACGCCGTGTTCTTCGGTGCGACGGTCGAGGTCGAGTACGAGGACGGCACGCGGCGCCGCTACCAGCTCGTCGGCGAGGACGAGAGCGATCCCGACCGCGGGCGCGTGAGCTACACCTCGCCCATCGGCCGTGCCCTGTTGAAGAAGAAGGTCGGCGACGTCGTGTCGCTGCGGCGGCCCGCCGGGGACGTCGAGCTCGAGATCGTGGCGCTCACGTGGGGCGCCGAGGCGCCTCAGCCGAGGTAGCGGTGGTGGACGGCGGGCTCGTGGCGCGCGACGAGCCCCTCGCACGCGAACGCCAGGCGCAGCAACAGCGCCTCTTGCCACGGCTTGCCCACGAGCTGCAGGCCGACCGGTAGGCCCGCGGCGTCGTAGCCGGCCGGCACGCTGACGGCCGGCTGGCCCGTCAGGTTCGCGAGCGCGGCGAAGCGCATGACGCGCTCGGTCACGGGCAGGTTGCTCTCGCCCGTCTCGAGGGCGTCGGCCGGAAGCAGCGGGGCCGTGCAGCCGGTGGCGGGCGTGACGAGCGCGTCGATGGGCGCGAAGGCCTCGGCGTAGAGGCGGCCGAGGCGCGCGCGGTGGCGCTGCGCGTGCACGTAGTCGTAGGCCTGGAAGCGCCGGCCGAGGGCGAGGTTGAGGCGCGTGTCGAGCCCGTAGTCGGTGCGGTGCCGCGCGTA
Source organism: Polyangiaceae bacterium (assembly GCA_020848455.1). GTDB lineage: Bacteria > Myxococcota_A > Polyangia > Polyangiales > Polyangiaceae > JACRDA01. The sequence continues at coordinate 8,908 of JADLAB010000169.1, forward strand.
GTGGCCCGCGTGGGCCGCGGCCATCTCGCCGACGATGGTGACGAGGTGCACGGCGCGCAGCGTCTCGAGCTCCGGGAGCTCCACCTCGACGAGCGTCGCGCCCGCGGCGCACAGGGCGTCGACGAGCGCGCGCGTCCGCGCGACGACGTCGGGCTCCGCGTCCTCGAACCAGGGCCGGTAGATACCGAGGCGCACGCCCGCGAGGTCGGGTCGCTCGAGCCCGTCGAGGTCGACCTCGGGCTGCCACAGGCTCTGCGGGTCCTTGCCGTCCGGGCCTGCCATGACGGCGTAGCCGAGCGCGAGATCGCGCGCGCTGCCGGCGATGGGGCCGACGTGCCCCACGCTCCAGCAGAGCTCGGCCGCGCCGTGCTCGCTCACGCGGCCGAAGGTCGCCTTGAGGCCGAAGACCCCGCAAAGCGCCGCGGGGATGCGGATCGAGCCGCCGCCGTCCGCGCCGACGGCGAGGGGGCACACGCCCGCCGCGACCGCCGCGGCGGGGCCGCTCGAGGACCCGCCGGTGGCCCGGGCCGGATCGTGCGGGTTGCGGGCGGCGCCGTGGTGCGGGTTGAGGCCCGTCACGCCGAGGCCGATCTCGTGCATGTTCGCCTTGCCGATCAGGAGCGCTCCGGCTCGGCGCAGGCGCGCGACCACCTCGGCGTCGGCCGTGGCGGGGGCCGTCCCGAGAAAGCGGGTGCCCACGGTCGTCGGGTAGCCGGCCTGATCGAGCTCGTCCTTGACGGCCACCGGGACGCCGTCGAGGGGGCCGAGCGACTGGCCCGCGGCGTGGCGCGCGGCCGACGCCTCGGCCTGGCGCAGGAGGTCGTCCCGGTCCTGCGCGATGAACAGGCGCATCGCGGGCGAGCGCGCCTCGGTCTCGGCGACGATGGCGAGCGCGCGCTCGGCGACCGCGCGGGGGTCCGTGCGCTTGTCGCGGTAGGCCCGCGCGAAGTCGAGCACGCCCTCCTGCGCGCCGCGGGCCGGCGGCGCGGCCAGGCGATCGCCGAGCGCGCCGAGATCGACCGGCGGGCGCCCGGTCGCGGCGCGCGGCAGGCCGTGATCGAGCACCGGGTGGGCCGCGGCGAGCGGCGTGTGCACCTCGCGCTCGCGGAGCGCGAGGATGCCCGCGTCGCCGAGCAGCTTGTCGGCGAGCAGGGCCCCGGTCGCGGCGTTCTCGACCGCGACGACGAAACCGCGCAGCAGCAGCCCCGCGGCGCGCGGTGCCTTGATGGGCGTGAGGTCGTAGGCCATGGCGTCTCCTTGTCCGCCCGCGCCTCGGGCGGGGTGGCCCGACCCATGTACCTCGCCTGCCGCCCGCGGCGCGCTTTTTCTTTGCGGGTGTCGGCCCGCGTCGCGTCACGCGTTCCGGAGCGGCGCAGCCTCCTCATCGGCCGGCGCCGCCGGCGCCTCGTCGAGCAAGAGCGCCTCGATGCTCTGGCGGTGGTAGAGCTCGCCGTGCAGGCCGACGGCGCGCTCGAGCTCGCGCCCGCCGCGCAGGTAGACGACCGTGGGCGTCCCGCCGATGCGCAGGCGGCGCGCGGCGCGCGGGGCGCGGCTCACGCCGAGCTCGGCGACCTTCACGCGCCCGCGGTACTCGCTCGTCAGCCGGATCACGATCGGCTCGAGGTGCTTGCAGGGCACGCAGCCCGGGCTCCACGCGTCGAGCAGGACGGGCAGCTTCGAGCGCAGGATCTCGCGCTCGAAGTTCTCGTCGTCGACGTGCACCGGGAGCTCGGGGGGCTCGAGGCCGAGGAGCTTCGTCCAGAATCCCATGCCGGATGGGAGCCGCCGGCGCGCGAAACGGTTCGCGCGACCGCGCACGCCGCGCACCCCGGCACAGCCGCACGCCCGCGCCGCGAACCCTGCGGGCGCGCCCTGGCTCCCACGGCATCATGGCGAACGACGAGAAGGAACACGGCTCGCGCGCGAGCACCGAGTACCTGGCGGCGGGGCTCGGCGTCGGCGCGTTCGGGGTGCTCGGCGCCGTCGTGGGCAGCGCCGTCTGCCCGGTGTGCATCGTCGCGACGCCGGCGCTGCTCGGCGTCGGCCTCTACAAGCGCTGGCGCGAGCGGGCGGCGCGCGCCAGCATGGTGACCGCGGAGCCTGCGCCCTCGAGAGGAGACGACCATGAGTGACGTGATGAGCCACTTCGACATCCAGGTCCGGCAGATCTCGGGCTTCGAGTTCGCGGTCCGCTTCGACAAGGCCGCGTTCGCCACGCTCGCGCTCGACGAGCCGCCGCCGCTCGGACACGACCGCGCCCCGAACGCCGCGCGCGTGCTCGCGGCCGCCATCGGCAACTGCCTCGCCGCGAGCCTCGTGTTCTGCACCAAGCGCGCCGGCACGATGCTCGAGAACGTGACGGCCGAGGTGGGCGTCGACGTGGTGCGCAACGCCGACAAGCGCCTGCGCATCGGCCAGGTGCGCGTGCACCTCGACACCGGCCTGCCGAACGATCACCCCGCCATCGCGGGCTGCCTCGACAAGTTCGAGGACTTCTGCATGGTGACCCAGAGCGTGCGCCAGGGCATCGACGTGGCGGTCACGGTCGGGCCGCGTACGCCGGCAGGCTGACCGCGCGGCCTCACGCGCTCGTCACGGCCGCGCGGCCGTCGCGACGAGCTCCCGCAGGAAGTAGCGCACCGCGACCGGCACGAGCGCCTCGTGCGCGGCCTCGCCGTCGCCGGTGTCGACGACGAAGGCGCGGACCACGCCCGCGGCATCCGCCGCGCAGCGATACGGCTGGTCGCGGAGCGGCGCGTCGGGCAGGCGCGCGGGGCAGGTCACCGGCGCGAGCCCGAGCGGCCGGTAGGCCCGGCCGAAGTCGAAGCTCGCGAGGTACTCGCGCTTCTGGCGCGGCACGAAGCCCGCCGTCTCGACGCTGTGCAGGACGAGGGTCGGGATCGCGGCCTCGTGGAGCCGGCCGATCGCCTGGACGAGCCCCGGCCCGACGCAGGTGTCGAAGAAGCCCACCGCCGCGGGCCCGAGTCGCTCGGCCCGGTTCAGGCCGTCGCCGCCGCAGCCCGCCGCGCCCGAGTGCCCGAACACGAAGTAGCGCGTCGCGCGGACGCCGTGCTCGGCGAGCAACGCCTCGACCTTGGTGCGCAGCTCGGCGAGGTCGAAGGCCGGCCAGTCGACGCCGAGGTAGCGGAAGACCGGCAGGACGAGCACGGTCGGGCCGAGCTCCCCGCGCTCGACCATCTCTGCGACCACCCCCTCGACCGTCCGCGGGAACGCGTACGCCCGCGGCTCCTCGCCGCGGCGCGGTTGGCCGTGGAGGCCCACGACGACGGGGTAGGCCCCGCCGCGCTCCACACCGGCGCCGAGCACGAGGTGATGCTGATCCTCCGCGTCCGCCATCGCGTAGGGCGCGTCGTCGGCCTTCGGGGGCTTCCACGCGAACGGGATGCGGCGCACCGGGCTCGCCGGGGGCGGTGCCAGCGCGCCGGAGCCGGTCGCGCTCGCCGTGCTCGCACTCGCCGTGCTCGCGCTCGTCGTGCTCGCACTCGCCGTGCTCGCCCTCGCCGGCGCTGCCGCCTCCGTCGCGGGCGCGCTGCCGTCCGTGCCTGCCGCCGTCGGAGCCGTGTGACCACGGGGCGCCCCGTCGCTGGAGCACGCGGCGACCCAGCCGAGCCAGGCGGCACCGAGCAGGGTGGATCTCATCGTTCCTCGGGCGTCCTCGGGGCCCATCCTCGCTCAGGCGCAGCGTCGAGGCTATGCTCGTGCCGCGCACGCGGACGCCGCGCCGGGAAGGAGCAGCCGACATGAGCCAGGGTTGGGGCCCGCCGCCGGGAGGCGGATACGGCGCTGCGCCACCGCCCCCGCAGCCCGGCTACGGCGCGCCCCCGCAGCCCGGCTACGGCGCGCCCCCGCAGCCCGGCTACGGCGCGCCCCCGCAGCCCGGGACGCCGGGCAGCGGCTTCTCGAGCGCGGAGCTCCAAGCGGCCGCCCGACGCTTCTTCAAGGACGCCCTCGTCGGCGGCGGCATCGCCGGCGCGGTGTGCGCGCTGCCGATCCTCGGCATGCTCAACACCTGCCTCTGCGTCGTGACGCTCGGCGGGGCCGCGCTCGCGGTGCGGCAGTACCTCGTTTCCCATCCGACCGAGGCGATCTCGTCGCGCGACGCGGCGACCTGCGGCGTGCTCGCCGGCCTCGTCAACGGCGTGATCGCCGGGGTGGGCAGCCTCTTCTTGTGGTTTCTCGTGCTCGTGGCCCCGCGCTTCGTCTACGACCTCTTCCACTGGATGCCGGGTGCGCTCGTCAGCGCCTACTACCTCGGGAGCCTCACCGCGGGACCCTGGGCTCACTTGCTCCTCTTCCCGTTCGTGTTCGGCGCGGTCGGCGGCGTCGGCGGGTTCCTCGCCCTGCAGATCTTCTTCAAGCACCGGCTCGCAGCCGCGGCGCCGGCTCCGCCCTTCGCACAGCCCCCCGGGCCTCCCGCGGGGTGGGCGCCGCCCGTCGAGCCGGGCGTGCCTGCCCCCGGTTATGGTCCTGCGGCTCCGGGTTATGGTCCTGCGGCTCCGGGTTATGGTCCTGCGGCTCCGGGTTACGGTCCTGCGGCTCCGGGTTACGGTCCTGCGGCTCCGGGTTATGGTCCTGCGGCTCCTGGCTACGGTTCGGCGGCCCCCGGAGCTGCCCCCGGCCAGCCTGCGTACGGTCAGCCCGGCTACGGCCCGCCGGCGTATGACCAACCTGCGTACGGTCAACCTGCGTACGGCCAACCCGTCTACGGCCCGCAGGCGGCGCACGGCGCTGCTCCCCACGGCCAGCCCGCATACGGCGAGCCTGCTGCGTACGGCCAGCCCGCATACGGCCAGCCGGCGTACGGCGAGCCTGCTGCGTACGGCCAGCCCGCGTATGGCCAGCCGGCGTATGGCCAGCCCGCGTATGGTCCACCCGACCAGGGCCAGCCGCCGGTCGCCCCCGCGTATGCTGCCACCGCGTACGCCGCCACCGCCTATGGCGGCCCGCCCGCTCCGGGAGCGGCCGCGCAGGCCGCGACGGCGTACGAGGTACCCGCGCCAGGCGCGCTTGCGTACGGCCGGCCTTCGTACGGCCCGCCGACGCCTGGGGCGCCCACAC
>JADLAB010000170.1 GCA_020848455.1 Polyangiaceae bacterium
ACGCCGGCTCCGTGGCCGTGTTCCCGCACGTCATCGCGTCCCTCGGCCATTACCTGTCGCGCGAGGCGGGGCTCGCTCCGGGCCAATCCATGGCCTACCTCGTCGCGCCGCCGCTCGAGGCGACCTACGCCCTCGACGCCGCCCTGAAGGCCGCCGACGTCACGGCGGCCAAGATCTTCCCGCCCCCGAGCGAGACGAACTTCGCCTCGGCGTGGCTCGCGGGCGAGCTGCCGGCGTGCGAGGCAGCCGCCGCGGCCTATGCCGAGGCGGTCGTCGAGGTGGCGCGCCGGCCGCGGATCGACCGGAGCGAGCGGTAGGGCATGGCCGGCCGCACCGGCGCCCCGAGCCTGCCGAGGAGGCTGGCGAGCCGCCCGGTTCGCTCCTACGCTCAGGGTATGGTGGCCTCGGTTCCGCGCGAGCAGAAGAGTCGCTCGATGGCCGCGGCCAAGGAGCGCGAGCGCGCTCGGTTGCGGGCGCTCTCGGCGCGCGAGCGCCTGCTTCTCGCGCTGGCGCTCGGCGAACGGGCCGCTCGCCTGGCGCGACGTCCGCGGGGCCCGCATTGACGGAGCCCGACCGCGGGCGGCGTACGTTGCGTCGCGCCTGCGCGCGGCACGGGCTCGAGCCTGCGCTCGAGCTCGTACTGCGGGAGCTGCGCTAGCCACCGGCGCGCCGCGCCGCGAGCCCCCGCCTCACCTCGTCCCGATCGTCGAAGGGCCGGTGCTCCGCGCCCACGACTTGCTCCGTCTCGTGGCCCTTGCCCGCGACGACGACGACGTCGCCCGGGGCCGCGGACGAGACGGCGAGGGCGATCGCCGCCGCGCGATCGAGCTCGACGGTCGCGTGAGCACCCGCGCGCGCGACCCCCTCGAGGACGGCCTCCGCGATGGCCGCGGCCGATTCGCTCCGCGGGTTGTCGCTCGTGACGACGAGAACGTCGGCGCGGCGCGCGGCCATCTCGCCCATCGGCGCGCGCTTCGTCCGATCGCGCGCGCCACCGCAGCCAAACACGCACCAGAGCTTGCCCGGGCCGAGGAGGCGCGCGGCCGAGAGGGCCTTGTCGAGCGCGTCGGGGCTGTGCGCGTAGTCGACGAGCACGACCACGTCGTCGCCGGGCGCGTCGCAGCGCTCGAGCCGCCCGGGCGGTGCCGCGCACTCCGAGAGCGCCTCGGCCGCCACGGCCGGCTCGACCCCGAGGCCGAGCGCCATGCCGAGCGCGACGAGGAGGTTCGAGAGGTTGTGCCGGCCGAACAGGCGCGAGCAGAGCTCCACGCGGCCCGAGGGCGTCTCGATCCGGGCGCGGACGCCCGCGGCATCCACGCAGGGCGACACGGCGCGGATGGCCGCTCGGCCGTCCACGCTCACCGTGAGCACGCGCGCCCCCCCCGCGGCCCCGAGCTCGCGCGCCAGGGTCGCACCGAAGGGACCGTCCACGTCGAGGACGGCGACGGCCGGCGCCAGCTCGCGGAACAGGCGGGCCTTGGCGCGGCCGTAGGCCTCGAAGCTGCCGTGCAGATCGAGGTGATCGTGCGTCAGGTTCGTGAACGCCCCGACCGCGAGGGCGAGCCCGTCGAGCCTGTGCTCGGCGAGCCCGTGGGAGGTCGCCTCGAGCACGAGCTCGGTCGCCCCCGCGTCGCGGAGCTCGGCGAGCAGGCGGCTCGTCGCGTCCGCCTCGGGCGTGTTGAGGTCGTACGGCCGCACCGCGCCCGCGAAGCGAATGCCGAGCGTGCCCATGCTCGCCGGCCGGCGGCCGGCCCGGGCGAGGGCGGCGCACACGAGCTCGACCGTGGTCGTCTTGCCGTTCGTGCCCGTCACGGCCGCGACGCGCACGCGCTCGCTCGGGTGGCCGTGCACGGCCGCGGCCGCCGGCCCGAGCGCGGCGCGCGCGTCCGGCACGACGACGAAGGGCACGGTCGCGCCCGAGGGCGCGCGCTCGGCGAGGAGCGCGACGGCCCCGCGCGCGACGGCCTCGGCCGCGAACGCGAGCCCGTCCACCGCCGCGCCAGGCAGGGCCACGAACAGATCGCCCGGCTCGACCGCGCGCGAGTCGTGGCGCAGATCGCCGACACGGACGGCGCCGTCGCCGTGGAGCACGCCCCCGAGCCGCTCGGCGAGCGCCGCGAGCGACAGGCCCCGTGCGTCGCGGCCGGCGCTCACGGCACGACGCGCAAGAGGGGCAAGCGGCGACGGGCGCGCTCGGCGCGCCAGCAGGTCGGGTCCGCGGCGAAGCGGTCCCCGAAGGCGTGATGGGCGGCCGCGCGGCAGCCATAGCAGCTGTCGCGCAGCTCGCAGGTGCGGCACGCACCTTGGATGTGGTCCTGCACGTGGCGCATGCGCATGACCTCGCCGCCCGTCACGATCTCGCGCAGCGACTGGCCGTCCGCGGCGTGCGCGCCGACGCGCAGGTAGCCATAGGGCACGTCGATCCCCGCGCACGGCTGCACGCCGCCCCGGTCGTTCACGTAGACGTTGCCGAAGTGCAGCTGACACGAGCCCGCCGCGAAGGGCGGCTGCGGCACCCAGTCGAAGCCGAACTCGCTCCGGTCGATGTAGAGCAGCTCCTCGAAGAGCTCCTTGTACTTCTGCGGCGCCTCGGCGGGCGCAAAGTAGAGCTCGCTCCCGTTCGCGGCGGCGCGGCCGTGGTCGGTCGCGATCTCGACCTCGGGCACGATGTGGTGCCGCCGCATGAAGCGCCACATGTCGGGTAGCTCGTCGTAGTTCTGCCGGCAGATGATGGTCTCGAGACCGAGGCGGCTCGGCGTGTCGTCGGCGAGCCCGGCCCGCAGGAGCTCGTCGATGCCGCGGCGCATGAGGCGCGCGGATCCGGGCACGCCCGCGAGCGCGTCCTGCACGTCCTCCTTCAGACTGTTCAGCTTGCCGACGACGGTGACGTCGCGCGCCGCGAGAAAGCGCGCCGCCCGTTCGGTGACGAGCGTCGCGTTCGTGTAGAGGTAGGTGTAGGCGCCGAGCGCGTTGGCGTAGTCGAGGCACGACTCCCCCGGGACGAGCAGCGTGCGGCGCAGGAGGGCCTCGCCGCCCGCCACCACCGAGACGGCGCGCGCGCCGCAGGCGACCGCTTCGCGCACGACGAAGCGCACCTCGTCCTCGTCGAGCCCGCCGCGGTAGTCCGCCGTGGCCGACGTGTAGCAGTAGAGGCAGGCGAGGTTGCAGCGCCGCTCGAGCTCGATGCTGATGCGCCGGAGCGGTGCCGCGGGATCGAGCGCGAGCGTCCGCTCGGTGCGCGAGCGCTCCTCCGGCGGAGGACGCAAGCGCACGCCCTCCTCCACGACCTCGCTTGCCTCGGTGCTCATGCCGTGTCGCGCTCTCGCTGCCTCGGAGGGTCGTACTCATACCATCGAACGACCGGCGTGAGCGCAGGTGTCGCTTCGCGCGGGGGCGTGCTACCGGCTGCCCATGGTCCGGCGTGCAACCGAGGCGGGGCGCCGCGCAACGCGGCACGCAAGCGCCGAGCTCGCCTTCGCCGGCGACGTCCTGCGCCTCGTCGTCGTCGCCGACACCCACAGCGCGCCGCACCCCGCCGCCGGCGAGCTCATCCGGCGCGAGCGGCCGGACCGCATCCTGCACGCGGGCGACATCGGTCGGCTCGAGGTGCTCGACGAGCTCGCGGCCATCGCACCCGTGCTCGCCGTCCGCGGCAACGTCGACGCCTGCGCGAGCGGCGCGCCCCCCGACTCGCTCGTCGTGTCGCTGCGCCACGAGGGCGAGGTCGTCCTCCGGCTCCTGCTCGTCCACATCGCGGTCTACGGCCCGAAGCTCCGCGCCGACGCCGCCGCGCTCGCGCGCACCCACGGGGCCGGCCTCGTCCTCTGCGGACACTCCCACGTGCCCTTCATCGGGCGCGACAAGGGCCTCGTCGTCTTCAACCCCGGCTCGATCGGCCCGCGGCGCTTCTCGCTGCCCGTCACCTTCGGGGTGCTCGAGATCGCGCGCACGCGGCTCGTCCCGCGCCACGTCGACTGCGCGACCGGCGCAACCTGGGAGCCCTGATGGCCCCGAGCGCCCCGAGCGCCCCGACACGGCGCACGCGGCCTAGATCGCCGCGAGCCACTCCAGCCGGCAGAGCTCCGCCGGACGCTCGACGTCGTCGGGGTCGGTGACCGAGTAGGCGCCGCGGCCGTCCGCGTCGAGCGCCAGGCCCTCGAGCTTGCGGCGCGTCGGGGAGCCGTCGAGCTCGACGATGGGGGCGACGCGCGGCCCGTCGGGATCGAGCACGCCGAGGACCGTGCCGAGCACGGCTCCGTCCTCGACCGGATCGACCGTGTCCTCGGCGGCCGCGAGGAACGCGATGCGGCCGTCCGGCAAGAGGGCCGCGTCGGTGAACGCGAGCGGCACGCCAAGGACACCGCCGAGGTCGTAGCGCGCCTCGTCGAGCACCGGGCCCGCGCCGCACCGCAACGCGCCGAGCTCCACGTCGAAGGTCGCGCTCGCGCCCCGCTCCGGCGAGCTCGCGCGGTGGAAGAGCCGCACGAGCTCGCCGCGCGCGGACGACACGAGCACGGCGCCCTCGAGGTTGAGAACTGCTCCGAGGCGCGCCGCGAGCGTGGCGTAGAGCGCCGAGGCGTCGACCTCGCGCACCGGGCGCCCGTCGAGCGGCGCGTACACGACCGCGGCGCGCCCGGGCGCCGAGCCCGAGCCGAGCACGACGAGCTCGTCGCCGGCGACGAAGGCCGCCTCGAAGTCGGGCTTCGTGCGCTTCGCGAGGCGCGCGGTCGAGCCCCCGAGCGGCAGGGGCTCGAGCGCGCCCGAGCCGGGCTCGATCCACAGGGCCGCCCGGGCGTCGTCCTGCACGCAGAGCAGCCGGGCCCCGACGCGCACGAGCGCCGAGCCCGCGCCGGCCACGAGGCCGGAGCGCGCGTCGACGAGGGGACGCACCGACGTGAGGACGGGGCGCCAGGTGTCGTGGGGTCGCGCGGTGTAGCGTCGCACGCGCGTAGGGTACACGAACCGACGGCCCGGCCACGGCAGGCGCCCGGCTACGCGCGGCCCCCGGAGCCGAGGTGGCGCGCCGCGAGCGCGCGGAAGGCGTCGCCGCGCACCTCGTAGTTGGGGAACTGATCCCAGCTCGTGCAACCGGGCGACAGCACGAGCGCGTCGCCCGGGCGACACTCGGCCGCGGCGCACGCGACCGCGTCCTCGAAGTCGTGACGGTAGAGCGCGCCCGGGATGTCGAGCGCGTCGCGGATGCGCTCGCCGTGCTCGCCGTAGCACACGAGGCGCCGCAGGCGGTGGGCGTGCGCCCGGAGCGGCGTGAAGTCGAGCCCCTTGTCGCGACCGCCGAGGATGAGCACCACGTTCGCCGGGAAGTTCCCGAGGGCCGCCTCGACCGCGTGCACGTTCGACGCCTTGGAGTCGTCGTAGGCGTCGACGCCGCCGAAGCAACCGACGTGCTCGAGCCGATGGCGCAGCCCGCGGAAGCGTCCGAGGACGTCGCGCATGGCGCCGGGCTCGGCGCCCTCCTCGTGCGCGATGGCGAGGGCCGTCAGCACGTTGAGCTCGTTCTGCTGGCCCCGGAGCGCCGAGGCGGCAAAGAGGTAGCGCTCGCCGCCGACCTCGAAGGTGCCGTCGCGAAAGCACGCCGCCACGCCGTCGCGGCGCGTGCGCGAGAGCCGCCGCACGGCCACGTTCGCGGGCCGGAAGCGCGCGAGGCGCGGATCGTCGTCGTTGAGCAGGAGCACGTCCTGCGGGCTGCAGTGGCGAGCGATGCCGCACTTCACGGCGCCGTACTCGTCGAGCGAGCGGTAGCGATCCACGTGGTCCTCGGCGACGTTCAGGATCGCGGCGACGTGGGGCCGGAAGCGCCGTAGGCCCTCGAGCATGAAGCTCGACACCTCGAAGACGACGCGGTCGGCCGCGCGCAGCTCGTCGAAGCACGCGAACGGCGACACGCCGATGTTGCCCGCCACCACCACCGGCCCGAGCGTCGCCAGCAGCTCGCCCGTCAGCGTCGTCGTCGTGGTCTTGCCGTCGGTGCCGGTGATGGCGACGACGCGCTTGTCGGCGAAGAACGGGTAGAGAAAGTCGAGATCGACC
>JADLAB010000171.1 GCA_020848455.1 Polyangiaceae bacterium
CCGGTCCTTGCCCCTTGCCACGCGCGGCGGGCGGGTGCACCTCTGTCGGAACGGCGAAACATGCGACGTCGGCGAGACAGCGCGGACCGCGGCGGTGCCCCGGCTCACCTCGCGCGCGCGGCCCTGCTCGTGGGTCTCGCGGCGCTCGGGTCCGGGTGTCGCGACGACGCGAGGGCGGGCCCGACCGCGGCCGCCTCGAGCGGTGCGGCCGCCGGCGAGCCGAGCGCCGAGCCGTCGTCGACGGGCGAGGCCGGGCCCGCCGACGCGGGTCTCGACGCCGCGCCCCCCGAGGACGCGGCACCGCCCCCGCCGCCCGAGCGGCGCTGCCCGCTCGACATGGTGCGGGTGGATCGGCGCTACTGCGTCGATCGCTACGAGGCCATGCTCGTCGCCAAGGGTACCGAGGAGCTGCGCCTTTCGCCCTACTACTCGCCGACGCGCAAGTGGGCCCTCTACGCCGTCAAGGAGTGGCAGAAGGGGCGGCTCGACATCGGGGATGCGAAGGCGCGCGCCATGCCGCTTCCGAACCTGCCGGACTGGCAGCGCGAGCGCGATGTCGCGCCCGTGGCGCTGTCGCGCAAGGGCGTGACCCCGAACGGCCACACGAGCGGCGTCGAGGCGAAGGCCGCGTGCGAGAACGCCGGCAAGCGCCTCTGCACCTTCGAGGAGTGGCGCCTCGCTTGCGGGGGTGAGCGCCGCCTCAAGTACCCCTACGGCGACAAGTACGAGCAGGGCGCCTGCAACGTGTTCCGCGAGGCCCACCCGGCGGCGGTGCTGCACGACAACCCCGCCATCGGCCACAACGATCCGCGCCTCAACCTCGTCGAGTCGAAGGGCAAGCCCCTGCTGCGCAAGACCGGCGCGACGCCGCGCTGCAAGAGCGAGTGGGAGGGCGACGCCGCCTACGACATGGTCGGCAACGTGGACGAGTGGTTCGAGGGCGACCCGAGCGGGGGCTTCGGCGGTGGCTTCTACGCGCGCGCGACCAAGGAAGGCTGCGACTGGTACACGACCAAGCACCCGTTCCCGTACGCCGACTACTCGCTCGGTGTGCGGTGCTGTGCGGATCTGCTGCCGCCGGGGGTCGCGCCCGCGGCCGGCCGCGACGGCGACGAGTGAGGCGGCCCACGGGTCGGAGCGGGCCGCCTGCCACGCCGGGCACGCCGGGTCAGCCGTGCGCCTTGTGGAACTCGCCCATGAAGGCGACGAGCGCCTCGACCGAGGCGAGGGGCACGGCGTTGTAGATCGACGCGCGGATGCCGCCGGTCGACCGATGGCCCTTGAGGCCGATCATGCCGCGCTCGGTCGCCTGCTTCACGAACGCGGCCTCGAGCTCCTCGGTCGGGAGGCGGAAGCCGACGTTCATCGTCGAGCGGCTGTCCCTCTCGACCGGGCAGCGGAAGAAGTCGGGCGCCGCGTCGATGGCGGCGTAGAGCGTGTCGGCCTTCTTGCGGTTCGCGCGCTCGACGGCGGGCAGCCCGCCCTCGCGCTTCACGTGCTCGAGCACGTTGCGCATGATGTAGATGCCCCAGGTGTTGGGTGTGTTGTAGAGCGACGCGTTCTTCGCGTGCGTCGCGTAGCGCAGGATGGTCGGGATGTCGGTGCGCGCCTTGTCGAGCCAGCTCTTCTTCACGATGACGACGGCGAGGCCGGACGGGCCGACGTTCTTCTGGGCGCCGGCGTAGATGAGCGCGTAGCGGCTCACGTCGATGGGCTTCCACAGAAAATCGCTCGACATGTCCGCCACGAGCGGGACCTCGCCCGTCTCTGGCACCGAGTGCCACTGCGTGCCGAACAGGGTGTTGTTCGTGGTGATGTGCACGTAGGCGGCCTTCGGATCGAGCGCGAGCTCGCTCTGCTTGGGGATGCGGCGGTAGCGCCCGTCCTCGCAGGTCGTGGCGGCGACGCGCGCGGTGCCGACGCGCTTGGCCTCCTCGAAGGCCTTCTCGCTCCAGCCGCCGGTGAGCACGTAGTCGGCGCTCGCTCCGGCCGGCAGGAAGTTCATCGGCAGCATGGCGAACTGCAGGCTCGCGCCGCCCTGCAGGAGCAGCACCTCGTGGCTGTCGCCGAAGCCGAGCAGCTCGCGCGTGAGCGCGATCGCCGCGGCGTGCACCTCGTCGTACGCCTTGCCGCGATGGCTGTGCTCCATGATGCTCATGCCCGTGCCGCGGTAGTCGCAGAGCTCCTTCTGCGCGAGCTCGAGCACGGGGAGGGGGAGGGCGGCCGGACCAGCGTTGAAATTGTGTACCCGCGACATGGCCGCCGTATAGCACCGCCCGGCGCGGGGCGTCACGACGCCGGGCAAGACCCGGTGCCGCGCCGGGCTCAGGGCAGGCGCAGGCTCGCGATGAGCGCGTCGAAGCCGGCCTTCGCGGCCTCGACGGTGGCGCGCGGGCCGGTGAGCTTGAAGAAGTACGCCTGCGGGCGCGTGGGCACGACGGCCGCGAGCATGGCCCAGCCCGGGCGGGGCTCGGTCTTCTCGCCGGGCATGCCGCTGCCCTTGAAGGCGCCGTGGAGCTCGACCAGGGTGAGCTTCATCCCCGCGATCTGGCGCTCGTCCACCTTCAGCGGGTCCGTCGGCTCGAGCTCGAACTGGCTCTTCCAGCGCTCGATGTTCTGCCCGACCCCGCCGCCCGCCACCACCACCGTGAGCTCGCCGTCCGCGGTGTCGCCGGGGGCGCGGGGCACGCGGTACGCGGCCTTGCGGAAGGCTCCCTCTGCCGGGATGACCTCCCATCCGGCGGGCGCATCCCACGCGATGTCGGGGGCGAAGGGATGCGAGCCGCGGATGCCGGAGCTCGTCGTCGCCCCGGTCGCGGTCGACGCGGTCGCGCGCGCGGCGGGCTCCTTCGCGTCGCCGCAGGCCGCCGTGAGGACGAGCGCGAGCGCGGTGGTCCGCGTCGCGCGCCCGGCGAAGGGTGCGAACGAGCCGCCACGACGTGCCGAGCTCACGAGCCGTACCCCTCCGACTTGCCGATCACCTCGTTCATGATCTCGCGCGTGCCGCCGCCGATGGGGTAGAGGCGCGCGTCGCGGTACAGGCGCTCGACCACGGTCTCGCGCATGTAGCCCGCGCCTCCGTGGAGCTGCACGGCCTCGTCGCACACGTAGGAGCACATGTCGCTCGCGGCGTTCTTCGCCATCGCGGCGAGCGCCGGCGAGGCGTCGCCCCGGAGGTACCGGAGCAGCACCTCGTGGACGAGCGCGCGACTCGCGGCGATGCGGGTCGCCATGTCGGCGAGCTTGTGGCGCGTCACCTGGAAGCCGACGATCGGGCGGCCGAAGGCGGCGCGCGCGCGCGCGTAGGCGAGGGACTCGGCGTGCGCCAGGAGCGCGATGGCGACGCAGTTCGAGGCGAGCATGAGCCGCTCGGCGACGAAGTTCATCATGATCGGGACGAAGCCGGCGTTCTCGAGGCCGATGAGGTTCGCCGCCGGCACGCGGCAGTCCTCGAAGAAGAGCTCGGCCGTGTCGCTCGCCCACCAGCCCGTCTTCTTGAGCTTCTTGCTGACGCCGAAGCCCGGCGTACCGCGCTCGACGACGAGGAGCGAGACCCCGGCGTGCCCAGGGCCGCCCGTGCGGACCGCCGTGGTCACGAGGTCCGCGCGGCAGCCCGAGGTGATGAAGGTCTTGCTCCCGTTGACGACGAAGTCGTTGCCGTCGCGCACCGCGCGCGTGGCGAGCGCCGCGACGTCGCTGCCGGCGCCGGGCTCGGTGATGGCGAGCGCGGCGATGCGCTCGCCGCGGAGCACCGGCGGGACGAAGCGCTGCTGCTGCTCCGGCGTCCCGAAGCGGACGATGGGCGGGAGCGCGATCGCGTGGCTTCCGAGGCCGGCGACGGCCCCCACGCTCTTGCCGTGCAAGATGAGCTCCTCGCTCACCGCGAGCGCGTGGGAGGCGTCGCCGCCGGCACCTCCGAGCTCCTCGGGGTAGGACAGCCCGAGCAGCCCGGCCGTGGCGAGCTCGCCGTAGAGCTCGCGCGGGAACTCTCCGGCCTCGTCCCAGGCGTGGGCGTGGGGGGCGATGCGCTCGCGCGCGAAGCGCCGCGCCTGCTCGCGCAGGGCGGCGTGCGTCTCGGTCTCGTGGAGCGGGGCAGGGAAGGCCACGTCGACGGGCTACGCCGAGCCGCCCTCGGTGGCAAGCACGCCGGCCGGCCGTCAGGGCGGCAGCGTGCAGCCGGCCTCGAGCTCGGCTGCGCTCGCCGCGAACTCGGCCGCGAGCTGCATCGAGTCGGCGCAGCCGCCGGCGGCGTTCGTCGTCGAGCACCAGTCGCCCTGCAGGACGATCTCGTTGGTGCCGGCATCGCGGAGGCACTTCTTCGGAGAGCTCTGGTCCGCGTAGAGCGGGTCGTTCGCGCCGAGGAGCACGCACAGCGTCTTGCCGAGCTCCGCCACGACCACGGTGTCGGCCTCCTCGAGCGTGATGTAGGCGGCCATGGTGGCGTCGTTCAGGTAGTAGTCGATGCCGAGATCCAGGTTCGGCTTGCAGTTGTTGAGCGGCTGCAGGCCCTGCCAGTTGAAGCCGCCGATGCAGTTGTGGTCGGCGGAGACCTTCGCCTCGGTGATCATGAGCTGGTGCAGCGGCAGGAGCACCGTGCTCGTGGCGGTGATGTCGAGGTAGACCGGCACGGTCAGATCGGCCAGCGGCCCGGCGGTGAACGTCCCGTCGGGCGCGACCGTCGTGGCGATCTGCACGGGGTGGATGTTGGCCACGTTGTCGTCCACGAAGCAGTAGCCGCTCGACGGGTCGGTCTTGGGGAGCGCGCCGCCCGTGAGGAGCATGTTCGTGGTCGTGTCGAAGTGCAGGAGCCACGAGAAGGTGCCCTTGCCCGACACGTTGCACTGCGGCAGGTTGATGTTGACGCCGCCGCCGATGAGGCCGGCGATGAACTGCTGCGCGAGCGCCGTCGGCTTCGTGATGGTGAGCTGCGACAGGCGCAGGGTGAACGCCGCCGCGCCCGCGTTGTCCGTGAGCGCGAGGCAATCGGGGCTGATGGCGGGACAGGTCGGGTCCGACGGTGCGCAGGTCGGCCCACCCGGCGGTGGGGTGTCGTCGGTCTTGCTGCACGCGGCGCCCGCCACGGCGGCCACCGCGGCGCCGAGCCCGAGCCCGAGCCCGAGCCTCAGCCAACCCACCCGCGCCACCCGCCCGACCGTTCGATTCGAAGCCATGATTCGCCCTTCCTCGCGGCGCTCCGGCGCCGGCCCGTGTACGTCCCTCCAACCTAGCGGTAGCGCGGGCGCGCTGACAATGGGCTTCGGCGTCCCGGCGTCACCGTGCGCGCTCGAGGTCAGCGCGTGCCCGCGTCGCTCCCGCCGCCCGCATCCGCGCAGCAGCGGAACCCCACCTCGTAGCCCGCGTAGTTCTCGTCGTGCGCCGTCACCATCGGCCGGCAGCGGCTGCGGGCCGGCCCCCACCAGCCGCCCTTGAGGCCGCTCCGGCGCGGGGCGGTCTCGCCCGGGCGCTCCACCCACTCGTTGACGTTGCCGTTGAGGTCGAAGACCCCGAAGGGCGACACGCAGCCCGGCCGCGAGCCCGCCGGCTCGCGCTGGTCGAGCTCCGCGAGGTGGGCGCGGCAGCGCGCGCGCTCCTGGCAGAGGTCGTAGGGTACGAGGATCTGCTGGTTCGGCTGGACGTAGGGCTTGTCGACGTTGCAGCGCGTGTCGTCGCGCGTGTAGCCGTACGAGTACGGCCGCAGATCCTCGCCTTCGCAGGCGAAGTTGAACTCGTCGGCGGTGCAGAGTCGCTTGTGCGCGTCGGCACAGGCGCGGTGGGCCTCGGTCCAGGTGCGCAACAGGGCCGGCAGCTCGCCCTGCCGGTTCGGCCACTCGTAGCGGTCCATGCAGAAGCGCACGGGGCGCCGCTCGCGCGACAGGCAGCGGCTCGGCTCCGCGAAGCGCACGCAGCGCTCGGGCGCGGGGCGCTCGTCGAAGGTCCGCCCCGCCGCCTTGGCCTGCTCGCGGCGGCGCTCCTGCTGCTCGTAGTCCCTGGTGTGCGCGACGCACTTCTGCTCAGCCTCGGGGCAGTAGGCGCCGGCGACCAGCACCATGTCGGCGGGACAGTCGCTCGCCGGCGCTGCGCTGCCGGCCGGGACGGCGCTCGACCCGGGGGCGGCGGCCGGCGCGCTCGAGCCCGCCGAGGGTGCGGAGGGGGCGTTGGCGCTCGCTGCGGCCTCGGCGGCGCTCGCGCCGGTGACCGCCGTGGTCGGGCCCGGGTAGGCCTCCGCGGCGCCCGGGTCGCGCTCGTCACGGCACGCCGCGCCCGCGACGAGCGCCGCCGCGAGCGCCGCGTGTGCCGCCACCGAGCGGTACGCTCGCGAGCGCTGCCCGATCTGCCGGTGCATGCCTCTCGGGGGCCTTCAGTCCTCGTGCTAGGGATCGACGCGGTAGAGGGCTAGGATGCGCCCGACGCGCTCTGCGAGCTCGTGCCGCGACCGGTCCTGCACCCCGCGGGTGCCCACGGCCTCCACGCAGTAGGACGCCGCCGCCGTCGCGTTCACGAGGGCGCGCCGCATGGCGGCGTGGTCCGTGCGGCGGCGCTCCGCGACGTAGCCGAGCATGCCGCCGGCGAAGCTGTCGCCCGCGCCCGTCGGATCGACGACCTCGTGCAGCGGCAGCGCCGGGGCGGCGAAGACCCCCTCGGCGTCGTAGTAGAGGGCGCCGTACTCGCCGCGCTTGACCACCACGCTCTTCGGGCCCATGCGCAGGATCTCGGCCGCGGCGAGCGACACGTTGTGCTCGCCCGCGAGCAGCCGCGCCTCCTCGTCGTTGATGACCAGCACGTCGATGCGCTTCAGCAGCCGGCCGAGTGCCTCCCGCTCGCGCTCGATCCAGAAGTTCATGGAGTCGGCCACGACGAGCTCGGGCTCGCGCACCTGATCGAGCACCTCGAGCTGCAGGGCCGGGTGGATGTTGCCGAGCAGGATGTAGCGGCTGTCGCGGTAGCTCTCGGGGATCTTGGGGCGGAAGTCCGCGAACACGTTGAGCTCGGTCGCGAGGCTGTCCCGGCCGACCATGTCCGCGTGGTAGCGGCCCACCCAGCGGAAGGTCTTGCCGCTGACGCGCTCGACGCCCTGGGTGTCCACGCGCCGGGAGCGCATGTGCTCGAGCGTCGCCTCGGGGAAGTCGTCGCCGACGACCGCCACCACCCGCACCGGCGCGTAGCAGCTCGCCGCGTAGGCGGCGTAGGTGGCCGACCCGCCGATCACGTCCTCGAAGCGGCTGTGCACGCAGCCGCCGGCGGCGTCGCGCACCGGTCGCGGGAACTCGAGGTCGTCGAAGGCCATCGAGCCGACGATGAGGATGGGGAGCGCTTTCATGCCTGAGCCACCTCGGCGAGCACCCACCGCGGAGCGTGCTCGGGAAAGAACGACCGTGCCGCCCGCGCCGTCACGACGCGAGGTCCGGAAGCAGCCAACCGAGCCGCGCGCGCGTCTCGGGCCCCATCGCCGCGACCTGGGTCATGACGGCCGACCCGAGCGCGCCGCGCGCGGGGCTCCGCGACACGTCGGGCAGTGCCCGGGCGAGCTCGCGCACGACCCCCTTGGCCTGCTCGACCAGGGCCGACAGGCGCCCGAGCACCGCGGTGACGTCGACCGCCTCCTCGCTCGCGTGCCAGCAGTCGTAGTCGGTCACGAGCGCCAGCGTCGCGTAGGGCAGCTCCGCCTCGCGGGCCAGCTTGCACTCCGGCATGTTCGTCATGCCGATGACGTCCACCTGCCAGCTGCGGTACACGCGGCTCTCGGCGCGGGTCGAGAACTGCGGCCCCTCGATGCACACGTAGGTGCCGCCGCGATGCACGGTCGTCTTCGCCACGCGCTCGGCGGCGCCGAACAGGGCGCCGGAGAGCACGGGGCAGATCGGGTCGGCGAAGGAGACGTGGGCCGCCGCGTCGGGCTCGAAGAAGGTCGAGAGGCGGCGCTTGGTGAGGTCGATGAACTGGTCGACGACGACGAGGTCGCCCGGCGCGATGTCCTCGCGCATCGACCCGACCGCGCTGCACGACAGCACGTGCGTGACGCCGAGCTTCTTCAGCGCGCAGATGTTGGCGCGGTAGTTGATGGAGTGCGGTGGGTAGCGGTGCCCGCGCCCGTGGCGGGGCAGGAACACGAGCTCGTGCGGCACGCCGGGCAGCCGCGCTCGCAGGAGCGAATCGCTCGGCGGACCGTACGGGGTGTCCACCCGCACACGCTCGATCTCCTCGAGGCCCGGCACGTCGTAGAGCCCGCTGCCGCCGATCACGCCGAGCACCTGCCTGTCGTTCACCTTGCCGTCACTCCTCGCCGAGCGCCCGCCCGGGGCGCGTCGTCTCCAGGGTCTGCGTCAAGAGCTCCTCGCAGCGCTGCGCGTGCCGCGCGCGCCGGCAGCGCTCCGCGAGCACCACCGAGCGCAGCCGCTCGTAGGCACGCTCGAGCTCGTCGTTGACCACCACGTAGTCGAACAGCCCGTAATGGGCGATCTCGCGCTTGGCGGCGGCGAGGCGGCGCACCGTGGCCTCCTCGCTCTCGGTGCCCCGGCCGCGCAGGCGCCGCTCGAGCTCCTCGAGCGACGGCGGCAGCACGAACCCGCCGACGGCGTCGGGGTAGTGGGCCTTGATCTGGCGCGCGCCCTGGTAGTCGATGTCGAAGAGCACGCCGCGCGCCTCGGCGCGCGCCGCCTCGATCTCGCGCTTGCTGGTGCCGTAGCGGCGGTCGTGCACCGCCGCCCACTCCGCGAAGGCCCGCTCGCGCACCATGCGCTCGAACGCCGCGTCGCTCACGAAGTGGTACTCGCGACCGTCGACCTCGTTGGGCCGCGCCAGGCGCGTCGTGTGCGACACCGAGAAGCGGATGTCGCCGAACTCCTCGCGCAGCCGGTTGCACAGCGTCGTCTTGCCGGCGCCCGACGGCGACGACACGATGAGCATCACGAACTCGTCGCTGGGGGCGACCATCAGGCGGCTCCTCCCGGGCGTGCGTCCCGGTACGCGCGCAGGTAAGCGACGGTCGGGGCGATGCCGTCCTGCCAGCGGGTGCGGGGCTCGAAGCCGAGCAGGCGGCGCGCGAGCCCGATGTCGGCGCGCGAGTGGCGCACATCGCCGGTGCGCGCCGGCGCGTGGACGATGCGGGCCGTTCCGCCGGCGGCGACGCGGATGTGCTCCGCGACCGAGGCGATGGCCACGCTCGCGCCCGTGCCCACGTTGATGGCCCGACCGCCGAGCGGGACGTCGACGTCGGCCGCGCGGAGGTTGGCCTCGACCACGTCGTCGACATAGCAAAAATCGCGCGTTTGCTCACCGTCGCCGTAGATGGTCAGCGTTTCGCCCGCGAGCGCCGCCGCGATGAAGCGCGGGATGGCGGCCGCGTAGGCGCTGTCGGGCGTCTGCCCGGGCCCGAACACGTTGAAGTAGCGCAGGCACGCCGCGTCGCTGCCGCCGAGGCGGCAGAAGACGCGCGCGTAGTGCTCGGCCGCGAGCTTGCCCGCCGCGTAGGGCGACAACGGCTCCGTGGGCAGCCCCTCGTGGACCGGCAGCGTCGCCGCGTCGCCGTAGACCGCCGTCGAGGAGGCGAGCACCACGCGCCGCACGTGGGCGTGGCGGGCGGCATCGAGCACCGCGACGGTGCCCCCGACGTTGGTGGCGTCGACGCGCACCGGCGCCGCGATGCTCTCCTGCACCGAGCAGATCGCGGCCTCGTGGAACACGACGTCGACGCCGCGTGCGAGCTCGGCGCAGAGCGCGGCGTCGCGCACGTCGCCCTCCACGCAGCGCAGCGCCGCTGCGTCGCGGGCGGCACCGAGCGCGCTCCACGAGCCCGAGGACAGGTCGTCGAGCGCGCAGACCGTGCCCCCACGGGCCAGGAGCGCCCCGACGAGGTGGGCGCCGATGAACCCCGCGCCGCCCGTGACCAGATATCGCGCGTCGCCCATGCCGAGCCCCGCTGCGCCGTCGCCCACCCGGTCGCGCGCTCGGCGCGTCCGTCAGGAGCCTCGACGCCGCTTGATGTCCTCTTTCATGCGGCGGTACTCGATCTCCCAGAGGCGCGAGCCTTCCTGCACGTGCTTGAGCTTGCCCCGTACGTCGGCCTCGGCCTGACTCTCGAGCTCGGCCGCCTCCATCAGGTGGCGTCGCATCAGCCGCCGCAGGTCGTGGTCGGCTGCGAACACCTCCTCGACATGGCCCGAGTGCATCAGCATCTCGACGAGCTGATCGAGCACGAAGTCGAGGCCGTCGTCGCCGACCTTGATGCCGAGCTTGTCCGCGCTGAGGCGCTTGACCCGTCCGTACTCGGACTCGGGGACGCCCCGCGACTGGACCAGCGTGCGCGCCTCGTCGCTCGCCGCCTGCTCCAGGTTCAGGTAGTTCGACAGCACACTCTCGAGATCTGCGGCGGCCTCACGCGCGTTGCTGAGCTCGATCGAGCTCGAGTCTGCGAGCTCCTTGATGATGGCTTGGCTGAGGGCGGCGAGACCGCTTCGGTTCAGGCGCATGATTCGGGGGCGCGCCGCGCTTCGGCCGTCGGTGGTCGGGGGCGGCGAGGGCGAGATTGTGGTCGTTTGTTGGCGACCTGGCAAGCGCTTTACCCGGAGTGAGCCACCGGAGGTCGGCTCGGGACGGATTCCCCGAAGCCCAAGACCTGCAGCCTGAAGCCGCCGCGCTGGCGCGGGATCGGCGGCACGGTCCTCTCGGGGGTGCGGGGGACGGAGCGCCGCGGGGCGCGCGTCAAAGGCGCGCAGCGCGCCCGGGCGCTGCTATGCTCGCGGCCCTGACCGACCTCGAGACCTGTCCTTGGTGTGGAGTCGCGCTCGCCAAGCGCGGCGCCATCTGTCGCGGTTGCCTGCGCGACCCGGCCCAGCACCCCTCCGTGCTCGCGGCCCAGGGGGGCGGTGCCGGGCTCGAGCTCGACCTCGCACCGCCCGCGCCGCAGGCGGTGCCGCTCGTGCAGCAAGCCGCGCGCCCGGCCTTTGGCGAGGCCGCGCGGCCGAGCGTGTTCGCGGCGCGCGAGGCGCCACCGCCGGCTCAGGCCCGCGAGAGTGGCACCCTCGAGCTCGGCGAGCTCGATCCGGACGTGCCGGCCCTCGAGCTCGCGGACGACGCCGTGCGCCCGCCGAAGTCGCGCCCCGGGCCCGTCTCCCAGCCGACGGGCTCCGACACGCCCTCGGGCGCCGGGCAGAGGCCGAGACCGGCACCGGGACGCCCGGGCGGTGGGGCGGCCGGGCCGGCCGAGGCCGCGCCGCTCGGGCCGAGCGTGGACCCGAGCCGCGTGCGCGAGCTCGCGGGCTACGGCCCCGCGCCGACGAACCCGTTACTCTGGCCGTGGTCCGCGTGGCGCGTCTACAAGCGACGCCGTGAGCTCGCGGCGCGCCTCGTCGAGCAGCAACGCGCCCACGACGAGCTCGTCCACGACCGCAAGAGCCGGCTCGCCGACATCGTGGACCGGCTGCGGCGGCAGAACCGCGACGAGCTGCAGCCGATCCTGCGCCCGCTCGCGGCGCCCGACGCGCTCGTCGCGGCGCGCCGGAGCGAGCTCACGGCCTCCGAGTCGCGCGCGGGGGTCGAGTTCGGCGGCTTCGACGCCGAGGCGGCGCGGCTCGGCGAGGAGCGCGCGCGGCTCGAGGAGGCCGAGCGCGCCGCCCTCACGCACTTCGAGACCTGCGAGCAGGAGCACGCGCGCGCCGACGCCAAGCACCGGCGGCACGCGATCGAGCTCGAGGCGGCGCACGAGGCGGCCCGACAGGCGGCCGGGCAGGGGGCGCGCTTCGCCCCGCCCGAGCAGGCACGCCGCATCCAGGCCATCGAGCAGGCGCGCGGGCCGATCGAGGCGGAGCGCGCCGCGAAGGCGAAGGCGCTCGCCGAGGCGCGCGAGGCGGCGCGCGCGGCGACCGGCGCCCTCGGCGACCTCGACCGGCGCCTGGAGCAGCTGCGCGCCCGGCGCCGCGCGGCCGAGGCGGCGGCCGCCGAGCACCGTCAGGCCGCGCTCGACGGCTTGCGCCAGGCCGAGCGGGACCGGCTGGCGCGCTACGACGAGGCCCTGCGCGCCATCGTCGCCACCCACCCGAAGCTCGTGCGCGGTGTGATGCGCGTCGAGATCGAGCGGGCGGACGCCGACATCCAGGCGAGCACCGCCGAGCTCGCGCTGCACCGCGAGGCGGTCGGTGCCTACGACCGGAGGACCTACCAGCGCGGGCTCGCGCTGGCGGCGGTGGTCGTGGTGCTGCTGCTCGTCGCGCTCGGGCTGACGGTCGGAACGCGCAAGTGACGCGGGCGTCGCGCGTCGCGCGCGCATCGCGGTTTCGCGCGCCCTCGCCATGGTCTACCTTGAGGGGCGGTGAGTGCCCAGACGCCAGACCCCTTCGGCAAGGACGACTCGCGCCCCCCGTCGGCGCGCCACGAGCGGGCCGTAGACCGGCCCTCCGAGCGCGGCGCCGGCGAGCGCGCCACCGAGCGCGGCGCGACGGCCGCGGGCGCCCGCCGCGGGGCGCCCGACCGCCCGCCGCGCGACTCGTTTCGTGGCGTCGAGCGCGGCGCGCGACCCCCGGAGCGGCGCCCGCCGAGCGCTCCGCCGAGGGCGCCCGAGCGACCGGCCGCCGCGGCGCCAGCCGTCCCCCAGCTGCGGACCCTCGAAGACTTCTCGCTGATGGACCTCGCGACGGTGTGGCTCATCCTCACCGGCAACAGCGTCATCGACTGGCAGCGCGTCGACTTCCGATCGCCCGCCGAGGCGCGCGCCTTCCTCCGGGCGCAGGCCTTCGACCTCGACGCCCGGGCCGACGTCGAGCGCCTCGAGGCGATCAAGTCCTCGGCGATCGAGTACCTGCGGCGGCAGTTCGACTTTCCGATCCCGCGCCCCATCGAGCAGGCGACGGTGGAGGAGCTACTGGTCATCGCCTCGGGCAAGGGCCACCGCCAGCTCGCGGCGTGCGTGGTCCTGAAGGCCATGCACATCATCCACCACGTCGAGGCGCGCGAGCTGCTCTACGGCCTGCCGATGAGCGATCAGGACGTGTTCCGGCTCGTGGAGGAGAAGGTCTATCGCGTGGTCGGCCACATGCTGAGCGCCGGCCAGCCGATCACCGAGTTCGTCAGCGGCCGCAAGCGGCGCGACTCGATCTACACGAAGCTGCTCTCGAAGTCGGAGACCCACGCCTCCGCGATCTACGACAAGCTCCGCTTCCGCATCGTGACGCGCTCGCGCGAGGACCTGCTCCCGGTGCTGCTCTACCTGTCCCAGGAGCTGTTTCCGTTCAACTACGTGGTGCCGCACGAGAGCATCAACACGCTCATCCACTTCCGGTCGGCGGCCGAGGAGCTGCCCGCCTTCAAGGTGCTGGCGAAGCGCTTCTCGAGCGTCGACGAGCTCACGCTGAGCAGCAACACGTTCAGCTCGCAGGCCTACCGCATCCTGCACTTCGTCGTGGACATGCCGGTGCGCGTGCCGAAGAACGCGCTCCTGGCCGCGCCGCCGGCGGTGCGCTCGCTCGGCCCGGTCATCTTCGCGCTCTGCGAGTTCCAGATGGTCGACCGCGTCACCGAGGAGTCGAACGAGGGGGGCGAGGCGAGCCACGCTTCGTACAAGGAGCGTCAGCGCATCGCCGTCATGCAGCGGCTCAAGCTCGGCTCGTGAGCTCGGTCCGGGCGGCCCGCGGGCTCGACCGGAGCAGGTGACCCGCGCCGGCGGGCGGTGCCGCGACGCGCCTCGCCGTCAGGACGGCGTCGTCTTGGCGTCGCGCCCGAGCGAGAGCGTGCCGAGGAAGATGCCGACGGTCAGCGCCACGACCAACGCATGGCCGAGGTGCGCGCCGCTGTATCCGATGGCGGCGAACGGGGCCAGGGCTGCGAGGTACCACGGGGCGATTCTCATGGGCGCTCCACTCTTCGTTGCTTGCACGCGATCCACCGGCGAGGCCGGTAGGATGATGTAAGACAAGCTGCCACGTGGCTCAGGTGAAGGCCAAGAAGTAATCGGGTGTTTCATGGTGCTCAAGCGATTTCGACTCGCAGCTTTCGCGCCAGTTTCCCGGTCGCTCCGGAGCGGTGCACAAACGCCTTCGATTCCCGGGCGTTGTCGGACGACTCTCGGATGAAATCGAGACCTTGGGCGTGGCTCGGAGAGCGCGCGGCGTGGCTCGGGAGCCACGGCCCGCGGCGCTCGCGGGTGCGCGCCGACGGTCATCGCAGGTGCAGCGTCGTCTCCGCCTCGTCGCCCCGGAACTCGACGCGCTGCCGGCTCTCGCGGCTCGCCGCACCGCGCTCGACGCGGGTCGCCAGATCGTAG
Source organism: Polyangiaceae bacterium (assembly GCA_020848455.1). Lineage (GTDB taxonomy): Bacteria > Myxococcota_A > Polyangia > Polyangiales > Polyangiaceae > JACRDA01. Next base: position 14,252 of record JADLAB010000171.1, read on the forward strand.
CTGCCCGGTGCGAGCGGAACGCTCGCGCTGAGCGCCGCCGGCGCGCTTCCCGCCGCGAAGCGGAACTCGCTCTCGGCGACGAGCTCGCCGCCGGTGCTCCACGAGAGCGCGACCCCGGTGACGCTCGCCGGCTCGCTCACGTGGATGCGCAGGGCGCGCGCTTCCACGCGCTTCGCGAGCGCGAGCGGCAAGAGCGCCAGCCCGAGCCCCGCGAGGAGCACCGCGCGCCAGGCCCACACGCGGCGGCGCGCCGAGGTGGCGTCGAGCGCAGGAGCGGCGGGCGGACCGGGCTCGTCCTCGTGCTCGGCGTCGGCCGCGGACGTGAGCTCGGGCAGCGCCTCGCGGGGAGGCGCCTCGTCGCGCGGGGCGAGGGGCAGACGAGTCACGGCAGGCAACGCTCGAGGTCGTAGCACCCCGGGGCCGGGCCCGCGAGCGAGCGCGCCGCCGCGGGCGTCAGCGCGGGCCGCCGCGCCGGAGACTGCGCACCTTGCGCACGATGCCCTGCAGCGTGCGCGGGGGCAGGTCGAAGCTCGGCATCTTGTTGCGCCCCTGCGTGACGACCGCGGCGATCTGCTCGTCGGTCACGGCGTCCTGCCACTCGGGGCGCGTCAGGTCCGGAGCGTGCACCATGGCGGCCTGCGGCCCGTCGCCGCGCCCGCCAGGGCCGTGGCACTGGGAACAGTCCCGCTCCCAGGTGAAGCTCACGAGCATGTCGGCGTTGGCGCTCTGCGCCGGGGCCGCCGGCATCTGGGCGTTGCCCTGCTGCCGCACCGGCTGATCGTGGTCGGTCGGCTGCCACGTGCGCGTCGCCTGGCTGCCGTCGCAGGCCGCGAGCGCAAGCGCCGCGCCGGCAAGCAGCGACGCCGCCGCCCGCGCACCGCGCGTCGGCGCCGTAGAGCGCACGAGCCTGCGGTCGCACCGCGTGTGCGGCTCGTCCGGAGCGCTCGCCGTCGGGACGGCCGTGGGTGCGGTCGGTCTTCGCAAGGTGGGCCCGGTGTCGCTCTGCGGAGCGCGGGTCAAGGATAGTCAGGGTGCGCGCGACTTCAAGCGCGCGCTGCCCGTTTTCTGCAATACCAAGCGAAGCTCCGCCCCGAGGCGGTTGGTCGCGGGAGGGCGACTGCGGCGAGGCGAGCCTTGGGCTCACCTCGCCGCGCCACCGTTGCTAGTGCGCCCTCGAAGCGTGCCAGGTCACTTGCAGGGATCGCCCGCGACTGTGCCGCCGCCGTCGACCGGCAGGCCGCCGATCGGCTGACCCTTGCGCGCGGCGTTGTAGTAGACGACGCGGCGATTCTGGGCCTTGCCCTCCTCGGTCGCGTTGTCGGCGATGGGCTTGCTCTCGCCGAAGCCGACCGCGATGAGGCGCTTGCAGTCCACGCCGCGGGCCTTGAGCCAGTTGGCCACGGCGAGCGAGCGCTTCTCGCTCAGGACCTGGTTGCTGGCGTCGTCGCCGTCGGAGTCGGTGTGACCCTCGATGCGGAACAGCGTGATCTCGGGCTTGCTGTCGAGGTACTTCTTCACGAGCTCGAGCACCGCGTCGCTCGACTTGTCGAGCGTGGCACTGTTCGTGAGGAACACGACGGCGCCCGGGATCTCCACCTTCTCGGCGGCAGGCTGGGCCGCGATCGGCCGCGGGGCGGGCTTCGGCGGCGGGGGCGGCGGAGCCGCGGTGACCGGCGGGGGCGGCGGCTGGTCGCCGACCTTGAGGGTGGCCTTGCAGCCCGCGAGCGCGAATGCGCCGATGCTGACCACGGTGATGAGGGCGCTGGATCCGATCTTACCCATTGAGATCATTCTCCTGTGATGACACGGTTGCCGTGTGAGGAAGTGAAGGGCCGGGTGAGGCCAGTCCTTCGACGGCGCATGCCGAGAGGGCACTCACCCCCACGGCGGGACGCTCATACTCCGTCGGCTTGCGAAACGGAATCGAGATTTGGTCGCTCGGGGCCGCTTCGACGGGCCGCCGGAAACGTGCTCGACGCACGAGAGCGCAGCAAAGCCGCGCCCCGTCGATCCCGGCTTCACCGCGGTATGTACGTGCGCGGAACGCCGTTCCCCCCCATGGGCGGTCGCTGCGCACAAAAAGGCAGCGGGCGCCCGCGTCGTCCGCGAGCGCCCGCTTCGGCGCCGGCCGTGGGGGCCGGCGCGCCGGCGTCAGCGCCTCACGGCGTGCCGCCGCCCGCGCCACCGCCGCCCGCGTTGCACGGGTCGGTGCCGGGCTGTGCCGGCGGCAGGACGGCGCCGAGCGTGACCGGCTTGGCCGTGAAGCCGAGGCCGATCGAGATGCCGTTGCAGGTGCTCGCCGTGTTCTGGCTTCCGTCGTCCATGATGTCGCTCGTGGCGCGCAGCTGGTCGGCGAGGCTGTCGAACGTGGTGCCCTGGCACAGGCTCGTGCTGAACGAGCCGGCGATCGAGCGCAGCTGGTCGATGAGGTCCTCGGTGTTGAGCACGCCCGCGATGACGCCGTTGGTGGCCTCGCTGAGGTCGCTCGGGACGTCCATCGAGATGACGGCCTTGTTGATCGAGAGCGTCAGCTGGTAGCCCGCGACCGCGATCGTGAGGTCGAGGGTGCCGGGCGTGCCGGAGACCCACGTTCCGCCGGACACGTAGGAGCTCGTGAACTTGACCTTGGAGCCCTGCGTGATGTCGTTCGGGTTCACGAGCAGCTCCTGGTACACCGGCCACGCGTCGGAGCCGTCCCAGGACGGCACGGCGCCGAGGTCACCGCCGCCGTACAGGTTCGTCAGGAGGTTCTTGTAGTCGGGCTTGTCGCCGATGTCGGCGATGTCCAGCATGATCGTGAACTTGCCCTCCTGGATGCTGGCGTTGATCTCGCTGCTCGCCGTCGGCGACAGGCCGAGGATGATGGGCAGGATGTTCTTGCCGAACGAGTTGTCGGTGCCCTGATCGCCGTCCTGGTGGACGGTGCTCGGTGCGGCGCCGCCGAAGGGCTTGCACTCGTACGCGCCCGTGCCGTCGGAGATGATCTTGTCGAGGTTGTAGCCGAACTGCCGCCACGCGGTGGTGAGCGGGGAGCCGTTGCGGTCCGTGTCGCCGAGGAAGAGCTGGTCCACCGCGAAGGTGATACCGAGGCCGTCGCCGTCGACGGCGCTCGCGCTCACCGCCGGGGGCTGCTTGCCGTCCTGGTACACGTTGGGGGGGGTCACGGTCTCTTCGGTCTTGCTGCAGCCTGCGGCGAGGCAGAAGCCGAGGACGGTCAGCGACAGGCCTGCGAAAATGAGGGGGGAACGAAGCATGGGAGTGTGCGTGCCTTTCTGGGGTGCGGGCGCTGGGGAACGTGGCTGCAGGCGACCTTGCGGCTCGCCTAAGTGAATGGCCCTGAAGCAGATGCCGCCGCGAGGCGAGCGGGCCGGGGGGTGGCTCGCACGGGCGGCCGCGCGGGGAATCGCGGGCCGTGCGAGCGAGTCGTGCGAAGCGGCGCGCGACCGCTCCTCGTCGGCAGTGTAACGGCGTCGCGACGAGGCGCGCAAGCCTCATCGCGCCCGCCGCAGGCGTGGCGCGCGGCGGGCGTGCCTTTACAGGGCGCGCCCGCGCCGATAAGCCGGTCCGGTGAGCGCCGAGTTCGTCCACCTGCACGTCCACAGCGAGTACTCGCTCCTCGACGGCGCCATCCGCTGCAAGAAGCTCGCGCAGAAGGCCAAGGCGCTCGGCATGCGGGCGGTGGCGCTGACCGATCACGGCGGCATGTTCGGAGCGCTGCAGCACGTCAAGGCCTGCGGCGTCGAGGGCGTGCGGCCAATCCTCGGCTGCGAGCTCAACGTGCGGCGCCCCGACGTGAAGGGCGAGGTGCTCGACCACCTGGTCGTGCTCGCGGAGAGCCGCGAGGGCTACAAGAACCTCCTCGGCCTCGTGTCGCGCGGGCACGTCGAGCCCGCGACGAGCCTCGCGCCGAGCGTCACCCTCGAAGAGGTGGCGCTGCGCTCGGCGGGGCTCGTGGCGCTCACCGGCTGCATGGGCGGCGTCGTCAGCCAGCAGGTGCTCGAGCTCGGGGAGGCGGCGGGGCGCGCGATGCTCGAGCGGCTGCGCGCGAGCTTCGCACCGGGGGCCCTCTACGTGGAGCTGCAGGATCACGGGCTCCCCGAGCAGCCCGTGCTGAACGGCATCCTGACGGGGCTCGCCGCGAGCCTCGAGCTCCCCCTCGTCGCGACGAACGACGCCCACTACGGCGGCCCCGACGACGCGGAGGCCCACGTCTACCTCGGCTGCATCGCGTCGGGGCGCTCCTTCGCCGAGGCGCGCGCCGCCCACCACGGCAGCTCGCAGATGTACCTGAAGAGCGCGGTCGAGATGGAGCAGCTGTTTCGCCACAGCCCCGCGGCGGTGCGGAACACCCTCGCCATCGCCGAGCGCTGCGGGTCGCTCGAGCTCGTGCTCGGCAAGCCGATGCTGCCGACGTTCCAGGTGCCCGACGGCCACGACGCGGCCTCTTACGTGCGCGACCGGGCGCGCGCCGGCCTCGCCGAGCGCTTCGAGGAGCTCGCCCGGGCGGGGCGCGCGGTCGCGCGCGCGAGCTACGAGGCGCGGCTCGCCCTCGAGCTCGACGTCATCACGGGCATGGGGTTCTCCGGCTACTTCCTCATCGTGTGGGACTTCATCCGGCACGCGAAGGAGCAGGGCATCCCGGTCGGGCCGGGGCGCGGCTCGGGCGCCGGCTCGCTCGTCGCCTACGCCCTGCGGATCACGGACCTCGACCCCATCGAGCACCAGCTCCTGTTCGAGCGCTTCCTGAATCCCGAGCGCGTCAGCATGCCCGACTTCGACGTCGACTTCTGCATGGACCGGCGCGACGAGGTCATCGCGTACGTCAAGGCGCGCTACGGCGTCGACTCGGTCGGCCAGATCGCCACCTTCCACGAGCTGAAGGCGCGCAGCGTCATCAAGGACGTCGGACGCGCCATGGGGCTCGAGCCGACGGAGGCCCAGCGCATCGCGAGTCTCGTGCCGCAGAAGGCGCCCGGCATCATGTACACCATCGGCGAGGCGCTCGACGTCGAGCCGCGCCTGAAGGCGCTCGCCGAGACGGACCCGACCGTGCGCGAGCTGCTGACCCAGGCGCAGCGGCTCGAGGGGCTCACCCGGCATGCGGGCATGCACGCGGCCGGTATCGTCATCAGCGAGGGTCCGCTCTGGGACCACGTGCCCTGCTTCAAGAACGGCGAGCACGTCGTCACGCAGTACGCGAAGGACGAGGTCGAGCTCGCGGGGCTCGTGAAGTTCGACTTCCTCGGGCTGAAGACCCTGACGGTCGTGGACATCGCGGCCCGGCTGATCCGCGCCCGGCCCGACCAGCGGGGCGCCGACCCGCCCTTCGACGTGCAGCGCATGCCGCTCGACGACGCCGCCACCTACGGGCTCTTGCAGTCGGGCGAGACCAACGGCGTGTTCCAGCTCGAGTCGAGCGGCATGCAGCAGCTCTTCAAGGATCTCCGCCCCGACGCCTTCGAGGACATCGTCGCGGCCGTGGCCCTGTACCGCCCCGGCCCGCTCGGCAGCGGCATGGTCAAGGACTTCGTCGACTGCAAGCACGGGCGCAAGCCCATCGCCCGCATGCACCCGCTCGTCGACGAGCTCCTGAAGCCGACCTACGGCGTCATCGTCTACCAGGAGCAGGTGATGCAGATCGCCCAGCGCCTGGCGCGCTACACGCTGGGCGGCGCCGATCTGCTGCGCCGCGCCATGGGCAAGAAGAAGCCCGAGGAGATGCAGAAGCAGAAGGCGAGCTTCGTGGCGGGCGCGCTCGACAACGGCGTCACCGCGGAGGACGCGGAGCGCATCTTCGGCCTGCTCGAGTTCTTCGCCGGCTACGGCTTCAACAAGAGCCACTCGGCCGCGTACGCCTTGCTCACCTACCAGACGGCGTACTTGAAGGCGCACTACCCGGTCGAGTTCCTGTGCGCACTGCTCACGGCCGACCGCGACAAGACCGAGAAGGTGGTGCGGATCATCGCCGAGGGGCGGGCGTGGGGCGTCGACATCCTGCCGCCCGAGGTCAACGAGTCGAACGTCGACTTCACGGTGGTGTACGCGGCGGCGCCGGAGGGCAGGGGCGTGCGGCGCAAGGCGGCGCGGCGCGCGGCGCGCGGGGCGGTCGACCGCTACAACCCCAAGATCCGCTTCGGGCTCGGGGCGGTTCGAGGTGTGGGCGAGAGCGCGCTCGCGGCGCTGCTCGAGGCGCGCGCCGAGGGGCCGTTCCTGGACCTCTTCGACCTCGCCCAGCGCGTGGATCCGAGGCGGCTCAACAAGGGCGTGCTCGAGGCGCTCGTCCAGTGCGGTGCGCTCGACGCGACGCTCGGGTCGCGGGGCGTGACGCGCGCGCGCGCCTTCGGGTCCATCGACCGGGCGCTCGAGCGGGGCCGCAGCGCGAGTCGCGACCGGGAGCGAGGGCAGGCCACCCTGTTCGGCCTGTTCCAGGCGCCGAGCGCGAGCGGTGCGGCGAGCGCGGCGCCCGCGCCGGACGAGTACGTCGCGGTCGAGCCCTGGGACCTGCAGGAGACGCTGCGCCGCGAGAAGCAGGCGCTCGGCTTCTACGTGTCCGGCCACCCCCTCGACCGTTACGGCATCGAGCTCGCGCGCTTCGAGGTGGTCGAGGTGCGCAGCCTCGCGGGGCTCGAGCCGTGGGCGCGCGTGCGCTGCGCCGGCACGGTGGAGAGCTACAAGGAGCGCATCTTCCGGCAGGGCAACGGGCGCATGGCGACCTTCACGCTCGAGGACCTGAGCGGCGGGGTCGGCGCCAAGGTGCGCGAGAACCGCATCCAGCAGTTCGCGCCGCTGCTGGCGAGCGGCGAGCCGGTGCTCGTGACGGGCAAGGTGTCCTTCCCGATCGTCGACGAGGGCGAGGAGACGGGGGACGCGCCGCGCGAGCCCACCCTGCAGGTCGACGAGGTCACGCTGCTCAGCGAGGCCATCCGCGCCGAGACCCGCAGCATCGCGATCCGCCTCCAGGCCGCGACGACCGAGCGCGAGAAGATCGGCCGCCTGCGCCGCCTGTGCGAGGACCACAAGGGGCGCTGCCCGGTCCAGCTCCTCATCGAGACCGAGGACGGGGCCGAGGTGTCGCTCGCCCTCGCCCCCGAGCTCGCGGTCGAGCCGAGCGACGCGATGCTGTCGAGCCTCGAGAAGCTCTTCGGCGCGAAGGTCGCGGAACTGCGCACGACGCCGTGACCTGCGGCCGCCGGGGGCGGGCATCTTCGCCAGCAATGCTGCACCGGCGCTCGGGCGCTGATATAACGTCGCCGGGCATGAAGGCCGACCGCCGCGACGAGCTCGTGCGAGTGGACGTGACGGGTACGGCTCACCCCGTCGGTCGTGTCGCGAGCCGCGAGATGCGCTCGCGGCAGGGCGCGTACCGCCTGCTGCCCGCGCCGCCGCACGTGGTCGTGCTGCGCTCCGCGGGGCGCGACGGCGGCGAGGCAGAGCCGGCGCTGCCGTTCTGGATCGCCGGCGAGATCTCGAAGCCGGGCGCGCTCTGGGACCTCGTCGGCATGGTGGGCCAGGCCAACTGGACCGGCGAGCTCGTGGTGGTGGACGGCCACGCGACGCGCAGCGTGTTCTTCGAGCGCGGGCACGTCGTCGGCGCGCACTCCACCGCGGACAAGGAGCGCCTCGGCGAGGTGCTGTACCGCTACGGGGCGCTCAACCGCGAGCAGGTCGCCGCCGTGGCGGACGCCGTCACGCCGAGCCTGCGCTTCGGCCAGGCCGCCGTCGCGCTCGAGATGCTGAGCCAGGACACCCTGTTCCACGTCATCGGTCGGCAGACGGAGGAGATCGTCTACGCGGCCTTCGCGGCGACCTCGGGCACCTTCTACTTCGTGGAGGGCTACGACGCCTCCCGGCTCGCCTACCGGCAGAAGCTGGCGGTCGCGGCCCTGCTCATGGAGGGTGCGCGGCGCATGGACGAGATGGAGTGCTTCCGGGCGCGGGTCCCGTCGAGCCTGCACGTGCCGGCCCGGGCGCCCGGGCGCCGCGGCGTGGGGCCCGAGCACGCGCTCCACGCGGTGTGGGAGGCCGTGGACGGCATGCGCAGCATCGAGGACATCGGCCGGCACCTCGGGCAGGGCGAGTTCGACACCACCCACGCGATCTTCCAGCTCCTGCAGGCGGGCGAGCTCGTCGTGCATCCGCCGCGGCCCGAGGGGCCGGAGGCGGTCGTCGCGATCTTCAACCAGACCATCGCGCTCATCCTCGCCGAGGTCGACAAGCACCAGTCCGGGCGCGACGTGCGCGAGTCGCTCGCATCGTTCGCGACGGCGGGAGGGGTCTACAGCGCGCTGTTCCAGGACGCCGGCCCGCGGCCCGACGGCACGCTCGTCCCCGCGGTCGTGGCGCAGAACCTCGCGCGCGCGGTCGGCATCGACGGCGACGGTTCGCTCGGCCAGTGGCTCTACGAGTACGCGTCGTTCGCGATGTTCATCGCCGAGCCGGTGCTGCGGGCGGGCGGGCGCAGCGACGTCGGGGCGGTGGCGCGCCAGGTGGCGGAGCTCCTGCGCCCGCTCGCTCCGGAGACCTGAGCGCCGGTGACTCGACCCGCGCGGCCTGGCTCAGCTCTCGCCGCGACGGATGCCGTAGGCTCGGATCTTCTTGTGCAGGTTGGTGCGCTCCACGCCGAGCGCCGCCGCGGCGCGCGACACGTTCCAGTCGAACTCGCTCAGCGTCGCGACGATGTGGCGCCGCTCGCTCTGCTCGCGCAGCTCCCGGAGGCTCAGGCGCGGCAGCTCGCCGGCGGCGCGGGGTCCGGCGTCCTCGGCGGCCGCCATGCTCGCCGTGGGCCAGGCGTGCGGCGTCTCGTCGAAGGGGTCCGCGTGGGGATCCTCCGGCAGGTCGGCCACCGTGACGGTGTCGCCCGCGAGGATGATGGCGCGCTCGACCACGTTCTTGAGCTCGCGCACGTTGCCGGGGTAGTGACGGCGCTTCAGCGCCAGGTAGACCTCGGGGTCGATGTGCTTCGGCTTGAGGCCGTTCTCGTCGCAGAAGGCCCGCAGGAAGGCGTCCGCCAAAAGGGGCACGTCCTCGACGCGCTCCTCGAGCGTGGGCGAGCGGATGGGGAAGACGTTGAGCCGGAAGTAGAGGTCCTCGCGAAAGCGCCCGGCGGCGGCCTCGCGCTCGAGCTCCTTGTTCGTGGCGGCGAGCAGGCGCACGTCCACGTGCAGGGTGTGCTCGGAGCCCACGCGCGACAGCTCGCCGCTCTGCAGCACGCGCAGGACCTTGGCTTGCGCCGCCAGATCCATGTCGCCGATCTCGTCGAGGAACAGGGTCGCGCCGTGGGCCTGCTCGAACAGGCCGCGCTTGCGGCTCTCGGCCCCCGTGAAGGCGCCCCGCTCGTGGCCGAAGAGCGCGCTCTCGATGAGGTCCCGCGGGATGGCGGCGCAGTTCACCTTGACGAAGGGCTTGTGCACGCGTGGCGACAGGCGGTGGATGGCGCGCGCCACGAGCTCCTTGCCCGTGCCGCTGGGGCCGGTGATGAGCACCGTCGCCTTGGTCGGCGCCACGCGCTCGATCTCGCGGTGCAGGCGCTGCATGACGGCGGTGTTGCCGATCATCTCCTCGCGGCCGGAGCGCTCGGCGCTGAGCGCCGCGAGCTGTCGGGTGAGGGTCGCCGCCTCGAGCGCGCGCCCGACGCTGTGCAGCACGCGCTCGCGGTTGAGGGGCTTCTCGAAGAAGTCGCAGGCACCGAGCTTGATGGCGGCCGCCGCCTCTTCGCCGCTCGCGTGCCCGCTCACGACGATGACCGGGATGTGGCGGTTGAGCTCGTCCTGTCGCAGCTTGCCGAGCCAGGCGAGGCCTCCCAGGTCGGGCAGCAGGAGATCGAGGATGACGAGATCGACCGGGGTCGCGCACTCGGCGAGCGCGGCGGACGCCTCGGCGGCGTTCGCCGCTTCGACCATCGCGTAGCCCTCGCCGCGCAAGATGAGGCCGAGGGCGCGCCGGATGTTCGGCTCGTCGTCCACGACCAGCACCGTGAACGGCGTGGTCGCGTCCCGGTCGACCGTGGTGGCCCCGGCGGCGTTCGTCGTCGTCATGCCCCCCACCTTGTATCACCCCCACGGCAGGGCGAGCACGCGATGGGGCGGGCGGCCCGAAGCCGCCGCACCTGCGCGGGCCGAGGGGCGGGCGCCTCGAGGGGCCCCGGACGGGCGCGCGTCCGCGGGCTTTGCGCTGCGCGGCCGGAACCGCTAAGGAGGCCGGGCATGAATCGCCTTTCCGGCCGCGTGGCGCTCGGGCTCGCTCTCCTCGTCGGGGCGGCGGCGGTGGGCTGCGAGATCAACCCGACCGCGGCCTCGCCCGCCAGCCTCACCTACACCGAGGACGCGCACAAGGCCTACCTCGAGGCCCTCGAGGCCTTCGAGGACCGGAACTGGGAGGACGCGCGCGCGCTCTTCACCGAGGTGCGGAAGATCTTCGCCGCGAGCCCCTACGCGAAGCTCGCGGAGCTGCGCGGTGCCGACTGCGACTTCGAGCAGGGCAAGTACAAGGAAGCGATCGCCGGCTACCGCGGCTACGTGCGCGGGCACCGCGGCGACCCGAACATCGAGTACGCCCGCTACCGCACGACGAAGGCGCTCTTCCTCGATATCAGCGACTCGGTCTTCCAGCCCTCGGCGGAGGAGCGGGACCAGGGCAACACCGAGGACGCCTACCACGAGCTCCTGTCGTTCAAGAAGCGCTACCCGCGCTCCAGCTACCGCGTCGACGCCGAGTACATGCTCGAGGTCGTGACGCAGCGCCTCGTGCGCCACCAGCTCTACGTCGCGCGCTACTACCTCGGCTCGGGCGACTTCGAGGCCACGGTGGCCCGCTGCGACTACGCGCTCCAGAAGTTCCCGGGCAGCGGCCTCGACGCCGAGGCCCTCGTGCTGAAGGGCGAGACGCTGCTCAAGCTGAAGAAGCGCGACGAGGCGAGGAAGGCCTTCGAGGTCGTGGTGCGGGATCACGGCGGGGCCTTCGGCCAGGTGGCCAAGCGCTTCCTCGACCAGATGGCGTCGGCCGCGGCCGAGCCCGCGCCGGCCGAGCCTGCGCCGGCCGAGCCCGCGCCGTGACTCGGGCCCGCGGCGGTCGGGCCGGGGCAGGGCCCCGCGGACGTTGACGGCGCCCCCCCGAGCAGCCAAGCTGCGCCTCCCGTGGCCGAGAGAGTCCCCATGACGCCGGCAGGCCAGCAGCGCCTGCGAGACGAGCTGCGCCGCCTGAAGGACGTCGAGTCCCCGCAGGTGTCGCGCGACATCGGCACCGCGCGCGATCACGGCGACCTGTCCGAGAACGCCGAGTACCACGCCGCCAAGGAGCGCCAGGGCATGATCATGGCGCGCGTGAAGTACATCGAGGACGTGCTCTCGCGCGCCGAGGTCATCGACCCGACCAAGCTCTCGGGCGACCGCGTGAAGTTCGGCGCGACGGTGAGCCTGCTCAACAGCGATACCGAGGAGAAGACGGCGTACCAGATCGTCGGTCCCGAGGAGGGCGATCTCAAGGCCGGGCGCATCTCGGTGGCCTCGCCGCTCGCCAAGAGCCTGCTCGGCCGCGGGGTGGGGGACGAGGTGACGGTTCACCTTCCCGGCGGCACGCGCGTCTACGAGATCCTCGCCGTCACCTTCGGTTGACGGCGCGAGGCGCGATCGGCGCCGGTGCCGACGGGTGGCTGGTGTGACCGGGAGCCGCGCGCCGACACGAACCGCCCCCGAGCGGGGCCAGGCCCTCGCGCGCTGGGTGCTCGGCGGGGCGGACGCCTTCCTCGTGTGCTGCGCCCTGCTCACCTTCGAGGTCGCGTGGGTCGGGGCGAGCCGGCGCGGCCTCCTGGCCGGGCGCCACGAGATCGGCTGGGCGCTCGGCTCCCTCTTGCCGGTCGCCTGCGCCGCCGCGGTGGCCCCGGCAGCCGTGCTCGCCGTGTGGCTCGTGGGCGCCGCGAGCGCGCGCCGTCGCTCGGGGCGGTTGCTGTGTGCGTGCGTGCTCGGTCTCGGTGGCGCCCTCGTCGCGTGGGGTGGCGCGCGCGCCTCGGGCCTGGCCCTCGCGGCGACGGCGGCCGCGGTGGTGGTCGGCGCGCTCGTGGCGGGCGCGCTCGCCCACTTCGGCGTCGAGCCGGCCCGGGTGCTCGCCCTGCGTCTGCGCCGCGTGGGGCATGGTGTCGGGGCGATCGGGGCGGCGCTCGTCTGGGCGCTCGGCTGCGAGCTCGCGAGCGGCTGCTTCGCGGGCACCGAGGCGCTCGCCTGGCACCTCGGCTGGGGGCTCGTCGCCGCGTGCGGCGTCGGCCTCGCCTGGCTCGAGCTCCCCGGCACGGAGGCCAGGGTCGCGGCGGGTGGCGGCGCGGTGCGCATGCTCGCCGCGGCGCTGCTCCTCGTCGGGAGCTTCCTCGGGGCGCCGTCCGCGGCGCGCGCGCTCGCGCCGCGCGACAACGTGCGCCGCGTGTACGCCGAGGCCTCGGCGTGGCTAGCGGGGGCGGTCGAGGTCGCCGACGAGCTCGCGCCCCAGCCTGCGCCGGCGCCGCGGGCGGCGCGCGGCGACGCCCGCCCGACGCTCCCCTTCGAGGGGCTCGACGTGCTGCTCGTCACGGTGGGCTCGATGCGCGCCGATCACGTCGGTGCCTACGGCTACGCGCGCCCGACGACGCCGGCGCTCGACGCGCTCGCGGCCGGGGGCGTCCTCTTCGAGCGGGCGTACGGGGCGACGCCCGCGAGCGGTGCCGCGCTCGCGTCGCTCCTCACGGGCAAGCACCTGCACGCGCTCGCGCGCCAGGGGCTCGGTGCCGACTCGGAGAGCTGGGCCGGGTGGCTCGGACACTACGGCTACCGCACGGCGGCGTTCGCGCCGGCCTCCCGGTGGCGCGCCGCGAGCGTCCTGTTCGGCAGCGGCGGCGCGGGCGAGCTCGGGTTCGCGCACCGCGCGGTCGACGCGGCGGACGACGAGGCGCGCGTGAGCGCCCTCGGGCGCTTCGCCGCGGCGACGCCGGCCGGCGAGCGCATCTTCGCCTGGATCCACCTCGAAGGGCCGCGCGGCTCCGCGCGGCTCCATGTCGGCGCCGAGCTCGGCCCGACCTCGCTCGACCGCTACGACGGCGCGCTCGCGGTCGCGGACCGCACCCTCGGGGTCGCGGTCGCCGCGTTCCGCGCGGTTCGCCCGGACACCCTCGTCATCGCGACCGCCGATCGCGGGGCGCCGCTGCGCGATCATCCGAGCGCCGCGCACGCCGCCGAGGTCCACGAGGGCGAGCTGCGCGTGCCCCTGGTGGTCGTCGGGCCCGGACTGCCGGCGGGGCGCCGCGTGGCGGCGCTCGTGTCGCAGGTGGACGTGCTGCCCACGGTGCTCGGCGGCCTCGGGATCCCGCACTCGCCGCGCCTGCACGGGCGCGACCTCGCCGGGAGCCTCGGGACGGCGACCCCGCCGACGACCGCGGCCGCCCCGCTCCTCTTCGCCGAGACGGACGCCGAGACCTGGTGCGCCGAGCGCGACGCGCGGCTCGGCTGTCCGCGCGGCGGCGGCGCCTGCCGGCTCCACGATCTCGCGACCGACCCGGCCGAGCGCGTCGACCTGGCGGCGCGCAACGTCGCCCTCGCCACGCGCCTCGGCACGGCGTGTCGGGCGCTCGTCGGCGCGCTGAGTCGCTACGAGCCCCTGCGCGGCGCCGACGGGGAGTCCGGGGCGCCGACCGCGCTACGTCGCGGCATGGCCGGCGAGCGGCAGGCCGCGGCCGAGGTCGCGGAGCTGCTCGCGAGCGACGACCTCGGCGTGCGCCGCAAGGCCGCGGAGGTATTGTTCGAGCTCGGCGTGGACGCGACGGCGCCGGCGCTCCGGCGCGCGCTCGGCCGCGAGTCGGACGACGTGGTGCGCCGCTTCGTCGCGCTCGCCCTGAGCAGGCTGGGGCAGGGCGCGCCGCTCGCGCTGGATCTGCTCGCGGGCGACGATCTCGGCTGGCGCCGCCTGGCCGCCCTCGGCCTCGCCGAGGGAGGTGACGGACGGGGAGAGGACGTGCTCGTCGCCTGGTGGAACGAGGCCTTCCCGGACCGGGACGAAGCGGGGTGGGACATGCCCAGCCCGAGGCCGAGCGCCGAGCCCCTCGCCTTCGAGCGCGCGCGGCGCATCGCGGCGGCGCTCGGCGAGCTGCGCAGCAAGGCGGCGATCCTGCCGCTGTCGCGTGCGCTCGCCGACCGGCGGCTCGCGCCCTACGTCGCCGCTGCCATGGCCGCCATCGGCGAGGCTGCCGCGCGGCCGTCGCTCGCGAAGGCGTTCGCGCTCGCGCGGAGCGAGGGGCCGAGGCTTGCCATCGCCGAGGCACTGTTGCGCCTCGGGGGTGGCGCCGAGATCCGCGAGTCGCTCGTGCACTTTCTCGGCGTGCCGGAGCCGTTGCCGGGTGGGCTCGGCCTCGCCATGCGGGCGGGGATCCTCGAGCTCGTGGGGGGTCCACGGGCGCAGTCGCTCGACCGGCTCCGGCGCTTCGCGGCGACGGGCGTGGCGGTCGGGGTGGCGATTCCGAAGGGCGGCACCGGGCGGGGCTTCCGGATCCTGCTGCGGGCCAGCTCGACCGACGCAGGGCTCGGGGAGGTTCGGGTCGGGCTCGCCCGCCGCGGGGAGGGCATCGTCGACGCGGGCTCGCTCGTGCCGAGGCAGCTGCCGGCACTCGATCCGGCGCTCACGGCCACCCTGGTCGTGCCACCGGCCGATGGCGACGAGCCCTCGGAGCTGCATGCCGTCCTGCCCGCCGCGGCGGCGGCGCGCATGCGGGCAGGCGATTTCGCGGACTTCGCGGTGCACGCGACCCACAACGTGGCGCTCGATTGCCTGGCGGTGGTCCCGCTCTCGGAGGAGCGCGACGCCGCGGTCGACGACCTCGAGGGCGGCGACCCGGAGTGAGCCGAAGGACGGGGCGCGCGCCGCCGCGCGGCGCCGGCGCGGGCGCGATTGACGCCGCGCGGTTCGGTACTACAGTCCCGCCGCGTGACGCAGCGACAAGACCGGGCGCGCCCGGGCGGCAAGGGCTCTCCGTCGGACGCCGACGAAAGCGACGAGCGGGACGACGAAGCGTCGAGCGCCGCCGCCGAGGAGAATCGTCGGGGCGACGCGGGCGCCGACGACGTGGACGACGACGAGCGCGACTCGGACGAGGGCGCGGACGAGGACGACGAGCGCGACTCGGACGAGGGCGCGGACGAGCGCGACTCGGACGAGGGCGCGGACGAGGACGACGAGCGCGACTCGGACGAGGGCGAGAGCCCTGGGGCCGGCGACGAGCGCGCGCAGAAAGTGGCGCGCTCGCTCGGCGTCTCGGGCGAGGACGAGGGCGTCGAGGAGGGCGAGGACAAGACCGAGGCGGCGCGCAATCGGGCCGAGCGCCGGCGGGAACAGGCCCTCGCGCGCAAGGCGGGGCGCGCCGCCGGAGCGCCTGCCGTCGCGGAGGATCGCGACGAAGACGACGTCGGGGTCGAGGCGCGCGATCGCAACAAGCGACTGCGCGAGGAGTTCCTGCGCAAGCGCCGCGCCACCGCGGAGGCCCAGAAGGAAGACGCCAAGCGCGGTCTCGCCGCGAGCGAGATGGTCGACGACGCCCTGGCGCGTGGGGCATCCGCGTTCACGAAGTGGCTGCGGCGCAGCTGGCGCTGGCTGAGCTGGGTCGTGTTCATCGCGATCGTGGGCGGGCTCGGCGTGTGGTGGTACCTGCGCCGCACGGTCTCCGTCGAAGCGAAGGACTCGGACGAGCTCTACCGGGCGGTGGCGCTCGAGCAGGCGGCCGTAGGCGAGGACAAGCGCGACGACGAGGAGAAGAAGAAGGACCCACGCCCCGTGTTCCCGACCGCGGACGAGCGCGCCCAGGCCGTCGCGGACGCGTACGCCGCGGTCGTGGCCAAGCAGGGCAAGAGCGGCACGGCGCTGCTCGCCAAGCTCGGCGAGGCCGGTGGCCTGCTCGAGGCCCGCAAGTACGACGAGGCGGCTGCGGCCTACGACGTCGTGCTCGCCTCGCCCCTCGCCGCCGCGGACCTGGACGTCCGGGCGCGCGCGCTCGAGGGCAAGGGCTTCGCGCTCGAGGGCAAACGCGACCTCGACGGCGCCGAGGCGGTCTTCGGGCAGCTCGAGGGTCTCGATGGGCCGGACGCACCGGGCACGAAGCAGCTCGCGGCGCTGCACCTCGCACGGGTGCTCGTGGCCAAGGGCGACAAGAACGCTGCCAAGGAGCTGCTCGTCGCGGCCCTGAAGGACCTCGAGGTGGTCAATCTCGAGGCCGCGAAGGTCGACCCGGAGAACCCGGTCAAGCCGTACCGGTGGCTGCCGCGCGCCCTCGAGCGGGCGCTGCGCGCCATCGACCCGTCCGCCGTGCCGCAGCGCACGCAGCCCGGGCTGCCCGGGGGCAAGGGCGGGGCGCAGATCCCGCCGGAGCTCCTCGAGAAGCTCTCGCCCGAGGAGCGGAAGAAGGTCGAGGACATGTTCGGTCCGGGGGGCAAGGGCCTGCCGCCTCCAGGCGCGCCCGAGGACGCTCCGGCCGAGAGCCCCGAGCAGGGGCCGCCGGAATGAGGCGGCGCGCGATCGGGGCGGGCGGGCGGCTCGCGATGACCGTCGGCGTCGGGGCACTTTGCCTCGGCGCCGTCGCGTGCGAAGGACTGCCGAACGCCATGAGCCCCGAGCTGCCGCTGTGGGTGCACCACCCGGGCGGCGCGCTCCGGCCGTTCGTCCTGCGGACGCTCAGCGCCGAGACACGCGCCGAGGGTGAGCCGTGGGAACGCTCCCGACCCGAGATCGACTTCGCCCATCGCCGCGTGTTCGTGGGCTCCAGCGACCGCGGCCTCTACGCGCTCAGCGCGGTGAACGGCGCGACGCTCTGGCGCTTCGAGACCGACGACGCCGTGCACTCGGAGCCGCTCTACGACGGCGCCGAGGACGCGCTCTACTTCGGTTCGAACGACGGCGCTCTCTACAAGGTGCGCGCGGTCGACGGCGCGCTCTTGTGGCGCTTCTCGACCAACGCGCAGGTCACGCGCCGGCCCGTCGTGCACCGTGGCGTCGTCTACGTCACGAACGCCAACGACACGCTCGTCGCCATCCACCAGAAGTCCGGCGAGCTGCTGTGGTACCGACACCGGCAGCCCGCGCTCGGCATGGGAATCTCCGGGTACGCGGGACCGACGGTGCACGGCGAGCGCGTCTACGCGGCGTTCTCCGACGGGACGGTCGTGGCCTACGAGGCAAAGGACGGCGCGGAGATCTGGTCGCGCGACCTGACCGCCGAGGTCGAGCAGGCGCGCAGCGGAGAGGAGCTGCGCTACTTCGACATCGACACGACGCCGATCGTCACCAACGTCGGCGGGCAGGAGGCGGTCGTCTTCGCGAGCTACGAGGGTGGGCTCTTCGCTCGCGACGCCAGGACAGGCGAGTCGAGGTGGGAGAACGAGGCGGTCACGGGCGTGACCGAGCTCACCCTGTGGACGAGCCCGCGCCGGGCACCGACGCTGCCGGAGAAAGCCGAGCCCGGGCCGAGCGCGGACGAGGTCACGAGCGGCGCGTCCGCGAGCCCAGAGGGCGCTCCTGCGCCAGCCGACGGCCTGGCGCCGCAGCGACTCCTCATCGCGGCGTCGGGGTCGACGGGCCTGTGGGCCATCGACCCGGACACCGGGGCGAAGAAGTGGCATCGCGACCTACCGGCCGGTGGGATGACGGCGGCGACGACCGTGGCGGGCGCGATCCTCGTGGGCACGACGCGGTACGGCGTCTTCCTGTTCTATCCGCTCGACGGTGGGGTCATCGACGCCATCGCGGGTGGCGCGAGCTTCAGCGCCAACGCTGGAGCGTACGGCACGCGGGCGTACATCCTCAGCAACCAGGGCGTGCTCTTCGGGCTCCAGGTCCGTCCGCCGCCGCCGCCGCGGCCGGGCTGAGCGCGCCCGCACGGCGCGCCGCGGGAGCCGCACGGCGCAGCGGGAGCAGGCGGCGGCGACGAAGGACGTCACGGCCCGGCGGTTGCTGGGGACGGACGAGTGCGCGTGGACCGGCGGGTCTGCGGTGTTTCCCGCGGGAACCCGCAATTTGTATTTCGCATAAGATAGATTATGTAAACTTTACGACTGGGCCCGGACCAAGGCCTGCCCGGACCGAGGCCTCCCGTGTCCTCGACGGCCCGCACGTGTCCCGGACCGCCCGCTCGCTGCTGGATCGGGGCCGTGTCCCGGACCGCCCGCTCGCCGCATCGGGGTCGTGTCCCGGACCGCTCGCCGCTTCTCGCTCTGGCCGACGCTCGAGCCGACGACCGCCCACCGATGGCCGAGGACTTCGTCGCTCGGAGGCGAAGTGTTGCACGCGACGGAGTTGGATCAGTAACATGCACGGCAGCCCAGGAGCCGGACGACCCCGCGTCGCGGCTCCTGCTGGCCGTGTGGCAACGTGAACGGAGCCGCGCGCCGTCCCGAGCTCTCGGCGGCGCTGGCCAAGCGCACGCTCGGGCGCGCGCGGGAGACGCGACGATGGGTTTGAGGATCTTGGTCCTCGCGGCGATCGCCGCGGGACTCACCAGCGGCTGCGGTGACGCCTGCGTCGACGACCTCGAGCCGGTCTGCGACCTGTGCCTCGACGCGAACCACAAGGCGTCGTGTTACGACTCGGTGAATCGCGACAACCAGGCGCTGTGCGCGCGCGACGTCGACGCCTACAAGGCCATCTGCAAGTGATGCTCGTGCCCTCATGCAGCAGCAGTCGACGCGGCTTCTAGTCGTCGCGGCGGCGGGCGCCAGCGAGGCGGCGTCGCCGCGGCTCGGCGAGCGCGACGCGTGTCTCGTGGTCGAGCGCTTCACCTTGCCCGACCTCGGCTTCGAGGCCCTGGTGCTCGATCCCGGGCGCGACGCCGCCGAACAGCTCGACGCCGCGCTCGTCGGCCGGCAGGGCGAGATCGGCGCGGTGCTGTTCTACGCGTCTTGCCTCGTGGCGGTGCCCGAGCCGGACGAGTGCTTCCTCTGCCTCGACCCCGGACAGCCGGATCTCGGCGACGCGCTGCGCGACCTCGCGGCCACCCTGCGCGACCGCGTGTCCGGTCCGCTCTGCGCCGTCCTCGAGGCCCGCTACCCCGTGGGGGCCCACGGCGCGAAGGAGGTCCTCGCCGCGATCGTACGGTCGGTGCACGCGTCGGAGACCGGCATCGAGCTCGTGGCGGCGGCGCGTCCGATCGGCGCGCACCACGAGCGCATCCCGTCGCGCCTCACCGCGGCGCTGCTCGAGGCGCTCGACGCGACCTCCGGGCCGCTCACGCTGAGCGCGGCCTATCGCTGGCTCGAGGAAGAGCGCGCCGACTTCGGCTCCTGGCCGAACGCCCACTTGCACGCGCCGGGCGCGCAACCGTTCCTGCTGCGTCGCCCTGCCGCCCGTGCCGAGCCCACGGAGGACCGCGGGCTGGCGGTGCAGGTGCGCCCGAGCGCCATCGACCTCCTGCCGGTCGTCGATCTGGGTGGCGAGCCCGGCGAGGTCGCCAACGTCCTGTTGCCGCCGGAGCCGCCGCCCGCGGCGCCCACGCGACCAGGCTACCAGGGGCCGGCGGGCGAGGAGCCCGCGGGCCAAGGGCCCGTGGTCGCCAGGGCCCCCGTCCTCATCGTCCCGCGCGACGGCTGGAGCGAGGCCGCCGACCAGGGCGTGCGGGTGCGGGCGAGCTCGGTGGATCTCGCCCCGATCGTGGCACTCGAGCCCGAGCCATCGACCGCCGCCGAGGCGCCGGACTCCGACGAGGCGCCCGGACCGATCGAGGCCGCAGTGGCCACCGCGGACGACAGCCTGTCGGCCGAGGAAGAGGCCGCCATCCTCGCCGCCGTGGCGGACGAGGAGAGGCGCCCGGAGCCGCCGAAGCCGCCCCCCTCCGAGCCGCTGCCGACACCCTCGAGACCGCGCCCATCGGAGCCCCGCCGTCCTCCCCCGGAGTCGGAGCGCCGCGAGGCCTACCAGGCCGTGCCGGTGCCTCGCTCGAGCCGTCCGCTGACCGAGGGACTTCCGTCGATCATCATCGGCGGCGGCGCCTCGCAGGCCGTGGCGCCCGAGCGCGTGGCCCGACCGACGCCGCCGGACCGTCCCGCCCCACGCCGCGAGGCGGCCACCCCGGTGGAGCGCCCGCGGGTGCCCGGCGACGTCGGCCCCGCCGAGGCCCCCCCGCCGGTCACGCGTCGGGCCGGCTCTCAGCCGCCACCCTCCGGTCGTGCCCAACCGCCGCCTCCCCCGCGCCGGCGCACGCCGGTGCCGCAGGTGCTCTCCGCGCCCGCGCCCGCCGCGCCGCCCGAGCCCCTCGCCTCGCCCGAGCCGCCCCCGGCCATCCCCGCGCCGGCCGCGCCAGCTGCCGCGCCCGCGCCCGAACCGGCGCCGGCGGCGAAGGCGGCCCCGTCCGCACCGCCGCCGGCCGACCGGGCGCCGCCGCAGATGAGCGTGCGGGACTACATGGCGGCAGCCGGGGTCGCAAGTGCGGCCGGCGACGTCGAGCAGGCGCTCGCCCAGTACAAGAAGGCGCTCGGCAAGCTCGGCACCGCCACGACGCCGGACCGCGCCGAGATCTACGTCGCGATCGGCGCGCTCATGCGCAAGCAGGGCAAGACTCGCCTCGCGATCACGAACTTCGACAAGGCTCTCGCCATCGACCCGGGCGACCGCCGCGCGCTCGTGGCGCTCGTGGCGCTCAACGTCGACGAGGGCGACTGGCGCGCGGCGCAGGATGCGGAGGACAAGTTCATCGCCGTCATGGGGGGCGACGAGGCGGCCTACGACCACCTGCTGGCGTTCGGCGACCGCTGGCGCGACGCCGGCACGGACGTGGCGCGCGCGCGCAAGCACTACGAGCGAGCGCGCGACGCGGCACCCGAGCGGCCGGAGGCGCTCGAGCGCCTGCTCGCCTTCTACGAGGCCGATCGCGACGTCGATCGCGTCATCGAGACGCGCCAGCGGTTGCTCGCCCTGGTGACGGATCCCGCCAAGCGCGCCGACGGCTACTTCGAGCTCGGCGAGTACTGCATGTTCGAGGCGCAGCGCGAGGCCGCGGCCTTCGAGGCCTTCGAGCGGGTGCTCGATGCCGAGCCGACCCGCCTCGAGGCGCTCGAGGTGCTCGCGACGGCGTTCGCCGATCACCAGGAGTGGGCCGAGCTCGAGCGCGTCTATCGCAAGATGATCGACCACTTCGCCCCGCAGGAGGGCGCGTACGTGCAGGTGTGCGCGGAGCTCTACCACCGGCTCGCCCTGCTCTACCGCGACCACCTCGAGGATCCCGCTTCCGCCCTCTCCGCGCTCGAGCACGCGGTCGACCTGCGGCCGCGCGACCTCGCCGGCCTGTTGCTCGCGGCCGATCTCGCCGAGCAGGTCGGCGACCGCGGCAAGGCGGCGGAGCTCCTGCGGGCCGCCGCGCGGGTCGAGCCCCGGCGGTCCGAGACGTACCACCGGCTGTTCGAGATCGGCCAGCGGGACGATCGGCTCGAGATCGCCTACTTCGCCGCGGCGGCGGTCGCGTTCCTCGGCTCCGCCAACGACCGCGAGCGCATCGTCCTCACCGAGCACCGCCCGCACGGCGTGCCGGTGCACAGCCGCCCGCTCGGCGAGAGCGGCTGGGAGCGGCTGCGCCACCCGTCGTGCGACCCGTCCGTGGACGCGGTGATGCACGCCCTCACCCCGGCCGTCCTGCGCCAGCGCGTGCTCGAGCTCGAGCGCGACGGCAAGCTGCCCGCCCTGCCGGGCGACGCGCAGGACGCGGCGACGAGCACCATCTCCGCCGTGCGCTCGCTCGGCTGGGCCGCGCAGTACCTCGGCGTCCCGCTGCCGGCGGTGTACGTCAGCGACGAGGCGGCGGCCGCGCTCGCGGCTCCGACCGCGCGTCACCACGCCGTCATCGCCGGGCGCGGCGCGCTGCGCGGGCGCTCGCTCGCGGAGCTCGCCTTCATCAGCGGCCGGCACCTCGCGCTGCGCCGCCTCGAGTACGAGCTCGTGGCGCACACCCGCAGCCTCGACGAGCTGGGGACCTGCTTCCTCGCCGGCGTGTGCACGGTGCTCGGGGCGGCACCGGCGCCGGACAGGCTCGCCGCGGCCGTGAGTCACCTCGCCGGCCTCATCCCGAAGCACCAGACCGTGGACGAGCGCACCGAGCTCGAGGAGGCCGTGCGCCGCTTCGAGCGGGCCGGTGGCCGGGTGGATCTCGCCGCCTGGCTCGCCAGCGTCGAGCGCACCTCGTGCCGTGCCGGGCTTCTCCTCTGCGGGGACCTCGAGGTCGCGGTGAAGGTGCTCGAGAACGAGCCCGAGGCCGAGGCCGGCCCTCTGCCCCTCGCCGAGAAGGTGAACGAGCTGCTCGCCTTCTGCGTGAGCCGCGACCACCTCGACCTCCGCGAGGCGCTCGGCACCACGCTCGACGCTTGAGCGTGCCGGTCGCGGCTCTGGGCGCGCCGGGCGGGGCCGCGCGTCTCCGGCGCACAAAACGCCGCGACCCCGGGGTTCCGGGGTCGCCTGCGTGGGCCACACGCGTGTGGCCTCGTCGTCACGCGGTGCGCTGCACCGCGGCGCCCGCCGTCAGGGCGTGGGCGTGCTGACGTGGATGCCGCAGCGGTAGTAGGTGCCGGTCACGGTGGCGTCCTGGCCGCTGTTCGAGAGCACGACGTAGTAGTTCCCCGCGGTCGTGATCGCGATGGGCGGTGCCGAGGCGCCCGTCCCGGTCGACCAGAGGATGTCGGTGTTCGCGTCCTCGGTGCCCGTCGCGTTCGGAACCAGCACGTCGGCCGCGGTGCGGATCTCGGCGTGGAAGCCCTGCACGCCCGAGCCGCTGCGGAGCGAGCCGCAGGCGAGCGCGACCTCTTCGCCGGCGTTGGCCGGGAACTCCCAGTAGTCCACGTCGCCGACGTTGGCCATGTGGCCGCCGACGAAGTAGCTCGTCGTCAGGCCGTCGGTGCTGACCTGGCCGGCGACCGGACCGTCCGTCGTCGCGAGCGTGTCGTTGACGCCGTCCACGGCCGCGCCCTCGGTCTCCTGCTCGTTGTCCTGGTCGGCCGTGACGGCCTTGAAGACGTAGAAGTCGTTCGCGCCGGGGGCGCCGGCGCCGGCCGGACGCTCGACGCGCAGCAGGTAGTCGGTGTTCTCGGTGAGCGGGAAGCTCAGGTTGTAGTTCTGCAGAGCGACGCCGCTCTCGACCTGGTAGTCGAGGCGCGCCAGCACCGTCGTGCCGGCCGCGTCGAGGAGCGTGACGTTGCCGGGCCCGGAGGTCGAGCCGTAGCCGTCGGCCGAGTCGGGCGTGAAGTACACCTGGCCCGCGATGGCTGCCGCCGGGGTCGTGAGCTTGTACCAGTCGACGTCGCTCTGGGTGTCGAGCAGGCCGTGGATCTGGGCGTAGACCTGGGTCCCCTGCCCGACGACCGCCGCCGTGAGCGTCTGCGCCGTGCCGGCCGTGTCGTTGGTCGGCGTCGGGTCGGAGTCCTTGTTGAGCTGCTCGAACTGAGCGAAGTCGAGCTCGTAGGCGCCGACCTGGTACGTGTAGGTCGGGTCGCCGAGCGCCGTGCCGCCGCTCCAGTTCGAGTACTCGTCGACGCGGATGCAGTACGTGCCCGTCGTCGCGACGTGATAGTAAATCTCGCTGTCGGTGCTGATGTACGGGTAGGCGTCGTCGGCCTGGGCGACCTGCACGGCCCCCGCCT
This sequence comes from Polyangiaceae bacterium, assembly GCA_020848455.1. GTDB lineage: Bacteria > Myxococcota_A > Polyangia > Polyangiales > Polyangiaceae > JACRDA01. The sequence continues at coordinate 37,858 of JADLAB010000171.1, forward strand.
CGTCGAACACGGTGATGACCGTGTCGAGCTCGTTGGCGTCCTCGTTGTCGCCGCCCGTGTCGGTCACGACCGCGATCCACTGGCCGGCGGTCGCCTCGAACTTGAAGAAGTCGGTGTCACCCGGCACGCCGATGATGCCGTCGGCCCAGGTGCCGAGCAAGCCCGAGACCGGCTCCATGAGCGGGGCATCGGCACAGGCCACGCCACCCTCGTCGATCGGCGCCGACCCGCCCGTGCTCGTGCTGGAGGTCGTGGAGCTCGTGGTCGACGACGACGTCGTCGCGCCCGAGCCGCCCGTGCCCGGCGTCTCTTCCGTCTCCGACTTGCAGCCGTTGCCCACGCTGGCGAACGCCGTGCCGACCGCCAGCAAACCCAAGAAATACGTGCTCTTCATGTGGTACTCCCATCCGCCGTGGTCGCGCCGCCGAGGCCCCCTGGCCGCCGCCTTCGCGCCGAGCGCGCACGGGTAGCCTAGGTTGACCCGCGCGGCAACCGCCAACCAGCCCTATTTCGCCGCGCCGGGGCGCGACCCCGACCGCTACTGGATCAGGAACCACCGGATGCCGCTCCGTACCTCGAGGTGGAGGTGGTCGCGGTGCCCGAAGTCGTGGTTCGGCGACAGCACGAGGTTGAACGAGCCCCGGTCGTCGAGGCCGCACACGATGTCGCGCCAGAAGCGCGCGCCCGGCGTGTCCTCGCGCGCGGGGTCGGCACCCTCGCCACAGCTCTGGGCGCCCACCCGCCCGTGGAAATCGTGCTGCACCGAGTACAGCGTGCCGTCGGCGAGCTTCACGGTGGCGAGGTCGATGGCGCGCCCTGCCCCGTGGCGCACGCCGGGCTTGCCGGGGCTGGGGCGGTAGAGCGACAGGTACTCGGCCTCGACGACGCCGTGCGCCGAGAGCAGCTGCGCCAGGTCGTCGACGGCGAGCGCCAGGCGGCAGTCCATGATGGTCCACGGGCCCGGGGGGCGGGGGTCGTCGCGGTAGGTCGGCTTGAAGGTGACGCCGCGCACGGGCCCCGTGAGGCGGATCGGGGTCTCGACGGTACGCTTGGCCTCGGCGACCTCGAACGGGACGCCTCGGTCGCGGAGCTCCGCGAAGCAGAGCTCCGTGCTCGTGCCGGCGTACTGCACGGCGCGCTTGAGCTCCGGCATGACGGGCTCGAACGCAAAGCGGCTCCCGGCCTGGGCCGGCGCGTCGGAGTGGAAGACGGCGGTTGCGGCCAGCGCGGCGGTCGCCGCGAGGCAGCAGGCGCGGAAGGTGCGGCGCGTCAGCTGCGTCATGTCGAGCCCTCTTGACTGCCAGAGCCTGCTGGCGGCATCAAGCGCATATCGAAGCGTCTGTAATTTACCTTTTTATAACGACTACTTGCAGATGCATCCAGGCCCCGCGAAGCGCGGTACGCACGGGGCGCGGCCGCAAGGTGGCAGCGACGGGCGGCGCGGCGCGAGCCGGCACGTCCGTGACGGCGGCGGGCGGACGTGGCAACTATCGGGACCGGCAGCGCCGGCAGGAGCCCTCCCTTGACCACCCTGCACGTGCAACCCGGCGGCGCCCTCGGCGGGCTGGTGCCCGCACCCGTCTCCGAGCCCTTGCTGTCCCTCGCCCTCGTGCTCGCGTCCCTCGCCGGTGGGACGAGCTCGCTCCGGACGGGTCGCAGCGCCCCGGTGCCCGGGGCGCTCCTCGTGTCTCTCGGTGCGCTCGGTTCCGCCATCTCCTCGAACGAGCACGGTTTTCGGGTGGAGGGCGCCGCCGGACGGCTCTGCGCCCCGCCGGGGGGCCGCGTCGACGCCGGCTCTCCGACCGGCCTCGCCGCACTCGCCGGCGCGCTCGCCGGGCAGCCCTTCCCCGTCGTCCTCGGCCGGCGTCCGGCAGACGCCCCGACGCCGTCGGAAGGGGTCGTGCTCGCGCGGATGGCGGCCCTGCTTCGAGCCCGTGGCGCCCGCGTCGAGGGCGTCCTCGACCCCGCGAGCCCGCGGACCGTCGGCCTGCCGCTCTCGCTCGCGCCCGGCGAGCTCGGACCGCTCGCCTGGGAGCTACCTTACGGGGGCTCGGCGGGGCCGAAGGTGGCGGCCCTCCTGTCGGGCCTCCGCGCCGCGGGGCCGACCCGCCTCCACGAGGTGCTCGTGGCCGACGACCGGGCCGAGCGACTGCTGGTCGCCGCCGGGGCGGCGATCCGGGCGGCCGGCGGCATGCTCGAGCTCGAGCCGCTCGCCCCTCGGCAGCGGCTCGCACCGCTCGACGTCACGCTGCCGGGCGACCTCGAGCTCGTCGCATTCCTGCTCGCCGCGGGCATGCTGGCCGCCCGCCGGGTGCCCGGGGACGGGGGCTCCTTCGGGGTGCGCAACGTGGGGTGGACGCCGGCGCGGGCCGGCGTGCTCGAGGTGCTCCGGGACGCGGGCGTCCCGCTCGAGAGCGCCGCCCGCGCCGAGGTCCTCGGGGCGAACGTCGGCGACGTCCGCCTCGCGCCCGTCGAGCCTCCGGGCCTCGTCGTCGCCGGCGAGCGGGCGCTGCGCTGCGAGGGCGCGCTCGGGGCGCTCGTCGCCGTGACGGCGGGGGCCCGGCAGCCTTCCTGCCTCGCCGACGCACCCGAGCTCGCCGGCGCCGACGGGGCGGTCCGAGCGGGCCGCTACGTCGCGCTCCTCGCGGCCTTCGGTCTCGAGGCCCGAGTCGTGCCCGGCGGGCTCGAGGTGGGCGCCGGCCCGAAGGAGCGCTGGCGCGGGGCCGGCTTCGACGCGGCGGGCGATCCGGACCTGGCCATGACCGCGACGGCGCTCGCGCTCGGGGCGGACGGGCCGAGCGCCATCCACGGCGCCGAGGGGGTCGCCGCGGTGTTTCCGCGTTTCGTCGCCTGCCTGCGAGGGCTTGGCGCCCGGATCGAGGTGCGAGCCGGCCCCGGTCGACGGGCGTGAGCGGCCTCGAGCCGCCCGGCCGTCGTGCTTGTGGACGGGCACCGCTCGGGGGAGACTTGCGGTGTCCGATGACCCGCAAGAGCCCCCTCATCGCGATCGACGGGCCCGCCGGGGCCGGCAAGAGCACGGTGAGTCGCGCGCTCGCAGACCGGCTCGGGCTGCTCCTGCTCGACACCGGCGCGCTCTACCGGCTCGTCGCGCTCGCGGCCCATCGGACGCTCGGCTCCTGGGACGAGCCCGAGCGCGTCGGCGCGCTCGCCCGGGAGCTCGTCCGATCGCACGCGCTCGCGCTCGGCAAGCCCGACCGGGCCGGCGAGCCGGCGCGGGCGTGGCTCGCCGGCGAGGACGTGTCGCTCGCGATCCGGACGCCCGAGATGAGCCGCGGCGCGAGCCGCGTGTCGGCGCTGCCGGCGGTGCGCGACGCCCTGCTCGAGCTCCAGCGCCAGCTCGGCGCCGAAGGCGGCCTCGTCGTGGAGGGCCGGGACATCGGCACGGTCGTGTTCCCCGACGCGGAGGTGAAGTTCTTCCTGACGGCGTCGCTCGAGGAGCGCGCGCGCCGGCGCGCGGCCGAGCTCGAGGCCCGGGGCGTCGTCGCGAGCGTGGCGGAGACGCTGCGCGAGGTGCGCGAGCGCGATCGCGCCGACAGCGAGCGCGACGTCGCGCCGCTGCGCCAGGCCGCCGATGCCGTGCTGGTCGACACGACCGGGGTCGCGCTCGACGAGGGGGTGGACCGCATGGAGCGAACGGCGCGGGCCCGTGGCGCCTGAGCGGCGGGCGCAGGGCACGCCGTGGCGCGCGGGGCGCGTGCGCGCGCTCGTGACGCTCGCGCTCGGTGCGGTCGCGGCGGGGTGCGGGGCGACCGTCCCCTTCGGCGGGGTGGAGGCGGACGCGCCGGCGGCGTTGCCCGCCGCGCTCACCGGTCAGGATCTGCTGCCGGCCGACCTCGACCTCGTCCTGCGCTTCGACCTCGGGGCCCTGCGCGAGGGCCTCGGCGCCGAGCCGCTCGCGCTCGTGCGCGAGCGCGCGAGCCCGCGCGGCGAGCAGGCGCTCGTGGCGGGCGCCCTCGAGAAGGGCGCGGTGGCGTGGCTCGGCCTGCGCGTCGTCGACGCGCGCGCGGGCGATCGCGTCCTCGTGGTGGAGACGAGCGCGCGCGAGGCGCCCGAGATCGGTCGCTTCCGCAAGGTCGAGAACCCCGGCCCCGACCTCGAGGTATACCGCCGGGCGGGCGAGGTGGAGCGCGACGGCGTCGCGCTCGTGGCGCTCGTCGGCGAGCGCGACGTCGTGTTCGCCTCGCCGGTCGAGGCGGCGAGCGTGGCGCGCGTGATGCGCGCCGGACCCGACGAGGGGCGCGGGGACCCCGCGGCCGAGGGGCTCGTGAGCCTCGACTGGAACGCCGCGCGCGCGGCCAAGGGGCTCGGGCGCTACCCGTCCCTCGCCAAGCTGATGCGCGGGGTCGAGCGCGTGCGCGCGACCCTGCGCCCGAGCGGCAGCGACGTCGTGCTCGAGGCGCGCATCCGCTGCCGTGGTGCGACCGAGGCCGACCGCGTGGGGCGCTTCCTCGAGGCCATCCGCGACGTCGCGCGCGAGCGCCCCCGCTTCGCCGGTCTGTTCGCGGCGCTCGAGCTCACACCGAGCGACGACACGCTCGTCGTGCGCTGGACGCTGCCGCCTGCGGCGCTCTTCGCGCTCGTGCGCGAGCCGCCGGAGCTCGAGGCCCCGGTCGCCGAGCCCGTCCCGGACGGGCGCCCGTGACAGCGGCGAGGCGCGGCCAGGTGGGGCTCGGTGGGTGAAAAAGTTGTCCATGTGCGCACCCCGGCGACGGCGAAATGCGGCACCCACGATGGGCACGGGGCTTGGCCCCGGGCGTGCATGGCCTGGTCCCGAGGAGCACGGTCCCGGCCAGAGCCGGCCCTGCCCTGGCACGAGCGACGACCGCGCGCGAAAGGGGCTGGGCCCTCGCGGCGGCCGCCGCGATAATGACCGACCGGTCGGCGGCGGGCGTCGACGTGGCGAGGAACCCGGCAGATGGACAAGATCGAGCAGAAGGTCGAGCGGGCGGGCATGGAGAACGTGGAGCTCGCGTTCGTGGCCCTGCCCGAGGGGCTGTCGGTGCGCAGCTTCGTCGTGCGGGAGGCCGTCAACACGACCTTCGAGGTCGACGTCGTGGTGCGCACGAGCACGAGCGATCTCGACCTCGAGGCACTCGTGGGCAAGGGCGCCGTGCTGCGGCTCCGGATCGCCGACGCGGAGCGCGCGCGCGCCTGGAGCGGCATCGCTCGGGCGATCGAGCAGCTCGCCGTCGAGGACGACGGGCTGTCGACGTACCGCGTTCACATCGTGCCCATGCTGTGGCGCACGACCCAGCGCCGCGGCCATCGCATCTTCCAGCACCTGACGACGCCGCAGATCGCCGTCCGCCTGCTCGAGGAGTGGGGCATCACGCCGGAGCTCCGGCTCGACGAGGCGACCTTCCCGCGCCACGAGTACCGGGTCCAGTACGGCGAGAGCGACTTCGACTTCCTGTCGCGGCTGCTGGAAGAGGCGGGCGTGAGCTACTGGCTCGAGCAGGCCGACCCGCTCGCCGAGGGGGAGCTCGAGCACATGCGGGTCGTCCTGTGCGACACGCCGCGGCGCGGGGCGCACGCCCACCCGGTGGCGATTCCCTTCGCGGGCGACACGGGCGACGTCCCGCCGACCGCGCACGTGCGCAACGTGCGGCTGCTGCACGAGCTGCGCCCCGGACGCGTCACGCTGCGCGACCACGATTTCCGCGTGAATCCCGAGCTCAGGCTGTCGGCGGAGGTGCGCGTCCCGGACGCGCTCGAGGCGCGCTACGAGCACTACCATTTCGTGCCGGGGAGCTTCCTCGTCGAGACGGGCGGCACCGAGGCGGGGGCCACCGTCGACCACCGCCGGGGCGAGGCCGCGGCGCGCGTCGCGCTCGAGAGCGCGCGCACGCACAAGCGCGTCATCGAGCTCGCGAGCAACGTCTTCGAGCTCGCGGCCGGCATGCTGTTCACCCTCGCCGGCCACCCACGCGCCGAGCTGTGCGAGCCGAGCGGGCTGTTGCTGTCGGCGGTGTGGCTGAGCGGCGAGCGCGACCAGAAGTGGACCCTGATCGGGCGCGCCACGCCGAGCGTCGACCCCTTCCGCCCGGCGATGCTGACCAAGAAGCCGCGCATCCAGGGTGTGCAGAGCGCGCTCGTCGTGGGCCCGCCCGGCGAGGAGATCTACACCGACGGCCACGGCCGGGTCCGCGTTCAGTTCCCCTGGGACCGCGAGGGGCGCTCCGACGAGCACAGCTCGTGCTGGGTGCGCGTCAGCCACGCCTGGGCCGGCGGGAGCTACGGCTTTTTCGCCCTGCCCCGGGTCGGACACGAGGTGCTCGTCGACTTCGTCGAGGGCGATCCCGACGCGCCCATCATCGTCGGCCGCGTGCACCACGTGGCGGCGCAGGCTCCGCATGCGCTGCCGCAGCACAAGACGCGCACGAGCTGGCGCAGCCAGTCGTCGCCGGGTGGGGCCGGCTCCAACGAGATCACCTTCGAGGACGCCGCCGGCGAGGAGAAGGTCTACGTCCACGCCGAGCGCGACCACGAACAGATCGTCGAGCACGACGCGCGCGCGAGCATCCACAACGACCTCTTCACGGCGGTCCAGCGCCACGAGCAGCGCAGTGTGGGCGGCGACCAGTCGCTCAGCGTGAGCGGCGACCGCGTGGTGACGGTGGGCGGGCAGCTGACGACGAATGCGGCCGCCGGACTGCAGCTCCAGGCGGGCGCCACGACCGGCGTGTTCTGCGAGGAGGGGCGCCTCGTGCTCACGAACGGCACGGCCTCGATCGTGCTCGACGGGCCCAACATCCTCATCCAGTCGGCGGCGAGCCTCGAGCTCACCGCGGGCCAGACGCTGGCGGTCGGCGGCAAGCGCGTGACCATCGACGGTGGGCCGGAGGTGTTCATCAACTGCGCCACCTCGCTCCGGCCCCTGCCCGCGCTCCTGCCGAGCGCCATGGAGGCGGTCAAGGGCCTCTTGTCGCACGGCGGTGGCGGCGTGGTCGATCTGTCGGGTGTCGCCGGCCTGCTCGAGAAGCCGGGCGGGCTCGTCGAGGCGGGCTTCGAGAAGCTCGACGCCGAGCTCGAGCTGCTCGGCGACAAGCTGAAGCTCCCGGAGCTCGCGCCGGTCAAGGTCGAGCTGCCGCCGCTCGTGAACCAGCAGCTGCAGCAGGTCTCGGAGATGAGCCAGGTAAAAGGGCCGCTCGTGAGCAAGGTGCTGGAGAGCGAGGCCTTCAAGGACATGAAGAAGCGCCTCGACGACAAGCTCGCCGAGGAGAAGGCGCGGCTCGAGAAGCTCGGCAAAGACCTGCACGGCATCTTCGACCGGCAGCGCGACCACGTGGTGGAGCTCGGCAAGACGCTGAAGGCGCGCGCCGTCGAGGAGAAGAAGGCCCTGAAGGACAACTGGGCCGAGACGAAGGCCATCTTCCGCGGCGAGCGCGGCAGCCTGCTGCAGTCCGCCAAGGCGCTCGTCGCCGTGGTGAAGGACGAGACGAACCGGATCAAGAAGCTACGCAGCGACCTGAAGGCGATGCTCGACACCGAGAAGGCCTACTTCGGGGGCGCCATCGACGAGTGGAAGGGCGCGGTCGAGGACGTGAAGAGCACCATCGACCACTTCAAGAACCTCATCGACAACCCGAAGGACGAGGTGCTCGGCATCCTCTTCGGCGACAACAAGGATGCGGTGGAGAAGTTCCTCGACGACCCGAAGAAGGCCATCAACGATTTCCTCGACGACAAGGGGCTCGGCGACATCATCCACGTCTCGAACGTCGCGCCGCCCGCGCTGCCGGGTGGCGGCCAGGTGGCGCCGCCTCCCATCGCTCCGCCGCCGAACCTGCCTCCGCCCGGCGGGGGTGTGCCGGGCGGCCTCGCCGCGAGCCCGCAGCAGGCGGGGCCTCACATGGCTCCGGGCGGACACGGCGCCGGGCAGGTGCCGCAGGGGCCGATGCAGGGCGCACACCAGGTGCCGCAAGGCCCGGCGGTGGGCCAGGGCGCGGGGCAGCTCGCGGCTCGCGGCCCCGCTCAGGGGCAGGTGTCGGGGCTCGAGCGCGCGGGCGCGCAGGGCGGCCTGCGCACCGAGGGCGCACCGGGCAGCGGCATCCAGGGCGGCCCGGGCGCGGCCCACGAGCTCGGCGGTCGGGAGCTCGCGGGCGCCGGACACGCGCCGGCAGGCACCTCCGGCTCGCTCGCGTCGAGCGGTGCCGCGCTCGGCGCGCAGGGTGCGCCCCATGCAGCGGGCACGCTCGGCGGCGCCGGCGCTCCCGCGGGCGGCATCGGCGCGCTGGCGGCCGAGGGCGGCGGCGCGAGCTCGCTCGCCGCGGTCGGCGGGGGCGGCGCGCTCGCGGCCGGTGGCGCCGGAGCGGGCACGGCGGGCACCGCGTTCGCGCGCCCGGGCGGGCTCGCCGCGTCCGACCTCGCCTCGAACGTCGGCAGCGAGGGCCTCACCTTCCTGCAGTCGCCGAGCGAGGGGCAGCTCATGGTCGTCCCCACGCGCCACGCGGTGCCGCTCGACGGCGCGGCGCTCGAGGGCAGCCTGGTCGACGCGCAGATGGACGGCCGTCCGGTCGGCGACGCCATGAGCGGCGCGCTCGAGGAGAAGGGCTACCTCGTCTACCGTCGCCCGGCCGGGGACTTCTGGGGCGAGCTCGTGCGCGCCGCCACGAAGACCGCCGGGGCCCACGCGTGAGGACCGAGGAGCACGACCATGCCTAGACACGACGACGGTGAGGTGGGCTTCGACGTGCCGCGCGACTGGGACAACCGCACGCTCGTCGCCTACGCGGCGCCGCAGCGGCCCGGCCAGGAGCAAGCAGCCAACCTCGTGGTGAGCCGCGAGCGGCTGCCCGAGGGCGAGGGCCTCGAGGGCTACGCGGCGCGTCAGCTCGCCGAGCTCGCCGAGCGGCTCGAGGACTTCCAGCTCCTCGCGCAGGGCGGCCGCGAGCTCGGCGGGCAGCCCGCGCTCTCCCTGCGCTTCTCGTCGCAGGGGCGCGACGGGCGTTTCGAGCAGACCCTGGTGCTCGCGGCCGTCGGCCGGCGCGTGTTCGCCTTCACGATGAGCGCCCCGGAGCGCGACGTGGCGCAGGTCGGGCCGCTCTTCGAGCGCATGCTCGCGAGCGTGCGCTTTCCCACGCCCGCGCGTGCCGGAGACGCCCGATGAGCGGCGCGCTCGAGGTCGCGGCGGTCGGCGACCGCATCACGCACGCCTTCAGCCTGCCGGACGCGAAGAGCCTGCTCGCGACCGTGGTCTCGCTCGGCCAGAAGGCCTTCTCGAAGAAGGGCGGCAAGGACGCCGTGTGGGCGGCGCTCGTCGGCAAGGCCGTGACGGAGCTCGGCGGGCGCGCGATCGACGCCATCGGGGACAAGCCGCGCTGCCCCAACCCGAGCGGCGCGATCGAGGACGGCTCGCCCGACACCTTCGTGGGCCCCGCGGCGCGGCCGGTTGCGCTCGCCGACCAGGCGAAGGTGAGCTGCCGGCGCCACAAGGACAAGCCCATCCGTCAAGGCAGCGCCAGCGTGTGGGTCGACTCGCGCCCGCTCGCGCGCCGCACCGACGAGACCAAGTGCGGCGCCCGGATCGGCGAGGGCGAGCCCACGGTGTTCGCCGGCAAGGACACGCAGGACTGCATGCCCGCCGACGGCACCCTGCCCGCCTGGCTCAAGAGCGGCATCGGTGCGGTCGTCGAGATCGTCAGCCACAAGGGCAAGCTCGACCTCGTCGCGGCGATCGAGATCGGCGCCTCGATCGCCGGGCTCGGCACCGGCGATCTCGACCAGGCGGCCGCGGCGATCGAGGGCGCAGTGGACGGGGTCGAGGAGCTCGGCGTGAAGCTCGGCAAGAAGGTCGAAGGGCTGTTCGACGACGCCGTCGGCGCGCTCCGCGACGCGAAGCTCGGCCAGGCGCTCGCGGACGGCTGCGCCGACGCCGTGTTCTCGGTGCTGGGGGCGTTCGGGCTGCGCTAGACGGGAGCGCGGGGGCGCCGCCGCGTCAGCGCGTCACCACTCGATCTCGGCCTTGCCGCTCGCGCTCGGAGCGGGAGCTGCGCTCGGCGCGCTCGAGGTCGCCGGGGTCGCGCTCTTCGCGGGCTCGTCGTCGTCCATGAAGGCGTCGAGCATCTTCTCCTCGTCGGCGCTCTTGCCGCTCGGGCGCGGCTCTCCGCCGCCGGTCGGCTCCCCGCCGCCCGGCTCGTCCTCGCCCGACGCGAGGCCGGTGCCTTCCCGCCCCCACACCGCGATGTCCTCCGCCTGGCACGGCCGCGGGTGGTTGCGGTCCTCCTGCGCGCACTCGAGCAGCCACGCCTCGCGCGGTGCGGCCGCGGGTGGGCAGGCCGACGCCTTGTCGCACTGACCCGGCGGTCCGAGGCTCGCGCACTCGTCGGCCGATTTCCCCTCGCGCCGGCACACGCTGACCGGCCGGCACGGATCGTCCGGCTTCACGCCGGGGCACTCGGCCTGCACTCGGAACTTCGCGATCGAGCCGTCGACGGTGAAGGTCGACAGCTTCGGCACGAGGATGAGCACGACGAGCCCTGCCGCCAGGAGCGCGAGGAACGGGAGGATCACCCGGTAGACCTCGACGAGCGGGCGCTTGAAGCGGAAGCTCGCGACGTAGAGGTTGAGGCCGACCGGCGGCGAGATGTAGGCGACCTCCATCTGCAACAGGAACATGACGGCCAGGTAGAACGGGCTCACGCCGAAGCGCGCGGCCATGGGCACGAGCAGGGGCAGCACCACGAGCAGGGCGCTGAACGCATCCATCGCCATGCCGACGATGAACAGGATGACGTTCACCACCAGCACGAACTGCCACATGCTGTTGATGCCCCGCTCCTCGAAGAACTCGAGGATCCGCTGCGGGATGGTGGCGTCGATGATGTAGTTGTTGAGCGCCGTCGCCATCGCGAGGATGAGGATGATGGCACCGCAGAGCGTCATCGCGTCCTTCGAGACCTTGAGCACCTTCTTCCAGGTGAGGTCGCGGTAGACGTACACCTCGATGAGCAGCGTGTAGGCAGCGCCCGCGGCGGCGCTCTCGTGCAGGGCCGTGAGCCCGGTCGCGAGGAAGGTGAGGACCAAGAACGGCGTGAGCGCCTCCCACTTCACGTCCCAGAGCGCGGGCCCGACGTCGCGCCAGTTGAACTTCTGCGTCTTGATGCCGAAGCGCCTGGCGCTCACCATGGCGTAGCCGCACAGGACGAGCATGAGGAGCAGGCCCGGCGGCAGCGTCGCGAGGTAGGCGCGCTGCAGCTCGACGCCCGAGACGAAGCTGTAGATGAGGACGAGCGGGCTCGGTGGCAGGAGCAAGCCGATGGCGCCCGCGCTCGTCACGAGACCGAGCGCGAACTTCGCCGGGTAGCCCTGCTTGATGAGCGCGGGGTAGAGCAAGCCGCCGATCGCCACGATCGTGACGCCGCTGCCGCCCGTGAGCGTCGTGAAGAACGCACTCGCGAAGATGGCGACGATCGCGAGGCCGCCCGGCAACCAGCCGAGCAGCGCGTTCGCCGCGCGCACCATGCGCTCCGGAGCCTTCGACTCGGCCATGAGGTAGCCGACGAGGGTGAAGAGCGGGATGGTGACGAGGATCGTCGAGTTGAACATGTCCCCGTACACGTTCGCGGCGATGTTCCAGAGCTGCTTGCCGCTGCCCTGGAACCCGAGCATCGCGATGGTGCACATCACGGCGAACAGGGGCATCCCCGCGAGCGCGAGGACGCCGAGCGCGCCACCGTAGAGCGGCATCATCGGGCTGCCTCCTTCGGCTCGCTCGCGCTCTCGGCGGATTCCTCCGAGCCCTCGGGCTCGGCGCTCTTCAAGCCGAGCGTGACGAGCAGCGCTCGCAAGAGCAGGCGCAAGGCGATCATGAACAGCCCGAACGGGAACAAGAGGTTCATCGTCGGCACGAGCAACCCCATCGCGTTGCCGCCCTCGGGCAGCACCACGAACGGCGTGCGCGCCTTGTCGAGGGCGTCGTCCGGGGCGCGCATGGTGGCGAGCGACTCCGGGCCGAAGCGCTCGGCGAAGCCGGCGCCTTCGAGCCACTCGTTCCACTGCCGGCCGTTCATGCGCGGCTCGCGCGGGTGCGCGACCACGTCGGCGAGCTCGTCGCGCAGGCTCTGCTTCCGAGCCTCCTCGGTCTCCCCGGCGATGCGCTCGCGGAGCGCCGTGATCTCCTCGGTGCGCGCGCCGTCATCGTCCCAGTCCTTGCCCTGGAGGACGTTGCCGAGCGCGCCGAAGTCGAAGCCGATCTGCTTGCGCCAGAGGAACATCTGGTCGCCGACCCGCTTCACCACGTGCCCGATGCGCTCGGCCGCCGTCATCTCGAGCCGCGCGTGGTAGCTCTCGATCGCCACGTAGTTGAAGAAGGCCCACGAGGCGACCAGGCACACCGCGGCGGTCGCGAGGCTTCCGAGGACGTGGACGAAGCGCCGCCATTTGAGCGGCAAGAAGCGCACGACGAGGTCGATGTTGATGTGGCTGCCCGAGCCCGCGGCGAGCGAGCCACCGAGCAGGGCGAGCAGCACCGTGAGGCGCGTGGACACGCCGTGCAGGCCCCCGAAGAGGGCGAGCGAGGAGCCGGAGTCGAACCAGGCGTAGAAGTTGCTCGCGTACGACACACCGAGCCGGCGCCAGACCGGTGCGAGCGCGAGCCCCGCCACCACGGCCACGCCGATGACGACCGCGCGGCCGCGGTCGGAGAGCTTGCTCTTGCGCACGGCGAAGCGCGTGCCGAGGCCGAGCACGGCCGCGCCGAACACGGCTCGGAACACCATGCCCGCCTTGCTCGGGCCCTCGACCGGGTCCTTCATGCCGTTCAGGCTGATCCAGAAGCAGAGCACCAAGATCAGCGCGGCGAGCACCGCGAACAGGAGGCGCGCCTCGAGCCAGGTCCAGGCGTGGTCGAAGCGCAGGAGCCAGTGCGCCGGCGCCTGGTTCTGGCCGGTGGAGCGCGCGGCCGCCGCCTCGTCCGCGGCCGGGGGCTCGGCGCCCTCGGAGCCCACGCCTTCTTCGCGGTCGTCGCCCTCACCGGCGCCGGTGGTGTCGCCGGGTGCGTCTCCCCCGTCCCGCTCGGCCGCGGGTGCGTCTCCCTCGTCCCGGTCCTCGGGACCTTGGTCGTCTCGGTCGCCCGGGTCGGTGCCAGCTCCGGTCGCGGGCCCCTCGCCTTTCGGCGAGCTCGCCTCGCTCGCGCCGGCGACCGCGTCGCGCTCGGCCCCGGTTGCGGGCGCGGCAACTCGTGGCCCGGCGCCCGACCCGTGCCGGTGCTTGCGGCCCCCCGCCTTCTTCTTCGCCATAGCGCGCGACGTTACCATCCGGTGGCGGCGGCTGGGAACCTCGCGCGGCCTGCGCGAGCGCCTCGGCTGCGCACTTTCGTACGCGCCTCGCAGCGCTGGAGGGCGTCGGCCCTCGTCCTTGGCGCCCGGCGCGACGGCGTGCGATTCCGCACGCGACGCCGGTCACAGTCGCGGTGTTTTGTGGCGTGTTTTCTCGCAAAATCGGGCAAAAGTGGACCGGTCGAGGTGCGCTCGGCGTGGTAGGGTGAGGTCTTCGTGGAGGCCCTCGAATGCCGGTGCCGGGGCGCACGGCTTCGGTGGGGACTGCACGCACTCGAGGACCCATGATGGAGCGGTTGGCACGTGCCCTCGCGCGGCGCGGCGTGGCCATGGTGGTCGTCGGCCTGGTGCTGGCGACGGTGGCGGTCTGTGCGCCCTATGCGGCGCAGGTGCGACGCGACGACGACATTCTCGCCTTCCTGCCGAAGGACAACCCGGAGATCGCGGAGTTTCGTCGCATCAACGAGGTGTTCGGCGGGCTCGACGTCGGCATCGTCGGGATCGAGGTGGACGACCCCTTCGACGGGGCCTTCCTCGACCGGCTCGCCGCGCTGACCAAGGAGCTCAACGAGAAGAAGGAGCTCGCCTACGCCCTGTCGCTCGCCAACGTGGACGACTTCGCGGCCGATCCCGACGGCGGCGTGCGCACCGACTACCTCGTGAGCGAGATCCCCCGCAGCGACGAGGCCAGGGCCGCGCTGCGCGCCAAGGTGATGGGCAAGGCGCACATCGTCGGCAACCTCGTGTCGAAGGACGAGAAGGCCGTCAACCTCTACTGCTTCCTGCGCCACGGCACCGATCTACGGGCCGCGGCCGACCTCGTGCGCAACACGGTCTCGGCGGCCTTCCCCGAGCTGCCGCGCTACTGGGGCGGCGCGCCCTTCATGTCGACCTACATCTACGACATGTCGCTCACGGACATGAAGAACCTCATGCCCTGGGCGCTCGTCATCGTGCTCGCGGTCGTGCTCGTGTCGTTCCGGCACTGGATGGGCGCGCTGCTCGCCCTGTTCTCGACGGTGGTGAGCATCGCCGTCGCCTACGGCGCGATGGGCATGGCCAACGTGCAGGCCAACATCGTGCTCTCGTCGATGCCGGTCATCCTGTTCGCGATCGGCACCGGCTACCCGATCAACATCCTGTCGCACTACTACGAGCTCGCGCGCACCGGCGACCGGACGCAGGCGCTCGTGCAGACGATGGTGGAGTTCGGCCCGCCCGTGATCATCGGGGCGCTCACCACCGTGGCCGGCCTCCTGGCCTTCGTGGTGATGGACATCGGGCCAATCCGCACCTTCGGCCTCTTCTCGGCGCTCGGCGTGGCGACCTCGCTCGCGCTGGCGCTCACCTTCATCCCCGCCGTCATCTCGCTCACGAAGATGCGCGGCCACCCGCCGGGGCGCGACCGGCTCGGCGAGCTCTTGGGGCGCTTCACGGGGCTCGTGCCCCCGCGCCGGCGATGGATTGCCGTGGGCGTCGGGCTCGTCGCGGCGGGCAGCGCGCTCTGCGTCGGCCAGGTGGACGCGCGCATGGAGAACGCGGCGTTCTTCGCCAAGGGCAGCCCGCCCGACCTCGCGGAGGCTTTCCTCCGCGACCACTTCGGCGGCTCGCAGTTCATCCAGATCGAGGTGCGGGGCGACATGAACAGCCCCGAGGTGCTCCGCGAGGTGAGCCGCCTCGCCGACGAGCTCACCGTGCTGCCCCACGTGAGCGACGTGAACCACGTGGGCCTCGTCTTGTCGCTCGCCAACGAGGCCTGGGTGGGCGAGCGCCGCATCCCTCTCGACGAGGGACAGGTGCGCGGCCTGTACGGCCTGCTGAAGGGCAAGCACACGGTGAGCCTGGTCGTGACGGACGACCGGACGGCGGCCCTGCTGCACGTCAAGCTCGACAGCGACCGCATCGACGACGTCGAGCAGCTGCTCGCGGCCGTCGAGGCGATGATGCGTCACGACGTGGTGACGAGCTACGCCGTCGGCAAGCGCGACGGGCCGCGGCGCGCCGAGGTCGAGGCGCGCAACCACGCGCTCGTGACGGCCCGCATCGAGGCGCTCGCCCGGGCCGAGGGGCTCGAGCTCGGTGCGGACGCCCGCAGCAAGCTCGTCGCGCTGTTCGGCGGCGGTGCCGCGGCGTACGAGCCCAAGCGCGTCGAGGAGCGGCTCGCGACGTTCCTGCGCTCGGACGAGTCGATGCTCGACGAGGAGGAGCTCGAGCAGGCGGGGCCGCTCGCGGCGGCGGTCGCCGCCCTCGGTCCGGACCCGAGCGAGCCCAAGCTGCGTGCGGCGATCGCCGCGACGCTCGGCCTCGAGCCCGACAGCAAGGCCGCGACGGCCGTGTATAAATCGCTCGCCACCGCCGCGCGCGAGAACTGGCGCCAGGAGAAGGCGCGCGCCCTCACCGCCGGGGCGCTCGCGGCCGCAGGCGTGCCGGCCGCCGAGGGCGAGGTCGGAAGCCGGCTCCGCGCGCGTTTCGCCGATGCCCTGCTCGACCTCGAGCGCGACACCGCGCTCCTGCCCGTGGCCGACGGCGGCACTCCCGACGGGACCCGGGCCGTGACCGTGAGCGGTCAACCGGTGCTGAACCGCGGCCTGTCGCACAGCGTCACCTCGAACCAGCTGTGGAGCGTGGTGTCGTCGCTCGCGCTGGTGCTCCTGCTCATGCTCGTGCTCTTCCGGTCGCTCTGGGCGAGCATCCTCGGCCTTCTGCCTTGCGTGTTCACGCTCGCGGTCGTGTACGGCGCCATGGGGCTGTTTCGCATCCACCTCGACATCGGCACCTCGATGCTGGCCAACATCATCGTCGGCACGGGTGTCGACTTCGGCGTCTACCTGCTCGCGGGCTGGCGCGCGAAGAACGGCGAGGGCCTGGCGGTGGCTGCGGCGCGTTCGGCGGCCGCGAACGGCACCGCGATCTGGACCAACGTGGCGACCGTCGGCGGCGGGTTCTTCGTGCTGACGCTGGGCAACGCCAAGCCGTTGCAGAGCTTCGGCGGGCTGACCGCCGCGGCGATGCTCACCGCGGGCCTCGCCACCTTCGTCGTCATCCCGGCCCTCGCTCGCAAGCGGCAGTACCTGTTCGTGAAGGACGCCGGCCCGGCACCGAAGGGCGGGCGGCCCCCGGGGCGCGACGTCGACGATGCGGGCACGGGCGGCGGCCCGTCGGGTCGAGAGGCGGACGAGGCGGACGACTCGCTCCCGGCCGCCGCCCGGGTGCGGCGCGGCTGAGGGCGCGGGTCGCCGGCGCTTTTCGGGGCGTGAGGGGCGTGCGGGGCGTCCCGGCGCCATTGATGGCCCGCCGCGATGAGCGTACGGTCGCTCGGTTGCCATGGCGCGAGCGATCAGCGACAGACCGCGCGCCCGTTGGGTGTTTCTGCGCGGCGCGGAGGAGGTGTTCGGCGGCGAGGAGCTCCTGCGCTCCTTGCTCGAGGCGGCACCCGCCACGATCCTTGCCACGACGCCCGCGGGGCGGCTCCTCTTCATCAATCGGCTGGTCACGCACACGAGCGAGGCGCTCGAGGGCCGCACCATCTACGACTTCACGGCTCCCCGGCACCACGCCGACATCCGCGCGTGCCTCGAGCGCGTGGCGGCGACGGGCGAGCCCGGGAGCTACGAGACGGAGGGCGAGTCCGCAATCGGCGAGCCCGCCTGGTACGAGTCGCGCGTGGCGCCGCTCTACAGGGACGGTCGCATCGCGGCGCTCACCATCGTCGCCACCGACGTGACGGCGCGACGTGCGGCGGAGCAGCGCCTGCGCGAGAGCGACGAGAAGCTGCGCGTCGCCGTGGCGGCGACGGACATGGGGCTCTGGTCGTGGGACGCCGAGCGCGACACGTACACCTGGGACGCCCGCATGCTCGAGATCTTCGGCCTCGAGCGCCCGCCGAGCTCCGTGGCCGAGTACGCGGCGCTCGTACACCCCGACGACCGCGACCGACTGAGCGAGCGGGTCGCGGCGACGCGCGGGGGCCGGTCCTTCGAGCCCACGGAGTACCGCGTGCGCCGCGGCGACGGCGCCCTGCGCTGGGTGCAGGTACGGGGTCGCGTGATGGGCGACGGCACCGAGGTCGGCACCAAGGTGATGGGCGGCACGCTCGACGTGACGGAGCGGCGCGCACGCGACGAGCGCCTGCGGCAGAGTCAGAAGCTCGAGGCCGTGGGGCAGCTCACCGCCGGGATTGCGCACAACTTCAACAACCTGCTCATGGTGATCCTGCCGAACCTCGAGCTCGTCCCGCTCGTGCCGCCCGAGGAGCGGCTGGCACTCGTGGAGGACGCACGCCAGGCGGCCGAGCGCGCCGCCGAGCTCGTGCGGCAGCTGGTCGTGTTCGCCGGCAAGGACGCCCCGGCCGCCTATGTCGTCAAGGACGTCGCTCCCCTCGTGGAGCGGACCGTCGCGATCTGCCGCGGCACCTTCGATCGCCAGACGAGCGTCGAGGCCCGGGTCGCCGGCGCGCTGCCTCCCGTCTCGATGGATGCCGGACAGATCGAGCAGGCCCTGCTCAACGTGTGCCTCAACGCGCGCGATGCGATGAGCGACCGCGCCGTGCGCCGCCTGCTCGTGGAGGTCGCGGCGCTCGCGGCGCGCGCTCCCGAGCTCGGGCGGCACGGCGTGGATGCCGATCGCGCCTGGGTGTGCATCCGCGTCACCGACACCGGCCACGGCATGGACGAGGCGACGCGGCGACGGCTGTTCGAGCCGTTCTTCACCACCAAGCCGCCCGGCAAGGGCACCGGGCTCGGGCTCGCGAGCGTGTACGCGGTGCTGAAGGCGCACGGTGGCTGGATCGACGTCGACTCGACCCCGAACGTGGGCACGACGCTGGCCTTGTTCCTGCCCGCCGCCGAGGCGGGGTCGCAGGCCGTACCAGCCCCGGCCGAGCGGCGCGAGCGGGCCGCCGGCCACCATGTCCTCGTCGTCGACGACGAGCCGCTCGTGCGCGAGGTCGTGGCGCGCGTGCTCGAGGACGGCGGCTACCGCGTGAGCCTCGCCGCGGGGGCCCGCGAGGCGCTCGAGGTCTTCGAGCGGACGCGCGACGGCTTCGCGCTCGTGCTGCTCGACCTGTCGATGCCCGACGGCTCGGGCCGCGACGTGTGCCGCGCCATGAAGGCCCACCGGCCCCGACAGCCGGTCGTGTACTTCTCGGGCTACCCGCTCGACGAGGCGAGCGAGGCCGACGGCGTGGTGGAGAAGCCGGTCGGCGCCGAGGCCCTGCTCACGGCGGTGGACCGTGCGCTCGGCAAGGACTGAGGGCCTGGCTCGCCTCAGCCCGCCACCAGGGCGACGAGCTCCTCGGGCGCGTGGAGCAGGTGGTGGGGACGGCTCGGCAAGAGCTGCGCGGGCGAGAACGGGCCCCACGTCACGGCCGCGGACGCGACCCCGGCTGCGTGGGCGCAGGCGACGTCGTGCACGCTGTCGCCGACGAGCACGGAACCGTCGGCCGCGCGGCCGAGGAGCTCGAGTGCGCGGTCCACCGGCTCGCGGTGGGGCTTGGGCCTCGTGACGTCGTCGCCGCCGACCACGATCTCGAAGGTGTCCCCCAGACCGACGAGCTCGAGCCCGCGGCGCGCCGTCGCGCGGTTCTTGCTCGTCACCACCGCGAGCGCGGCGCCGCGGGCGGCCACGGCCCGCACCGCCGCGACGACGCCCGGGTAGGCGCGCACGCGCGCGTCGTGGCGCGCGAGGTTGTAGCTGCGGTAGGTGGCGATGAGCGCGTCGCGCTCGGCGGGACCGGCTGCGAAGGGCGCGAAGGCAGCCGCGAGCGGCGTGCCGATGCCGGCGAGCCAGTGGGCGTCCGTCTGCCGCGGCAGCCCGTGCCGCTCGGTCGTGTGGTGGAAGCTCTCGACGATGAGCCCGATGGAGTCGAGCAGCGTGCCGTCGAGGTCGAAGAGCACGGTGGCGTAGCGGGGCACGCTCCCGCGTAGCACACGCGCGTCCGAGCGCCCGCTCGGCCGCGCTCACGGCAAGGTCAGCACCCGCCCGAGCGAGATCGCGCGG
Source organism: Polyangiaceae bacterium (assembly GCA_020848455.1). Taxonomy (GTDB): domain Bacteria; phylum Myxococcota_A; class Polyangia; order Polyangiales; family Polyangiaceae; genus JACRDA01. The sequence goes on from JADLAB010000171.1 coordinate 57,153, forward strand.
AGCGCGCAGGCGTGCGCCTCGTACTGATCTTGCTTGAAGTGCGCCTCGACCACCAGCCGGGCGCGGAAGCTCTTCATGAGCGGCAGCTGCTTCTCGAGGGCCACCGGGAGGTACGTCGGCACGGGCTCGCGCGTGCCCAGGGTCGCGCTCGCCGCAGCGCCGGGCGTGAGCAGGGCGCGGATACACTCGCCGCCGAACACGGTCTTCTTCTGGTAGCGGCGCTCGGAGAGCAGCATGCGATCGACGCACTCGTCGAGGTAGTCCTGCGGGAAGCTGCGCTTGGCCTCCCGGTAGAGCTTGCGCAGGTGGCCGATGAAGTTGCGCACGACCTCGGGCGAGCCCTTCAGCACGGGCGAGTCGGCGATCTCGTTCGCCGAGGCGATCGCGTCCTTCAGCTTCTTGTCCTCGGACGCGAGCGGGCCGAGGGCGGCCGCGGTGGCGCGCAGCGTCTCGAGCTCGTCGAAGGGCAGCTCGAGCTCGCCGCCGAGCGCGATGAGCGGCGCCGTGAAACGGCCCGTGTCGCTCACCGCCTCGCGCAGGGCGGCGGTGAGGCCCCGGGGGTCGGTCTGCTCCGCCTCGGTGAGCACGCCGAAGTGCAGGTGGCGGGCGCGCGCCGCGTCCGGGTCGGGGTTGGGCATGTCGTGGCGCGGGTCGAGGGGTGCGAACTCGAGCGCGTCGCACAGGGTCGACCAGCAGAGCCGCAGTCGCGCCGTCGCGTCGGGGTCGAACCACAAGAGCTCGACGACCTCGTCGCTGCGCGGGGCCCGCGCGGCGCTGCGGGGGACCTGCGGCTCGCCGCCATCGGGCACGGCCTCTTCGAGGCCTGCGTCGCGTGCGGCGCCCCCGACGCCCGAGGACCACGGGCTGCGCCCGAGCGCCCGCACCGATACGGGTGCGGCAGGCGACGTCGCCGGCGCGAGCGGCGTGGCGGCGAGGGTCGCTGCGGCGGCTGCGGCGGCGGCTGCCGCGGCCGCGACGGGTGCACCCCAGCCGGAGGGGACGGGCTCGGGGAGCGCCGCGGCCGGCGCCGGCACGGGGCTCGGAGCCCAGCTCGGTGGCTCGTGCGGCCCCTTCGCCTGGGCGAGCGACGGGGCCGGCCCGAGGGGCGGCGCGTCTCCCCAGGCCCGAGCCGAGTCCACCGAGGCGTCGCTCTCCACCACCGGCGTCCCGAGCGGTGGGGCTGCCCGGACGCGCGGCGCCTGGGGTGGCGGCATCACGAACGGCGTGCCGAGCGTGCCGGAAGCCGACGGGCGAGCCGCGGTCGCTCCCGGGCGCAACCAGGCGGGGCCCGAGGCCCCGTACACGGGTCCGCTGGCGGCGTGGCGCGCCGCGACCGCTCCCTCGTTCTCCGAGGTCTGCTCGTCGTGTGCCGGGCCCTGCGGGAACGAGGCGGTCATCGTGTGCTCGGCGCGGTGCACGCGCCCGGCGGCCGGCAGCGACTGCGTGCGGGCCATGCGGTCTTCCTCACCCTCGAGCACGGGCTCCGCACGCCGCGCCCGCTGCGCGCCGCGGTCCCGCTCGCGGCGTGCGGGCCGGGTGGCGGCGAGGCGGCGTTCGAGCGCCGCCTCGCCCATGGCGGCCACGAGGTCCGAGAGCTCGGCGAAGCCGATGCGCTTGCCGCCGGTCCCCACGACGACCCAGACCCGGCCCTCCTCGTCCCGGCGCCGGAGCGCGACGTGCGCGCGCCAGGTGAGCGTGGCGATGGCGCGGCGCGTGTCGATCCACAGACCGTCGACCTGCATGCCGCGCTCCTCGAGCTTGGCGTCGCTCCGCTCGACGAAGACCTGCGGCACGAGCAGCGGCAGGCGGGTCTCGAGCACCGGGTGGCGCGGGTGCAGGTTGTAGAGCGTGATCGGCGCCTGCGGTGCAAGGCTGCGCAGCTGCTGGTCGGGCGGGGCTGCGTTGAAGTAGGCCATGTCGAAGTCGTCCGCGACGACGATCTCGCCGCCGTCGGCGGGCTCGGCGGGCTCGCGCCCCTGCCGCAGCAGGCGCTGGCGCCCCGGCCAGTGGCTCGCGATGGGGCCGAAGCCCGCCGTCGCGTTCCCGCTCGGCGAGCGCCCCTGGGGCAGCGAGATGCGCGGGCGCGCGCCGCTCGCGGCGTGGATGCCGACGGGGTTGTCGGTGCCGGCGCCGCCCGCCGCGAGCTCGTAGCCGAGCGGCGTCGACTTGAAGGCCCCGCTCGCGTCGCTCCACTCGAGCTGCACCTGCAGCGACTTGTCGAGGTCGCCGACCCGGAGCGTCACCGGCAGGGTGTCGGTGGCGTGGTCCGGCGGCGGGAAGGCATCGCCGACCAGCGTGACGTCGACGAAGGGCTTGTCCGGCGCGAGGTCGGCGGGCGCCCAGGCGCTCGAGCCGAGGTCGTCGGCGGGGAACCGCTCCCGCTCGTGCAGCGGCTCGGGGTGGTTGAGCAGCCGCGCCTCGCCCGGCACGAGCTCGAGCGTGGCCTTGCAGGCCACGGTGATCGTCCAGGGACCGGCGCCGCGCCGCCACCACAGCGACGCGACCGGCAGCGGACCCAGGGAGGCGACCTGCATGCTCGCCCCGACGTTAGCACGTGCCGCGCGTCGCTCAGGGATGGATGTGCACGCGCGTGCCCTCGCCGAGCGTGTCCGTGGCGTTGGCGCCGTGCCAGTCGGCCGGGACCGGTGGGTCCGACCAGTTGAAGATGCGGAACGCGTCGATGGGCGACAGGTTGATGCAGCCGTGGCTGCGGGCGTGTCCGAAGGACTGGTGCCAGTACGCGGCGTGCAGGGCGTAGCCCGCCTTGAAGTACTGGACCCAGGGTACGTCGTTGAGCTCGAACTTCGCCCCGACGATGGCCGAGTCCATCGTCGTCGTGACGTGCTTCTCGCGCACGCGGAAGGTCCCGGTGGGCGTCGAGAGGGTCGTCTTCGGGTCGCCGAGACCGTCGCGGCCCGTCGACACCATGGTGGCGTAGACGGGTTTCTTGCCCTCGTAGAGCACCAGCACCTGCTGCTGGATCGACACGTCGATCCAGCGCTCGCCGCCCGAGGCGAAGCTCGGGAGCTTCGACGGGCGGGCCACGATGGCGAGGTCCGCGGCCCGCAGCCACTCGCCGTCCGATGCCTCCACGTAGCGCTTCGCCCCCGAGCCGCGCGCCTCGCCGGTGAGCTGCACGGCCTCGTGCTCCCCGAGATCGGCCTCGCGCGTCCAGCCGCCCGCCTTGGGCTTGTAGAAGGCGCTGCCGCCCTCGCGCTTCACGAAGGCGATCGGCAGGTGCAGGCCCTTCTTCTCGTCGAGCTCGACGCCGTGGAACACGGCGCCGCGCCCGGGCTTCAGCTTGCTCGTCGGGATGAGGCGCAGATCGGTCGTGAGCGCGAAGTGCCGGTGATCCCCGTCGAAGGCGTCGATGAGCGCCACCCCGGCATGGCGCGCGATGCGGTTGGTCATGACGGCGTAGTCCGGCACCTCGAAGGTCGAGACGTTCGGGATCTGCCGACCGCCCTGGAAGAACCACGGGATGGCGCTGTCGCCGTCGCCGCCGAACTTCTCGTGCTCGGTGATGTCCGGGGGCGAGCTCGGCGCCCGGCCGAGCGCGTGGCCGAGCTCGTCGAGGGGCACGTCGTTCGAGCCGACCTCGATCGCGTTCCACTTGTCCTTCAGGCGCTCGAAGCTCCGGATGTGCCGATCGAGCGCCATCTCCGTCTTCTTCTGCTCGGCCACCGAGGGCAGGCGGTAGTACCGGGGCGCGATGGCGCGCACGAAGGCGTAGGCGTACGGCAGCGGCTTGTCGCGGTGGGGGCGGCGCAGCTTGGCGCGCACGAGCGGGTGCTGCATGTCGAGCGTGCCGCCGTCGTCCACGCACACGTAGCCCTTCGGCAGCACGTTGAAGTAGCCACCGCGACAGTCGTCGGTGCGGGCCGGCTTCTCGCCGCGCGGCACCGTGGCACCGAGCCGCAGGTAGCCGAGCTTCTCGCTCCGGCGGTCCGGCTTCTCGTAGATGGTGAGCGCCATCGCGACCGCGCCGAGCCGCGGCCCGTCGACCTTCGCGAAGGTCGAGGGGTCGTCCGGTGCCTCGGCGAGCGCGACGTTGTTGGCCGCCGCCACGATCCCCTCGGTCGCGGGCTCCTTCTCGGACGCCTCCGGTGCCGTTTTCTTCGCGCCGCGGCAGCCCGCGAGGGCGCCGACGAGCGCGAGCGACAGCGGGAGCAGCACGGTTCGGCTCGAGGCGAGGCTACGCATGACGCTCCCGCGTTGCCTCCGCCGGGCCCGCGCGGCCAAGTTCTCGGAGGCCCCACGCGTGAGGGCGCGTCGCGGCCCTTGCGCGGCCGCCCGCCCGTGGCTAGCCTCGCGCCTCGTCTGCGCCACTAGCTCAGCTGGATAGAGTGTCGGCCTCCGAAGCCGAAGGTCGTGCGTTCGAATCGCACGTGGCGCGCTGGAATCGGGCTCGTCCCCTCGCCGACGGGGGGGTCGACCGGGGTGGCCCTCGCGCTACCAGGCGCTACCGCGCTCGGGCGGGCTGCGGTACGCTTCACTCGATGGCACCGCCGACGAAGCCAGCACCCGAGCGGCAGCTCTACGTGCCGCACCCCGACGACGCCGATCTGTTCGCGCCCGACGCCGCGTTGGACGAGCCGATCGAGGTCGACGGCGAGGCGTACGCGCGCTGGCTCGAGACCGGTGAAGGGGAAGACCCCTGTCGCGTGCGCTCGTCCTGAGTCCGCGCTTTCGGCGCGCGCTGACCGCGCTCGGCGTCGCGCCCGGCTCGCGCAGGGGTCAGAGTGTGGGCCGCGCCCTCGCCGCGTTGATGCGGGCCGAGCATCTGCCCGGCCCCCTCGACTACGAGGCGATGATGCCGCCGGTTCGCACGGCATGGGTGCGTCGGCTGACCGGTGAGAACTTGTGGCTGTGGTACACGTTCGACGCGGCACGGCTGTGTGCGGCCGCCCTGACCTCGCACCCGCCCGTGCCCATGCCGGATCCCACGCACTAGCCCGCGCCCTCGGCGCGCGCCCCGGGGCGTCACCGGACCTCACGCGGAGCTACTGGCGCCGGGGGTGTGTCGTTACGGGTTGTCCCGCGGCGGACGGCCCAGTTAGATTGGACGCGTTGCCCCGTGTCGAGGCGGCACGCTCGCCCTCCGAAGCCGAAGGTCGTGCGTCGCCTGTGGTGCCGGGACCGAGTTCGATGTTTCTCCGGAGTCGCCACCCCGCACGACGCTGGCCCGGGCGCCGTGCCCGCACCACGGCCGTCGCGTGGGGCGCGCTCGTCGCGCTCGTCGCGTTCGGCGCGGGGCTCGCCGCGTGCGCCGCCGACCGGCCCCGCAACCGCATCGAGGCGCCGGACGATCCCGCCTGGTGGCAGGCCCTCGAGGCCGCGCGGCCCGATGCCGGCACGCCGCTCGGCGCGGACGCGGGGCGCGACGGCGCAGGGCCCGACTGACCGGTCCGGGCGACGTCGGCGGGCTGCCGCGGCCGCGATCGCGTAGGCTCGAGGGCGATGGCGATGTCGGCCGAAGCGCGGCGCACCCCGGGCCACGGGGTCGGGCTCGGCCTGCGCTGGGAGTTCATCGAGGACCTCGTCGACCGCGTCGAGGCGGGCCGCGCGCCCGAGCTCCCGTTTCTCGAGGTGCACCCAGAGAACTACCTCGGGCGGGGCGGCTACGTGCGCGAGGCGCTCGAGTTCCTCGCGGAGCGCTACCCGATCCTCACGCATGGGCTCACGCTCGACATCGGCGGCGTCGAGCCCCTCGACCAGGCGTACCTCCGCGCCCTGCGCGCCTTCCTCGAGCGCGTGCGCGCCCCCTGGCACAGCGACCACCTGTGCTTCACCGGCAGCCACAGCCACGAGCTCCTGCCGGTGCCGCGCACGCGTGCGCTCGTGACGCACGTGGCGGCGCGCGCCCGCGCCGTCGAGGACGCGCTCGGGCTGCCCCTCGTGCTCGAGAACGTGAGCGCGTACCTCGAGCTCGGCGCGAGCGAGCTCGACGAGCCCGCCTTCGTCGCTGCCGTGCTCGAGGCGAGCGGCTGCGCGCTGCTCCTCGACGTGAACAACGTGTGGGTGAACGCCCAGAACTTCGGCTTCGACCCGCACGCGTGGCTCGCGCGCGTCGACTACCGGCGCGTGCGGGCGATGCACGTCGCCGGCCACGAGCGGCGTCCCGAGCTCGGGCTCGTCATCGACACGCACGGCGCCGAGGCGCCGCCCATGGTGCACGAGCTGCTCGAGCTCGCCGTCGCGCGGAGCGGGCCCGTGCCGGTCGTGCTCGAGCGCGACGCGCACGTGCCGCCGCTCGACGTCCTGCTCGCCGAGGTCGCGGCGCTCGGGCGCGCCTACGCGCGCGGGCTCGCGCGCGCAGGCGCCGGTCCGGTCACGGCGACCGGCGCGGAGGCGAGCCATGGGGGGTGAGGCGCCGGACGACGACGGGCTCGCGCGCGAGGTCGGGCTCGAGCGCTGGCTGCTCGCCACGATCGGCGGCAGCGGGCCGGCGGGAGCGGCGCCCGCGGGGCTGGTCGCGGCCGCATCCCTGCCGCCCGCCGACCGCGAGGCGCTCGCCGCGGCCGACGGGCGCCGCCTCGGCGTGTACCGCGCCCTGGCGCGTGCCGAGGTGGGAGCCACGGTCGCCGAGCTCTTGCCGCGCACGGCAGCGCGACTCGGCTCGAAGCTCGCCGCGTCCGTGGACGCGTACCTCGACGCCGGCCTGCCCCGGAGCCGCTTCATGCGCGACGTGCCGTTCGAGCTCGTGCGCGCCGCGGGCGCGGCGTGGGCGCGCGACCCGGACCTGCCCGCCTGGCTCCCGGAGCTCGCGCGCTTCGAGCTCGCGCGCTTTCGCGCGGGGGCGGCGCCGCGCGATCCGCGCGGCCCGAGCGAGCTCGGCCTCGAGCCGGCGCTCGGCGTGCGCCTGTGCCCGACCCTGTGCCCGTGCGCCTTCGAGCACGCCGTCCAGCGGCTACCGGAGGATCCTGCCGATCGGAGCGAGCCCGACGCGACCGCGACCGCCCTCGCCTGCTACCGCGACGCCGACAACGACGTGGTCGTGCTCGCCCTTTCGCCCCTCGGCCTCGCGCTCCTCGCGCGCCTCGCCCTCGGCGGCGAGCCCCTCGGCACGGCCGTCGCGGGCGCGTGCGCCGACGTGGGGACGCCCCTCGGCCCCGCGCCGCTCGAAGAGCTCGCACGCCTGCTCGCGGACCTCGCGGCGCGCGGCGTCGTGCTCGGCGCCGAGCCTGCGTCGGGCCCGCCGCTCGCGGAGCTCGCCCCCGAGCTCGCGCCCGCGCTACGCGGCGGCCGCCACGGGCGCTGGCTCCTCGGCGGCGCGGACGGGAGCTAGAACTTTCGTCCTGCCGTGTTAGCTTTCGCGCGGATGGCAGCCGCGCCCCGATACCCCGCCGAGGTCTCGGGCCCCCTGGGCTCGCTCGCCCTGTCGCAGGTGCGCCCCCACAGCGCGACGGCGGCCCTCCGCGCGGCGCGCTGGCACGCGGATCTCGTCCGCCTCGGCGTCGTCTTGCCGCTCTTCGTGGTGCACGATCTCGGGCTCGTGCTCGCGACCGGGCGCGAGCAGTACGCGCTCGAGCCCCGCTGTCCACCGGTCGTGGCGACCGCGACGGAGGCGACGGCCGGGTGGCGCGCCCTGCTCGAGGAGGCGCGCGAGAGCGAGACCGCGCGACGCGCGCTCGAGCTCGGCATGACGGACGACGTCGTCACGGTCGTGCTGGCGCGCCTGTTGCGCGACGTCGCCCAGGCGGCCGCGGCGCGCGCCCCCGTCGACGCGGCCGTGCTGCCGCTCGACGCCGCCCTCTTCGAGCGGCTCCTGCCGCAGCCCCTCGCCGAGCTGTGGCGCCGCGGCAAGCGCGGCTTCGAGGCGGCCGCGCTCGCCGCCCTCGCCGAGCAGCGCCTGCTCGTGCTCACGCTCGTCGACGCGCTCGATCTCGACACCCTGCGGCTCTTCGGCATGCTCGGCCAGGGCACCGAGGGCGCGCTCGCGCAGGTCGAGCTGCTGGCGAGCCTCGAGATGCCCGAGTGCAACGACGTCGTGAACTTCTCGCTCGAGATCTTGCCGAGCGTGCTCGAGACGCGCACCCAGCCCGGCGCGGGCACGACACCCGGCTTCGGCTACGACGGCCTCGGCCTGCGGGGCTCCATCGACAGCCTGGTGCTGACCGAGCTCGCCTGGGACGATCAGGAGCTCGCGCGCCGCATGATCGACAACGAGGCGCTCTACTACGCGCGCGAGGTGAACCGCGAGGACCAGCGCCGCGTGCACTACCTCTGCGTCGACGCGTCCGCCTCGATGCGCGGCGACCGGGCGACCTTCGCGCGCGCGCTCGCGCTCGCGACCGGCAAGAAGCTCCTGCTCACCGGCGACGACGTCGTGTTCCGCTTCTTCGACTCGCGCCTGTACGAGCCGCACGCGGCGCGCGCGGGCGAGCTCCCGACGGCGCACATCCTGTCCTTCCGCGGCGAGCGCGGCCGCAACCCGGCGCGCGTCTTCACCGAGCTCGCGAGCGTGCTCGAGCTCCTGCGCGGCCGCGATCCACGCCAGCCGGTCGTGCACCTCTTCACCCACGCGGCGCTCTACATCCCGCGCGAGCTCGTCGCCTCGATCGTGCGGCTCGCGCAGCTCGCCGCCGTGTTCATCCGGCCGTCCGGCGGCGTGCCGCAGCTCGACTACCTCGATCTGCTCACGGCGCACTGGGTCGTCGATCACGGCGTGCTCGGGCGCGGCAGCGCGCGCGCCGACGCCGCGCGCAACATCCTCGGCGCGACGGGCAAGAGGCCCCACGCGAGCGACGCCGCGCCCGCGAGCCGGCGCGGCGCGACGAGCGAGCTGCCGCCCTCCAGCCGCCGCCCCGGCCTCTTTCCGTACTCGTCGGGGGCAGCGTGAGCACCGCGGCGGTCGTGAGCCTGCACCAGCAGGCGCGCCAGGCCCTGCGCGCCGGCAACGGCGGCGAGGCGCTGAACCTGCTCTGGCAGGCGCTCGACAAGACGACCGCGCGCGAGGCCGAGTACCAGGCCATGCTGGTCGATCTGCGCGCGCTCCTCGTCCGGCAGCGCATGTTCCGCGCGGCGCTGTCGGTCGACTGGTACCGCGGCGACGGCGAGGCCGAGCGCGAGCTCTTGGAGCAGGTGCCCGTGGCGGACCGCGCGCGCACGCTCGAGAGCTGGGCCGAGCTCGAGCGCGATCCGGGCCGGGCGAAGAAGCGCTGGGCCGCGGCGGCCGAGGTGTACGAGGAGGCGGCGCTCCCGGCGCGGGCGGCGGTGTGCCGCGAGCGCGCCGAGGACTTCGAGCAGGCGCGCGTGCTCTGGTCGCGCCTCGCGAGCGCGCTCGAGGACGGACCCGATCGCTACGCGGCGGCTCTGGCGCGCTTCAACCTGGCGCGCGCGTCGAACGTGCTCGGCGACAACGCGGGCGCGCACCAGGCCGTGGTCGGCAGCGTGCACCTGCTCGAGGAGGCGGCCGATCGCTACGAGCAGATCGGCCAGCGCGAGCGGGCCTTCGACTGCTACCAGGTGCTGCTCGCCATCGGCAAGCAGAGCGACGAGTTCGAGCACGTGCTCGAGGGCATCGTGAACGCCGTGCGCATCCTGCGCGAGGACCACCTGCGCTACTACGCCCTGCAGCAGTACGAGGAGGCGCTCGGCATGGCCCGCGAGCGCGGCGAGTTCGCGGCCGGCGCCACGCTGGCGAGCGAGATGGCCCAGTACGCCGCGGCCCAGGGCATGCCGCAGCTCGCGGCGCACGGCATCCGCACCTCGGCGCTCATGTGGCAGTCGGTCGCCGAGGCCGCGCAGAAGAACGGCCTGCCCGCGGAGCTCGCCGAGAATGCCCTGCTCGCGGCCGTGGCGTCCTTCGCGCGCCAGGGGCAGTTCGCGCGCGTGGGCCAGCTCTATACCGCCCTCTCGGAGCTCGAGCTCGGCGAGGCCCGGCGCGCCGCCTACGCCCGCTCGGCCAAGCGCTACGTGTCCGCGAGCGACGGCGGCTACGAGGGCGCGCCCCTGCCCGCCCACCTGCGCCAGGACACGAGCTACCCCGACGTGTGGCACGTCGATCTCATCGAGTGGGAGCAGCACGGCCGCGCGAGCGACGCCTGTGCCGACGTGGTGCTCGACGCCGCGCACTACTCGGAGATCATCCGGCGCCGGGCGCTCGTCGCGCGCCTGGCGGCCCTCGACGTCGAGGCTGAGGGCGAGCGCGCGCCCGCGGCCTCGCTCGTGCGCCTGTGCGAGCTCCTCGGGCAGATCGAGCTCTACACCATCCTCGCGCCCCTCGAGACCCTGTTCACCTCCCCCGCGCCCGAGGTCCGCGGCGCCGTCGTGCGCGCGCTCGAGCGCTTCATGTACAAGCGCTCCTTCGTCACGGTGCGCGCGGCGCTCGCCGACGCCGAGCCGGGCGTGCGCGCGCAGGCCTACAAGACGCTCGAGCTCCTGCGCTTCCCCCACGCCTTCGACCCGCTGGCCCGCGTGGTGCGCGAGTCGAGCGACGTCGAGGCGCGCAAGGCCGCCCTCCGGGCCATCGCGCGCATCGACACGGCCGAGGCCGCCGAGATGGTGCTCTCGGTCTTGCAGCACGAGGGCCAGGCCGAGCGCGCAGCCGCCCTCGACGGCGTGAAGAAGGGCCGCGGCGGCGCGTTCGCGCAGGCCGCGCGCGGCGCGTGGGGCTCGCTGCCCGCGCAGGTGCAGGCCTCCGTGCGCGACGCCCTCGCGGCGCGCGGCGAGGCCGTGTAGCCCCGCCGTGACCCCGCTCCGAACGCTCCTCGCCGGCCTCGCGCTCGCCTGCCTCGCGCTCGCCGGCTGCAGCGCGGACGGCGGCGGCCCGGTCGCGAGCTCGCGCTCGAGCGCCGGGGCCGGCGGCTCCGGTCCGGAGGACGCCGGGGCGCCGTCGGACGCCGCGGTCGCCGAGGCCGATGCCGGGCTCGACGCCGGGGCGCGGGCTCGGTGTCGCAAGCTCGACGCCGCGGTCGGGCGCGCGGCCCTGCGCGAGCACCTCGAGCGCTTCGAGGCCATCGCCAAGGAGCACGGCGGCCATCGCGCCACGCGCTCGCCGGGGTACGCGGCCTCGCTCGCCTACGTGAGGTCGAGCCTCGAAGGCGCGGGCCTCGCGCCCGTCGAGCATCGCTTCGACATCCTGCACTTCGAGCTCCTCGGACCGGGGACGCTCGAGGTGCTCGCCCCGCGCCGGCGCGTGTTCCGGCCCGTGCCCGACGTCGCTCGAGGCGCGTCCTGGGGCGGCGCCGAGCACGTCGCGCTCCGAGGCTCACCGCCGGGCGACGTGCGCGCCGAGCTCGTCGCCGTCGACTACGTCCCGGGGCAGATGGACACGACGAGCGGCTGCGAGGACGCGGACTTCGTCGCGCCCGGCGGTGCGTCTTTCGTCTCGGGCAAGATCGCGCTCCTCGGGCGCGGGAAATGCACCTTCGCCGACAAGGTGCGGCGCGCGGAGGCCGCAGGCGCGCTCGCCGTCGTCGTCGCGAACCAGGGCGACGCCGCCGACCGCATGGCCCTCATGGCGGGCGATCTCGTCTCCGAGCCCGCCGATCGGCGCATCGCCATCCCGGCCGTCTTCACGACGAGCGCCGTCGGCCGGGAGCTCGTGGCGGCGCTCGAGCGCGGCCCGGTCGAGCTCCACCTGGTCGCGCATACCGAGCACCGGCTCGAGGCCGACGTGAGCCTGCTCGTCGAGGTCGCGGGCCACCGCCGGGACGAGGTGCTGATGGCGGGCGCGCACCTCGATTCGGTCAAGGAGGGCCCGGGCGTGAACGACAACGGGACGGGCTCGGCCGCGCTCCTCGAGATCGCCCGCGCGCTCGCCGGCTGCACGCCCGAGCGCACGGTGCGGCTCGCGTGGTGGGGCGCCGAGGAGCCCGGCCTCCTCGGCTCGGACGCCTACGTGGCGGAGCTCGGGCCCGCCGAGCGCCGGCGCGTGCGCGCCTACGTGAACCTCGACATGCTCGGCTCGGTGAACCACATCTTCGAGATCGCCGACGGCGACGGCTCGAAAGGCAAGGGCCGCGGGCCCGGCACCTCGGCAGAGCTCGAGCGCTTCTTCCTCGACGACTTCGCCGACGCGAAGCTCCCCGTCGTCGAGCGGCCCTACCACTTTCGCTCCGACTACCGGGCCTTCCACCGCGCCGGCATCGGCGTCGGCGAGGTCACGACCGGCGCCGACGAGAAGAAGGGTCCGGCCGAGGTCGCGCTCTTCGGCGGCACGATGGGTCGCCCCGATCCCTGCTACCACCGTCCGTGCGACACCGTGAAGAACGTCGACTTCGACGTCTACGAGGCCGTCGCGAGGTCGGTCGCGCGCGCCGTCGAGCGCTTCGGCGTCGAGGGGGGCGGGCTCGTCGTCGTCGAGCCGCCGGACGCGGGTGCGGCCGACGGAGGGTGACCGAGAGGCGCCGGGGCTCGCGCGCGGCAGCCGCAGTGCGCCGGCTCGATTCGCTCGGGCCGGGAGACTGAACTGACGGCTCGCCAGCGCGGGGCGCCTAGCGGACCGCGGGCCGCGCGACCTCCGTGGGAGGTAGCTCGCGCACGCCCTCGCCGCTCTCGCGCTCGGGCGGCGCGCCCTCTTCGACCGCGGGCGCGAGCTCGAGTGCGACGCGCACGGCGCGGTGGGGCGGCGCCTCGAAGGCGGCGACGCCGCCCGGCGAGCCCGCGCGCCCCGCGGCGAACAGGTGCGCGGCGAGCTCGCCCGTCTTGAAGGAGCCCTCGGGCCGGATGGCGAGGGTCGCCTCGACGGCGACGAGCGTGCCGACGAGGCCGATGGCGGCGAGCGTGTCGGCGAGCTCGTCCCGGACGACGCCGAGGTCCGTGAGGAGCGGGCGGACCTCGAGCCTGCGGGCCAGACCCTTGTCGAGCTCGCGGGCGACCGAGAGGCTCGGCGCGGCGAGCACGCGCTCGCACGCGCGCCCGAGGAGCTCGCGGGCGCGCGCCGGGCTCGGGGGCTCGCCCGCGACCCCGAGCGCGTCGCACACGACGGCCGGCGCGAAGAGCAGCCAGTAGCGTGCCCCGCGGACGAGCGCCGCGATGCTCGGCGCGCGCGGCGTGTCGGAGAGCGCCGTCGCCGAGGCGATCTCGAGCCCGCCCGGGGCCTCGGCCGTCATGCGCTCACACAGGGCGGCGAGCTCGTCGGGCCCGAGGGCGGGCAGGAGGCGCACGTCCACGTACTCGTCGAGGCTCGGCGTACCGAGCGAGAGCGCCGGCGAGAAGGTCATCTGGGGCTTCGGGTGGAAGCCGCCCGAGTACACGACCGGGATCGCGAGCCGCCGGAAGATGCGCGGCAGCTCGCGCACGAGATCGAGGTGCCCGAGCAGGGCCGCGGGCCCGACCTTGCGAAAGCGAAAGCGGTAGCGCGTGCCGGCGCGCGGATCGCCGAGGCGCGGGGCGCGCTTGGCACGGCGGGCTCGCGACGCGGGCTCGGGCGCTCCCTCGTCCGCGGGCGTCGCCTGGGCCGGCGTGGCCTCCGGCGTGGCCTCGGGCGTGGCCTCCGGCGTGGCCGGGGCCGCCGGCGGACCCACCGGCGTGCGGTACGCACCGAGCTTGCGGAGGTAGACGAGCCGCTCCTCGCGCATCTGCGTGAGGTCGCACGCCACGCCGCAGTCGTAGCAGACGAGGCGCTTCTTCTCGGCGAGCGCGTCTTCCACGTGGCTCGGGTGCACGAAGGTGCCCGCGACCTTGCCGCAGGGGGGCGAGAGGCGGTTCGCGAGCGCGCGGCGGTACTCGCGCGCGAGAAAGCCGTCCTCGAGCCCGACGTCGATGTGGCTCCAGGGCAGGCGCGCCGTCACGGGGAGCGTGCCGAGGTAGCGGCCTTGCTCGACGCCGTGAGCCGCGAGCGCCTGCTCCCAGAGCGAGAGGCGGAGCTCGTCGTCCCAGGAGTCGAAGCGCGCGCCCGCGCGCCAGGCGTGCTCGAGGACGTCCGCGATGCGCCGGTCGCCGCGCGCGAGGATGCCCTCGAGCACGCTCCCGTCCGCGGCGTGGGTGCGGAGGCGCACGGCTCGGGCCGCACGGCGGTGCTCGCCCTGGGCGGCCTCGCGCAGGACCTCGCGCAGCAGGCCCTGCTTGCGCTCGACCTCGGCGAGCGGGTCCATCGCGGCCCACTGGAACGGCGTGTGGGGCTTCGGCACGTGGGTCGAGGCCGAGACCGTCACCTCCACGCGACCCTCGTTGTGACCGCCCGCCCGCGCCGCGCGCCGCCCCGTGCCGGCCGCGCGGATCCCGGTCTCGGCGATGCCGCGCACGTCCGAGTCCTCCTCGGTCGGCAGGCCGATCATGAAGTAGAGCTTCATCTTGGTGAAGCCGCGGGAAAAGATGCGCTCGGCCGACTCCTCGAGCTGCTGCTCGGTGACGTTCTTGTTGACGACGTCGCGCATGCGCTGCGAGCCGGCCTCGGGCGCGAACGTGAGCCCGCCGGCGCGCACGCGCGCGAGCTCGTCGAGCAGCTCCGGCGCGAGCCCGTAGGCGCGGAGCGACGAGACGGAGAGCGACACGCGCTCGGCCGCGAGCTTCGGGGCGAGCTGCTGGATGAGCGGGTGGATGTACGAGACGTCGGCGGTCGAGAGCGCCGTCAGCGACACCTCGTCGTTGCCGCTCTTCGCGACGGCCGAGAGCACGGTCGCGAGCACCTCCTCGGGATCGCGCTCCTGCACGGGCCGGTAGATCATGCCCGCCTGGCAGAAGCGACAGCCCTCGGTGCAGCCGCGCGTGATCTCGATGGAGGTGCGCTCGAAGATCGCCTCGGGGCCGCCCGTCGGCCCGTGGTCGGGGAACGGATAGTCCGCGAGGCGCACCATGGTGCGCTTGATCGGGAACGGCACGCCGGCCGCGGCGTCGGCCTCGGTGGGAGGATCGACGACGAGCAGGCCGGTGGCCGGCTCGGGCGAGGTCGCGTAGAGCGACGGCACGTAGACGCCGCCGAGCCGCGCGAGCGCGCGCAGGCGCTCGCGCCGCGACTGGCCCTCGGCCCGGAGGCGCACCCAGGTGAGCGCGAGCTCGGTCGACTTCGCCTCGCCGTCGCCGACGACGAAGGCGTCGATGAAGGGCGCGAGCGGCTCGGGGTGGGTGGCGTTCGGGCCGCCGGCGACGACGAGCGGGGCGTCCTCGCCGCGCTCCGCGCTGCGGACGGCGAGCCCACCGAGCTCGAGCATGTTGAGGACGTTCGTGTAGGTGAGCTCGAACTGGAGCGAGAAGCCGACGACGTCGAAGTCGCGAAGGGGCCGGTAGCTCTCGAGCGACACGAGCGGCAGACCGCGCGCCCGGAGCTCCGCCTCGACGTCCTTCCACGGGGCGTAGCAGCGCTCGGCGAGCGTGCGCGGATCGTCGTTGAGGATGCGGTAGAGGATGCGGAGGCCGAGGTGGCTCATCCCGATGTCGTAGATGTCGGGAAAGCACAGGCACACGCGCGCCTCGGCCGACGCCCAGTCGCGCCGCGCGACCCCGGCCTCGCCGCCCGTGTAGCGCGCGGGCTTCAAGACGCGGTCGAGAAAATCGGCGTACGGGTGCGGTGCTCGAAGCGGGCGAGGCGAGCTTTCTGCCATGACCATGAGGGAGCGCTCCCGTAGCACACGAGGGCCGCGGCACCAGGCGCGCCACGAGCCACCGACTGCCCTTGCCGGTCGTCCCGCGACCCACTACCGTTCTCTGTTCCATGCCCGGGCCTTTCCGCCTCGTCACCGAGCTCGAGCCGCGCGGCGATCAGCCGACCGCCATCGCCGAGCTGTGCGCGGGGCTCGAGCGTTCCGAGCGCTTCCAGTGCCTGCTCGGCGTGACGGGCAGCGGCAAGACCTTCACCGCGGCCAAGGTGATCGAGCACTACGGCCGGCCGGCGCTCATCGTCGCGCCCAACAAGACGCTCGCGGCGCAGCTCTACGGCGAGATGCGCGAGCTCTTCCCGCACAACGCCGTCCACTACTTCGTCAGCTACTACGACTACTACCAGCCCGAGGCGTACATCCCCTCGACGGATACCTTCATCGAGAAGGACGCCATCATCAACGACGCCATCGACCGCATGCGCCACGCGGCGACGCACGCCCTTCTGTCGCGCGAGGACGTCATCATCGTGGCGTCGGTGAGCTGCATCTACGGCATGGGCTCGGCCGAGAGCTACCGCGGCATGCTCATCGAGCTCGTCAAGGGCGAGCAGCTCGCGCGCGACGACCTCCTGCGCAAGCTCGTCGACATCCAGTACGACCGCAACGACGTCGATTTTCACCGCGGCACCTTCCGCGTGCGCGGCGACGTCATCGAGATCTTCCCGGCCTACGAGGAGGCGACCGCCATCCGGGTCGAGCTGTGGGGCGACGAGATCGAGGCCATCCGCGAGATCGACCCCTTGCGCGGCCGGGTGAAGGGCGAGCTCGAGCGCTACGCCATCTTCCCGGGCTCGCACTACGTGACCGAGCGCGAGCAGCGCGCGCGCGCCATCGAGTCGATCCGCGCGGAGCTCCACGAGCGGCTCCGCGAGCTCGACGGCAACGCGCGGCTGCTCGAGAAGCAGCGGCTCTCGGAGCGCACGGCCTACGACCTCGAGATGCTCGAGCAGATGGGCTTCTGCAACGGCATCGAGAACTACTCGCGTCACATCTCGGGCCGGCGCGCGGGCGAGCCGCCGCCGACGCTCATCGACTACTTTCCGAAGGACTACCTGCTCATCATCGACGAGTCGCACCAGACGGTGCCGCAGCTCGGATCCATGTACAAGGGCGACCGCTCGCGCAAGGAGACGCTGGTCGAGCACGGCTTCCGGCTGCCGAGCGCGCTCGACAACCGGCCGTTGCGCTTCGAGGAGCTCGAGGGGCACTTCCGGCGCGTCCTGTTCGTGAGCGCCACGCCCGGCGCGTACGAGCTCGAGCACACGAAGGGCGTCGTGGTGGAGCAGATCATCCGCCCGACCGGCCTCGTGGACCCCGAGATCGTCGTCCGCCCGGTGCAGGGCCAGGTGGACGAGCTGCTCCAGCACATCCGCGCGCGCGTGAAGGCCGGCGAGCGCGTGCTCGTCACGACGCTGACCAAGCGCATGGCCGAGGATCTCACCGAGTCCTACGCCGAGCTCGGGGTGCGCGTCCGCTATCTGCACTCCGACATCGACACGCTCGAGCGCGTGGAGATCCTGCGCGATCTCAGGCGCGGCGAGTTCGACGTGCTCGTCGGCATCAACCTTCTGCGCGAGGGGCTCGATCTGCCCGAGGTGTCGCTCGTCGCCATCCTCGACGCCGACAAGGAGGGCTTCCTCCGGAGCGGGCGCTCGCTCATCCAGACCATCGGCCGGGCGGCGCGCAACGTGCGCGGTACCGTGCTCATGTTCGCCGACCGCGAGACCGACGCCATGGCGCAGGCCATCGGCGAGACCAACCGGCGCCGCGCCATCCAGGTCGCGTACAACGAGGCCCACGGCATCACGCCGACCACGGTCATCAAGGCCATCCACGACATGTCGCCGACGAGCGGCAACCGCGACTACTACGCGGTCGGGCGCGACGGCGGCCCGAGCGGCGGGCGCGCCGGCAAGGGCGAAAAGGAGAGCGAGCTCGAGCTCGCCGAGCACGTCGAGAGCCTGCGCCAGCAGATGTTCGCGGCGGCCGAGAGCCTCGAGTTCGAGAAGGCGGCGCGCCTGCGCGACGAGCTCCGCATGCTGCGCGCAGAGCACGGCGACGCCGTCGGGCCCTCGGGTGGCGAGGCGCGCTCGCCCGCCGGCCCGACACGCGGCGCGCGCGGCGGCGCAGCGCGCACCGGAGCCGGTCGGGGTGGGCCCGGGGGGCGCTCGGCGAGCGGGCGGCCCGCGGCCGGCGCCCGGAGGCGCCGGTGAGCGGCGCGGAATAGGCCCGCGCCGACGCGGCGTTCGATCGACAACCCCATGACGAAACGAGCCCTGTCCGTGACCTTCGCCGCGCTCGCGTGGCTGTCGGCCTGCGCCGACCGCCCCGGCGACGCTTCCGCGAGCCCCGCCGGCACCGCGCCCGCTGCCACCACGCCCCGCGCCGCGACCACCGCGCCCGCGAGCGCGCTCGCTCTCGGCCCGGCGTCGGCGAGCGCGGGCGCGAGCACCGCCTCGGCCTCCGGCCCGGCGAGCGCCGCTCCGAGCGTGGCGCGCGCGTCGGGCGTCGAGCTCCGCGCGCTGTCGCAGGCGCTCTCCGAGCCGGGCGCCGAGTTCTTCAGCGACAACTACATCTCGAACGAGACCTCGTACCTGCAGGTGGCCCCGGCGCTCGCCGAGCGCGGGCGTCGCGGCGGTGCCTACGTCGGCGTCGGGCCGGAGCAGAACTTCAGCTACATCGCGCTGCTCGAGCCCGAGGTGGCGTTCATCGTCGACATCCGCCGCGACAACCTCGTCGAGCAGCTGCTCTACAAGGCGGCCTTCGAGCGGGCCGAGAGCCGCGCCGAGTTCGTGGCCCTGCTCGTCGGGCGCGACCTCGACCGCGCGACCGCGCCCGGCCCCGACGCGAGCCTCGAGAGCGTGCTCGACGCCGTCGAGCGCGTGAAGCCCGACCCGCAGGCTTTCGAGCGCATCCACGGCGAGCTGCTCGCCCACGCCGAAGCGCGCTGGGGCGAGCCCCTCGGCGCGGCGGATCGGAAGACCTTCAGGCGCACGCACCGGGCCTTCTGGAAGGGCGGGCTCGAGCTCCGCTTCGAGCTCAAGGCCGACAACGGCCGCCGCTACCCGACGCTGCGCGAGCTCGTGTCCGCGGCCGATCCGGACGGCAAGCGGCGCGGATTCCTCGCCGAGGAGGCGACCTTCCGCACCGTGCAGCGCCTCGAGCGCGAGGATCGCATCGTGCCGGTCGTCGGCGACTTCGCGGGCGGCAAGGCCCTCCGTGCCGTGGGCGACGAGATGCGGCGCCGGTCGGTCGCCCTCAACGCCTTCTACGTCTCGAACGTCGAGCAGTACCTCTTCGAGGGCGGCGCGTGGCCGAAGTGGGTCGGCAACGTGGCGGCCCTGCCGCGCGACGCCGACAGCCTCTTCGTCCGCTGCTACCTCGATCAGGGCAAGCGCGTCCCCCTGCAGATGAAGGGGCACCGCACCGCGACGACGCTGCAAAACGTCGGCGATTTTCTGGCCCGCAACGAGGCCCGTCCGTATCGCTCGCTCTGGGGCATCTCGAGCGACGAGACGAGCTTCACGTCGCTCTCGGAGGTGCGCCCGGCGTCGAGCAGCGTGCCCTGAGGGCGCGCGCGACACGTACTAGGGCGCGAGCAAATCCATCACGCGGCAGGCGCTGAAGCTCCCGAAGACGGAGTGCGAGACCCCGTTGCCGTCGACGAGGTTGCCGGCGAGCGAGCCCTCGATGAGCGTGAGCTGGGTCGGGCCGAAGGCCGACACCGTGACGTCGACGCCGTTCGTGGTCTGCCAGGGCTGAGCACCGCCGCCGAGATCCACGGAGACCGACTCGCTCGCCGCGGTGCCCACGTCGGTGAGCGGCACGACGACATCGGTCCGGCCACCGTTCACGGGGTCGCAGCCCGTGACGACGAGGCGCATCGGGCCACCCTCCCCCGCGTTGCCCAGGTAGCCGACGACGTGGCTCGTCTCGTTCGCGCCCCAGCTCCCGGGGCAGGCGGCGTTCATCGGGTAGGCGGGCGGTGGATCGCCGCCGCCGAGGACGAGGGAGAGGTACGCGCCCGCACACGGGGCGGCACCACCCTGCCCCGCGCCGCCCGTCGCCGACCCGCCCGAGCCCCCACCCGCCCCCGCGCCGCCCGTGCCGGTCGTCGAGCTCGAGGTCGAGCTCGAGGTCGTCGAGCTCGTGGCACCGCTGCCGCCGGTGCCATCCCCGCTCGCGACGCTGGTCGCGCAGGCGGCGACGAGCGCGATCGCGCC
>JADLAB010000172.1 GCA_020848455.1 Polyangiaceae bacterium
CCCGCTGCGGCAGCGTCGCGGCCCTGCCGGGCGACGAGCTCGACACCGGCGCGCAATGCGAGCCCGCGCCTGCGGGGCGCGCCTCGATCATTCGCTACCGCCCGGAGGTGCTCCTCGCGGCGCTCGACCGCTTCGACACCGTCGCGACCTACGCGCTCGCGCACGAGTACGGCCACCACCTCGACGTCACGATGAACGGCGCGCCGAGCGGGGGCGATCTCTGGGTGGGCGAGCTCCGGGCCGATCTCATCGCCGGCTGCGCGCTCGCGCGCGCCCACGCCGAGCTCACCGAGGTGCGGCTCGTGCTGCTCGAGGAGATGACGCCCCGCGATCCGGAGCTGCGCCAGGCGCAGCGGCGCTGCGGCATGGACGGCATCCACCCGGCCCCCGAGTGGGGCTACCGCGCGGTCGAGGCGGGCAGAGCTTTGTGCACGGCCGGCGTGCCCACGCTGCTCGAGCTCCGCGAGGCGGCCGATCCGATCGCGCGCGCCGCGCGGCAGAGCGCCGCGGAGGCCGGGACGCCCTGGACCGGAACCGCCCCCTGCGAGCCCGACATCGCGGGCGCGCTCCGCGCCCTCGAGCGCGGCGTCGGGGCGCCGCCGTGACCGGGCGCCGTCGGTGCCTCGCGCTCGCGGTCGCGCTCGCGGCATGCGCGAGCGAGCGGGCCGAGCCGGCGAGCGGGACCTCGACCGCCGCGCAGAGCTCGGCGCCCGCACCCGCGCCGCCGCCCCCGCCCGAGCGCCGCGCGTCGCGCCCCTGGCCCGCCCTGCCCACGAGCCCGGCCGAGCTCGCGGCGCTCGTCGCGGCCGAGACGCGTCGCCCTCCGGGCCCGGTCCGCGGGCTCGACGCCCCGGGCCTGCTCGCCGCGCTCCGGAGCGGCGTCGCGCGCGGCAGCGTCGCGGCCGGCTACCCCGCGATCGCGGAGGCCCTCGGCGCGAAGGTCGCGGCGGCGCGCGCCGCGGGACGGCCGAGCTACCTCCTGTTCGGCGCGCACCACGACTCGGGCGGGCAGGTCGAGGCCTTCCGCCGCCTCGTCGGCGCCCTCGGCGTGCGGCCCGCTCCCCTCGTCGCGGTCGAGCTCTTCCGCGCCGACGGCGGCTGGGGCGGCGCGCCCGACGAGGCCGGACGCGGCGACGACGCCGCGCTCGCGGCGTTCCTCGCGCACGGCGACCTCGACGCGCTCGAGACCCTGCGCCGCGCGCAGCTCCGCCACGACTACACGGCCTTCAAGTACGGCTACGTCGAGCGCGTGCTCGACCTCGCCATCGAGCTCCGTGCCGCCGGTCGGCAGCTCGTCGGTTGCGACATGCCCGCCGCGCTGCAGGCGCGCGCACGCCCGGCGCTCGCGGGCGGCGTGGACGCCCTGCGCGATCTGCACTGTGCGCTCGCGCTCGAGCGGGCGCTCGGCCGGCGCGGAGGCGCGCCCGACGAGCCGGAGATCGTGGCCCTCTTCTACGGCGATGCCCACCTCGCGCCCGACCGCCTGCCGCGCCACCTGCCCGCGCGCGCCGAGCTTCTCGCCGTCCACCTCGTCGGCGAGCGCCACGGCGACACCGGCGTCGAGGCGGGCCTCGGCGGGCTCGAGCTCACCGAGCCCCTGCTCGTGCCGCTCGGCGCGGCGGGCGGCGCCGAGGAGCACGCGCTCGTGCTCCCGGGCGGCAGGCTCGCCGCGCGCCACGAGCGCGTGCGCGAGCGCGCCGCACCGGCCGCCGAGCCGCACCTCGCGGCGAGCGGCAGCGTGGGCGTGCTCCACCTCGCGGGCGCGCGCGTCCCGCTCGACGGCGCCCCGCACGAGGTCCCGGTGCGACCCGGGCGCGCGGTCTTCCTGCTCGAGGTGGGCGCGCGCCTCGTGGCGGGCGCGCTCGAGGTGCCCGCGGGCGGCAGCGCGGCCGTCGATCTCGAGCTCGACGGCACCGTGCGCCTCACCGAGCGCAGCCCCGAGCCCTGATCAGCGGCTCCAGGGATGGAGCACGAGCAGGACGGCGCCGGCGCCCACGACCACCGCCACGAGGAACACGAGCACGATCACCCACGGCCCGCGACCGCGCCGCGGCGCAAGCGTCGGCGGCGGCACGGACTCCATCTTCAGCGTGGCGACGCGCCGAGCCGGAGCGGGCGCCGCGGGCACGGGCATCGCGGGCACGGGCGACGAGGACCGCTCCGCGCCCTCCTGCATCCGATCGGTGCCGGTGCCGGTGCGCACGGCCGGGCGCGGCGGCGGGACGGGCTCCGGCGCCGGCGTGGGGCGCGGCGCCGGCTCGGGCCGGGGCGCCGGGTCGGGCGCGGACGCCGAGCGCGCACGCATCACGAGCGGGATCGGCATCGTCCCGAGCCGCGGCGTCGAAGGCGCGCGCCCGCGAGCCGGCGGCCCGGCGCTCGGCGGCGCAGGCGCCGCGGCCGGACCGGGCCCGATGCGCGTCACGTGCCGGCCCGACAGCGCGGACAGCTCGATGGCGAGCGTCGGCATGCGCGCCGCTCCGGCGCCGACCGGCAGCGCGAGGGCGGAGGTCGCGTGGGCGGCGAACGCCGTCGTCAGCTCGCGCGCGGTCAGAGGACGCGACTGCGGATCGTTGGAGAAGCAGGCGGCGAAGAACGCGTCGAGAGCGTCCGGCAGGCCGTGGGCGCTCGGCGGCGCGTAGCGCGCCTCGCACACCGCGCGCAGCAGCTCGCTCGGTGTGTCGCCGGCGAACGGCAGCGCGCCCGTCAGCGCCTCGTAGGCGACCACGGCCGTCGCCCAGAGGTCGAAGCCCGCCTCCACGCGATCGGGGAAGAGCAGCTGCTCGGGGCTCATGTACTCGGGGGTGCCCATCACCATGCCGACCTGCGTGAGCACGCGCTCGTCGCGCGCCTCGCGCTTCGCGATGCCGAAGTCGAGCACCTTGACCTGACCGTGCGGGGCCACGAGGAACACGTTCTCGGGCTTGACGTCGCGGTGCACGATGCCGGCGCCGTGGGCCGCCTCGAGCGCGGCGCCGACCTGCTCCACGATGCTCGCCACCTCGACGAGCCCGAGCCGGCCCGTGCGCATGACCTTGGCGCGCAGGCTCTCGCCCCGGCAGAGCTCCATCATGAGGTACGGCGTCCCGTCGTCGGTGGTGCCGTACGCGAGCGTGCGCACCACGTGCGGGCTCGGGATGCTCTGCGCGGCGCGCGCCTCGCGCGCGAAGCGCTCGCGCAGCACCGGGTCGTCGGCGAGCTCCTCGGAGATGAACTTCACCGCCGCCTCGCGCCCGTAGGCGTCGCGCGCGAGCCACACGCTCCCCATCCCCCCTTCGCCGATCAGGGCCTCGAGGCGCACTTCGCGTGTGACGTAGGCCCCCACCTCGGGTCGCACTGCCCCCCAGCGTACCGGGCGCCCGGCCGACTGCAAGGGCGGGGTCGTGCCCCCTGCCGCTTGACGCTCGCGCACCGGACGCTAACGCTTGTCGGGTTGGATCGACGCGCAGCCACGACGACGGAGGCGGCCGGCCCGGTGCAGCCGGGAGGCGGAGCCGCGCGCCCGACGCCCGGCGCACGGCCGCTCGCGACCGCCGCGACCGTCGCGCTCGCCGCGCTCGCGGGGTGCCGCCCGACCCGCGAGCCGCTGTCGGGCTGGGACGTCCAGACGGTGGAGAGCCGGTTCCCGGCGGTCGTCGGGGTCACCTACGGCCGCGGCATCGCGACCGGGGTCGCCCTCAGCGACCGCGTCGTCGCGACGGCCGGCCATCTCGCGCTCGACATCGTGCGCGGCTGCCGCACGCTCCGCTACCGCGGCGGCGCGAAGTCCATGTCGTCGATCGAGGTCCACGTCGCCGACGAGGCGGGCAACGTGTTCGGTCCGGGTGCCATCCGCTACGAGGTCGACGCGGTGTCCGCGCAGCCGCGCCTCGTGCCGGCGAACACGTACGAGTGCTGTCAGGGCGCGGCGTGCGACACGGTCTGCCGGCTGCCCGAGGAGTGGCAGCGCATGAACTTCGTGCCGCCCTTCGACGTCCTGCTGCTGCACCTCGACCGCCCGCTCGTGGGCGTCGTGCCGCTCCGCTTCGTGGCGCGCATCGGCGACACCGACGAGGCCGGGGCCACGTATCCGATCGACCCCGAGAGCTGGGCCGGCAAGGTCATCGCGACGGTGGTGGGCGTGGGCGACTCCGACCCGGGCCCCGCGCTGCGCGCCGGACCGCGGCGCTTCGGGCCGGCGGCCTTCATGGGCCTCGGCTGGAAGACCGACCGCGTCGTGCGGCGCAACGGCTGCAACCCCTTCGAGGCCGTGCCCTTCGCCTGCGACCTCTGCATGCTCGACACGACGCCGATGCCGAACGACCTCCTGCCGAAGGGGGGCATGCGCCGCACGGGGGGCGACTCGGGCGCTCCGGTGATCGTGAACTACACCGCCGTCGGGGGGACCCCCATCGACGGGCTACCCGACGACGAGCCGTTCGTCGTGGGCTTCGGCTCGGGGGGCAACACCGACCACGACTACTCGGCGGCGAGCTGGGACTCGACCCTGCCGTCGGGCGAGTCGACGGGCACGGGGACCTTCATCCTGAGGCACCTGCGCGACTGGGACGAGGACGGCGTGCCGGACGCGGCCGACAACTGCGTGCTGACGCCGAACCTCGACCAGCAGCCGGTGTGCCAGCCGACGACCTGAGGGGCCGCGGGGCGCTCAGGGCGCCAGCGCCGCCGGGACGGCCAGCCGGACCTCGCCCGCAGGCGCCGCGAGCTCGAAGAGCGCGCCGCGCCGGTCGGCGACCCCGAGGCGCAAGGAACCGTCGGCGAGCTCGAGCGCGAACGGCGCCCGCGGCACGGGCTCGGTGCCGCCGTCCGGTACGACGAACACGGTGAGGTCGCCGCCGGGGCGCCCGGCAGCCGCGGAGGGCGGGCTCGGACGGCGCGTGCGGCAGTGCGCGGCGACGCTGGCGTCGCGATCCTCGGCGGCACAGCGGCGCAGCGTGCGGGCTGCGAGGTCGGCCGCATCGTCCGGCGGCGGGTCGGGCGCGGCGGCGGCCGAGGCCGGCGGCCCATCGGGTGGCGGGGACGCGGCCGGCGGGGACGCGGCCGGCGCCGCCGGCGCCAGCGCGGGTGCCGTGCCGGCGGCGACCTCGTGCAGGAGGTCCGCCGCCGCCGCCCGCACGCGCCAGGCCTCGTCGCGCAGCACGAGCTGCCGCAGCACGTCGCCCGCGCAGCTCCGTCCGAGGAGCCGCAGCCCGACGAGGGCGTTGGCGCGCACGTACGAGCGGCCGTCGCCGAGCGCACCGCACAGGGCCGGTGCGGCCTCGGCCGCTGCGTTCGCCCGCACCGCCGCGCGCGCGCTCGCGACGGCCGCGTTGCCCGCGACGGCGGCGTCCGGGTCCCGCAGGAGCTCGACGAGCGCCGCCACCGAGGCGGCGTCGCCCACGCGCCCGAGCGACCAGGCAGCGCTCGCGCGCACGCGCGGGTCCGGATCGGCGAGCAGCTTGCCGAGGGCGGGGCTCGCCGACGGCTGTCCTCCGAGGGCCTCGGCGACCTTGCGGCGGTCGTCGGCGTCGGCGGCGAGCGCGAGCTCCGCGAGCGCCACCTCGGCCGCCTCGACGCGCATGCGCCCGAGCCCCTCGATGAGGGTGTCGCGCGCGGCGGCCGGCGCCCGCGGCAGTGCGGCCTGCACCGTGGCGACGAGCGCCGGGTCGGTGCTGTGCGCGAGCGCGCCCGAGAGCGCGAGCCCGATGGCGCCGCGGTCCTGCTCGGCCGCGACCTCGAGCCGCGTGAGGAGCGCGCGCGCCGCGTCGTCGCGGGCCACGCGCGCGAGGGCCGTGGCCGCGGCCGTGCGCACCTCCTCGCTCCCGTCGGCGAGCGCCTCGACGAGGACGGTGTCCGCCCCGGGCGAGCTCTGGCCGAGCGCGCCGAGCGCGCGCAGGGCCGCGAGGCGCAGCGCCGGCTGGCGCACCTTGGCGAGCGCGACGAGCGGCTCGAGCGCCCGCGGCGACCCCGTGCGCCCGAGCAGGGCGGCGAGCGCGACGCGCTCCGCCAGCGGCGTCTCGAGATCGAGCAGGCGCGGCACGACCGGATCGACCGCGCGCCCGTCGGCGTCGCTCGGACGCACGAGCTTCTGCGCCACCTCGATGGCGAGCGCGCGCACCTGCGGGTCGGGATCGTCGAGCCGCGCCAGGGCGAAGGGCAGCGCCTCCGCATCACCGAGCAGCGCCAGGGCGCGGAACCCGGCCGCCACCGGCACGGCGCCGCGCTCGATGGCGCGCTCGAGCGAAGGCAAGGCCTCGCGCGCGCCCAGGGCCGCGAGCGCCGCCGCCGCTCCGGCCGCGAGGACTCGCGAGCTCGAGGCGTCGAGCGCCGCGCGCAGGGCCGCGACGGCGCGGGGCCCCGCCAGGGCGATGGCGCGCGCGACCGGACCCGGCTCGTCGCTCGGGCTCTCGTGCTCGAGCTCGTCGACGAGCAGCTTCACGGCCTCGGGGGTCGCGATGCGCCCGAGCGCGACGAGCGCCGCCTCGCGGAGCAGCTCCGGAGCGACGCCGCCGGCCGCGTGATCGTCCGCGAGGAGCGCCGCGATCGCCGTCACCGCCTGCTCGGCGTGCAGCCGCCCGAGGGCGTCGAGCGCCTGCAGCCGCACCGCGGGCGCCGTGTCCTGCAGGGCGAGCATCAGGGTCGCCACGGCACGGCCGTCGCCGAGGTCGCCGAGCGCGCGCACGGCCGAGCGACGCACCTCGGCCTCGGTGTCCTGGATCTTGGCGACGAGCGGCAGCACGGCGCGCGCGTCGCCGATGCGACCGAGGGCGCGCACCACCTCGAGCCGGACGACCACCTCGACGTCGTCGAGGTGGCCGAGCAGCGGCTCGACGACGAGGGGCAGCCCGCTCGCGCCCATCGCCGCCGCGGCGGCCCGGCGGACCTCGGCCTTGGTGTCGGACAGCACGCGACCGAGCGCCGTCACGCTGGCGGGCGTCGGCGACGCGTCGATGACCTCGCAGGCAGCCGTGCGCAGACGCACCTCGGTCTCGGCGAGCCAGCCGACCACGCGGTCGCCGAGGCCCGGAATGCGCAGGGCAGCCGCGGCATGCGCCGACAGCAGGCGCACGTCGAGATCCGGATCGTCGAGCCCAAGGACGGCGAGCTCGCGCGCGGTCGCAGCGGGCAGCTCGAGCAGCCTCTGCGCCGCACCGCGCCGCTCGGCGTCGTCACCGGAGGCGAAGGCGCGCGCGATGCGCTCGTGCCCCGCGGGCCAGATGTCGGCGCGCGACGGCCCCGCCGCACACAGACAGCCGAGCCCGAGCGCGACGGAGAGTGCCAGGAACCGCACGCGCGAAGCGTAGCCCGTGCGCCCGCGCTCGTCTCGGCCATCCGCGCCCCCGCTCACCTGGCTCTACCCCCCGGCGGGTGGAGCCCGTATCCTCGGCGCGTGCGGCCCGCTCGTGTACCTGCCCGGCTCCGCTCCGCCGGTGCCCCGCTCCGCGTCCTCGCGAGCGCGCTCGCGCTCGCGCTCGGGCTCGTGGGCGCGGCCTCGAGCGCGCGGGCCCAGCAGTACCGCTTCCCCGGAGACGACGCCGACTACGGGTTCTTCTACCCCACGGCCTACGTCGATCACGGGGGCGTCGACTGGAGCTGCGGCGACATCCGCTACGACGGCCACCGCGGGTCGGACTTCGGCGGCGGCAGCTGGGCCGGCATGGCGGCGGGGCGACACATCGTGGCCGCCGCACAGGGCGTCGTCACGGCGACCCATGACGGGGAGGCCGACCAGTGCTCGACGGGCGACTGCCCGGGCGGCGGGGGCTACGGCAACCACGTGTGGCTCCGTCACCCGGACGGCAAGGCCACGGTCTACGGCCACATGAAGACCGGCAGCGTGCTCGTCGCGCCGGGCGACTACGTCGCGTGCGGCGCCGCGCTCGGGCAGATGGGCTCCTCGGGCTTCTCG
The DNA here is from genome assembly GCA_020848455.1 of Polyangiaceae bacterium. Lineage (GTDB taxonomy): Bacteria > Myxococcota_A > Polyangia > Polyangiales > Polyangiaceae > JACRDA01. Next base: position 7,886 of record JADLAB010000172.1, read on the forward strand.
ACGGGGCCGCACCTGCACTTCGGCGTGCGCTCGGCCGACGACGTCTTCGAGGATCCGTTCCTCGGCAGCTGCTCCGCGCCGCCGAGCTACTGGGTGGAGCAAGGGGCCTACGCCGAGCTCCCCGGCACGGCCTGCGACGGACCGCCGCCGCCGTGCGCGCCGCTCGAGCTCGTCGGCTGCGGCGCAGTCCTCGGCTCGCGCAACGACGCCGCGGGCTCCACCGACGTGCACGGCTACTACGGCTGCGGGCTCGACTGGGCGTACAGCGGGCCCGAAGTCGCCTGGCGCTTCGCGACCGACAAGGACGAGCCGGTCGACGTCGCTCTGACCGGCCTCTCGGCCGACCTGTCGCTGCACGTCCTCGAGAGCGACGCCTGCGAGGCGCGCGACTGCATCGGCTACTCCGACGGCTCCGCGAGCTCCGACGAGGCCGCGACCTTCCCGGCCGTGGCCGGGCACACCTACGTCATCGTCGTCGACGGCTGGCAGGGCGCGACGAGCGACTTCACGCTCACCGTGAGCTGCACGGGCTCGCTCCCCGCCGCGGGTGGCAGCGGCGGCGGGGGCAGCGGTGGAGCCGGGACCGCAGGCGCCGGCGGCGGGCTCGGCGGCGGGCTCGGCGGCGCACCGGCGGGCGGCGGCGCACCGGCGGGCGGCGCGGAGGGCTCGGAGGCCCGGTCCGGATGCGGCTGCACGCTCGCGCCGAGCGCGCCGGGCGGGCTCGGACTGCTCGCAGCGCTCGCCGCGCTCGCCGCGCTCGCGGCGCGGCGCGAGCCTCGGTCGCGCTGAGGCCTCGGGCCTCCGCCGCGGCCGACTTCCTCGACAAAGCCCCCGCCGCGTACTACAAACCCGCCGTCTCTGCGTGGACGCGGGCCCAGTCGCCCGCTCGTGTCGCCGAGCCCCAACCAGCCGAGCGACCCGCGAGCGACCCCGACGACCCGTCTTTGCAGAGCAGCCGACGCCGGCTCTCGTCAGCGGCCTTTTGCCGCTGCGAGCCGCGGCCACCGAACGGCGCGCCCCCCGGCGCGGCAGCGCCGACCCACCGAGCCCGTCGCAAGGCGACGCGGCTCGCGAAAGAAACGACCCCTTGGAACTCACCCGATTCTCCGAGCTCGAGCTCATCGCTCCGCTCCTCCGCGCCGTCGCCGACGAAGGCTACGACACCCCGACCCCCATCCAGCTCCAGGCGATCCCGCACGTGCTCGCGGGCCGCGACCTGCTCGGTTGCGCCCAGACCGGCACCGGCAAGACCGCCGCCTTCGCGCTGCCGATCCTGCAGCGGCTCGCCGCGGCCCCCTCGCCCGCCGCGACCGAGCGCCGTCCCCGGCCCATCCGCACGCTGGTCCTGACGCCGACGCGCGAGCTCGCCGCGCAGATCGGCGAGAGCTTCGCGAGCTACGGGCGGCACCTCCGCCTGCGCCACACGGTCATCTTCGGTGGCGTCGGCCAGGCGCCGCAGGAGCGCGCGCTCGCCACCGGCCCCGAGATCCTGGTCGCGACCCCGGGTCGGCTCCTCGACCTCGCGAACCAGCGCCGGGTCGATCTGAGCGGGCTCGAGATCTTCGTGCTCGACGAGGCCGACCGCATGCTCGACATGGGCTTCATCCACGACGTGCGCCGCGTCATCGCGCTCCTGCCCGCGCGGCGCCAGACGCTGTTCTTCTCGGCGACCATGCCGGCCGAGATCCGGGACCTCAGCGCGCGCATCCTCGTCGATCCGGCGCGGGTCGCGGTGACGCCCGAGGTCGCCACGGCCGACAACATCGAGCAGCACGTGTTCTTCGTCGAGAAGGCCGACAAGCGCGAGCTGCTCGTGCACCTGCTCCGGGACCCGGCCATCGAGCGCGTCCTCGTCTTCACGCGCACCAAGCACGGGGCCGACCGCGTCGCGCGCCACCTCGAGCGCGAGCGCATCGCGGCGGCTGCGATCCACGGCAACAAGGCGCAGAACGCGCGCGAGCGGGCGCTCGCCAACTTCAAGCGCGGCACGACGCGCGTGCTCGTGGCGACCGACATCGCCGCCCGCGGCATCGACGTCGAGGGCGTCACCCACGTCATCAACTTCGATCTGCCGAACGTGGCCGAGAGCTACGTGCACCGCATCGGCCGCACCGCCCGCGCGGGCGCGTCGGGCATCGCGTTCTCGTTCTGCGATGCGGACGAGCGCGCCGATCTCGTCGGCATCGAGCGGCTCATCCGCTTCTCGATCCCGGTCGTGCCGGACCACCCCTACCGCTCGACGGTCCCGGCCGCACCGCCGCCCCCGCCGCCGCGCCACGGGCGCCGCCCCGCCTACGACGGACGCAACGGGCGCCGCCACGAGCCCTCGTTCGGACCGCGCCCCGCTCCGCGCCATGCCGAGGCCCGCACCCCGCAGCTCGCGCCGCGCGTGCCGGCGCCCGCCACGACGGGCGCCGCACCGGCCCCCGCCACCACCCCGAGCGCGACGGGCGGTCCAGCCGCGCCGCTCGCGCCGCGACGCGCCCGCTCCTTCTCGCCGCGCGCCCGCAGCTTCTAGCCCGGCGCGGCGGGGCGCCGTCCGCCACGCCTCTCGTGGTAGGCTCGGCCCGAGGCTCGGGCGATGGGCACGCGCGACGACGACTCCCCCGCCGACACGGACACCGGGGCGCCGCCCGGCACCCCGGGTGGACCCCCGAGCGGCCGCGCGGCGGCCTCCGCCGACCCCGCGCTCGCACCGGCGGACCGGAGCGCCGCCGTGACCCTGCTCGGCGAGGGCACCAAGCCCTCGCTCGTGGCGAGCATGCTGGTCGGTCGGGGCTATCCCCCGGACGCGGCACGGCGCCTGACCGAGGCGCTCGCCCGAAAGCACGCCCGCCCGCGCGCTCCCGCCCCGACCACCTCGGCCGACGACACCCCCGAGGCCGCACCCCACGCAGGCGCAGAGCCACCGCCCGGCGCCGCGCGCTCGCCGACGGCGGGCCTCGCCAACATCCTCTTCGGCCTCGTGTTCGTCGTCGGCGGCGCGTCGGGTCAGCTCGCGCTCCGCGGCACCGGCAGCTCCGTCGCGCTCATCGCGGTGGGCGTCGGCCTGCTCGTCTGGGGCGTGGCGCAGCGCTTCCGCTGAGCGACCGGTCGGCGCAGCCTCAGAGCTGCACGGACGCCGGCAGCACGGACGCGGGTCGCGCGGGCGCCGGCACCGCGGGCGCCGGCACCGCGGGCGCGGGCAGCTCGGGCGGGGCCACGAAGCGCTCGCCGTCCCACACGAGGAAGCGGTAGCGCGGCGAGGAGAGCGGCTCCGGGAAGCGGAAGCGCACACGCCGCAGCTCGCCGTCGGGCGTGAGCTCGTCGACGATGGCCTGGAAACGCGCCGTCGCGATCACCTGGCCGACCGTGAACTTGTCGCCCGTCGTGTAGAGCTCCTCGAAGAGCGAGGTGAAGTACGGGCCGCCGTCGGCCGGAGCGAGCGCGATCTCGTGCTCGTCGACGACCTCCACCTTCACCGGCCCCTGGACGAACGACAGGGGGTAGTAGTGGATGCGCTCGTGCGCGAGGCCCCACTCGAGCTTCTCGGGGTAGGTCATGCTCGGGTCGCGCGCGAGCGGCCCGTAGTCGTCGATGCCCGAGGGCAGCGTCTGGGTGAGAAAGAGACCGAACAGCGTCGACATCTCGCGCTGGTGGTAGTTCAGGAAGAAGACGTCGGTGCTCGGGTCGCCGAGCTGCGAGAAGTCGACGGCGGCGGCGACCGACGAGGCGAGCGCCTGGTAGCGCGCGTCGAAGCTCTTGACGACCTGCACGTTCGCCTCGGCGAGGGCCGGCGCGACCAAGAGGTGCAGCCCGGCGAGCGTCCAGACGAGGGCCCGCAGCGAGCGCGAGCGCGCGCCCTCGCGGCGGCGCCAGGCCTCCTGCATGACGCGCGCCGCGATGTACGCGAAGCCGAGGCTGGGCAGGAACAGCATGCGCGGGTCGGGGAACGAGCTCGTGATGAGCGGCTGGAAGATGAGCATCCAGGCGAGGAAGAAGCGAAAGCCCCGGTCGTCCTTGAGCCAGCGCCACGCCAGCCACCAGAAGCCGGCCGTCAGCCCGAGCAGGATCGCCGCCGGCACGGGGTAGCTGAGCAGCGGCGAGTTGCCGAGCACGTGCAGCGGGACGCCGGTCACGAGGATGGCGGCGAAGTAGCCGCTCGAGCGCACGAAGTGCCCGAGCCAGCCCACCGGATCCTCGAGCGGGTTCAGGTAGTAGGCGCTGTTCGGGCCGAAGCCGAGCGAGAAGTAGATGGCGACGTACGCGACGACGACGAGGAGCTGCGCGACGTGGAGCGGCGCACGGCTGCGCAGGCGCGCCCAGAGCCCGCCCGGCTGCTCCGGGAAGACGACGGCGTACGCCATGATGAGCACCGGCACGACGACGCTCGACTCCTTCGACAGCAGGGCGCCCACCATGGCCGCGACCGACAGCGCGCCGTTGTAGCGCCCCTTGCCGTCGCGCAGCCGCAGGTAGGCGAAGAGCGACAGCAGCGCGAAGCTCGCGGCGATCATCTCGTTGCGGTTCGCGACCCAGATGACGTCGATGGCGTGGGCGTCCTCGAGCGCGAAGATCGCCGTCGCCACGAGCAGCCAGTGGGCGTTCTTGATGAAGCGCGCCAGCAGGCGGTTCGCGAGCACGACCGTGCCGACGTACCAGCCGATGCTCATCAGGTGCGCGGCGGCGGCGTTGCGCCCGAAGAGCGCGAAGTCGAGCCAGTGGGTGAGCGAGGGGATCGGCCGGAAGAAGTTGATGCGCAGCTCGGGGCTCGACCACCACGGGATGAGGCCCCACCACTGCTGCGAGTGCGCCTCGGCGCCGCTGCCGATGAGCCCGAAGAGGTTGAGCTTGCGCGTGAACGTCTCGGGGAGCTTCTCCCACGCGAGCACGTGGACGAAGTCGTCCGTCATGTAGGGAGCGAGCAGGCTCGGCAGGTAGAGCAGCGCCGTCAGCACGAGGAGCGCCGGCAGGGCCAGGCGGAGAGCCAGGCCGCGAGCGGTCGCACCGAGCTCGACCGCCGCCGGCGCCTTCAGGGTCGCCAGCTCCTCGCCGCGGACCGAGCGCATCATGTGGCTTCGACACCCACGACGGGCGCATCCGCGGCGAGGGCGCCGAGGAAGCGGCGGCTCACGCGGCGCTGCCAGGCCACCGCCACGAGCGCGAGCACGGTGAACGCCACGATGCGCAGGGCGAAGTACACCTCGAAGCGCCCGGTGACGCAGGCGAGCGTCATGAGATCCATGTGCGGCGCGTTGCCGAGCAACGCCCAGAGCCGCATCGAGGGCCGGTGCGACGCGAGAAAGCTCGCGCGCACGTCGTCGTCGACGGCGAGCGCCTGGTACCCGGGCGCGGCGGGGTTGACCCGCGAGAGCAACCGGTCGCGGTTGCCGAGCTGCCACAGGTAGATGCGCATCACGAAGCGCGTGAGGCGCGGTCCGCTCGAGGCGCGCAGGCCCGCGAGGGCCGTCGCCGCCTGCTCGGGGTTGCCGCCCTTGTGCTTGCCGGCCGTCGCGAAGCGGAGATAGGTCGCCGCCTGGAAGTCGTAGAGCATCAGGTGGTTCGCCCAGCACAGGTGCGCGCCGAGGGCGAGGCCGGCGGCCACGAAGAGCGGCCAGCCGTGATCGGCGAGGTAGTACGCCGCCGCGGCCGTCGTGGTGACGTTCACGAGGTAGTCGGCGGCGCCGTCGATGGCGTGCCCGGCCTCCGAGCCGCTGCGCGTGAGGCGCGCGATCATCCCGTCCACGCCGTCGAGGATCGCCGAGGCGAAGATGAGCGCCGCCGCGACCAGCAGCGTCACCGGCGTGCCGGCCACGATGCACGTCGCCGCGCTGATGCCGCACGCGAGCGACAGCGCCGTCACCTGGTTCGGCGTGAACAGGGCGCGCCGCATGCCTGCCGCATCGCGCCAGGTCAGCAGGCGCACGAGCACGAGCTGCAGCGGGCGATGCACGTGGAGGTTCACGGGATCCTCCACGTCGGGCGACTTGATGACGTCGGTAAGCCTAAGCGGTGAGTTTTGCACGAGTTCGTCCGGCTGAATCGTCGGGCCTTGTAGTCCGTATCCAAGACGCATGCCAGCGCGCAGTGCGCGATCGCACGTTCTCCGCGCCATCTCAGCACCGCCCGCCCCGGTTCCGGCAAGCTTCCTGCGGCAAATCCAGGCGCGATCGGACGCGGGCACGACCGGCGAGCCCCCTCGGACGAATCCGTGTTCTGCAAATATTTCGGATAGTTGCAGAACGGTCCCCGGCGGGCTCGCCGCGCCCCGACGGGGCTCCGGATGTGGCGGCACCGTCACAGTGTGCCGTGGATTCACACCCCCGACCCGCGTCAGACGAAACGGCGCCCCCCCGCGGCCGCGTACCTGCGGGCACGCCGCGTGGGATCCGCGCACCGGCCTCTGCACCTGAAGCCCGAAGCCCGTAAGCCCGTAGCCTGAAGCCACCGGCATGCTGGAGCCGAGCTTCTTCTAGACCGTTCGCACGCTCGCCGGGCCGTCGGCCCGCGCGGCGGCGAGCACCTCGCGGAACGCCCGCACGCAGCGGCGGTTGTCCTCGGACTCGCCCACCGTGACGCGCACGAGGTGCCGCCCGGCGCGGTGGGACCGCAACGAGCGGACCAGGACGCCCTGCTGCAGCAGCCGCTGCACGAGGGTCTCGCCGAGCAGGCCGGCGCCGGTCGCATCCACGAGCACGAAGTTCGCCTCGCCCGGCACCACCTCGAGGCCGGGCGTGGCCCCGAGCTCCCGGGCGATGAAGCTGCGCTCGCGCTCGAGCTCGGCGACGCGCGTGGCGAGCAGCTCCTGCTCGTCGAGCGCCGCGGCCGCGGCCGCGACCGCGAGGCTCGACACGTTCCACGGCACCTTCACGCGCGTGAGCAGCCGCACGAGCGCCGCGTGGCCGAGGGCGTAGCCGAGCCGCAGCCCGGCGAGCCCGTAGGCCTTCGAGAAGGTGCGGAGCACGAGCAGGTTCGGCATCTCGGACACGAACGCCGCCGCGGAACGCGCGCCCGGCAGCGCCGCCCCGAACTCGTGGTACGCCTCGTCGACCACCGTCGGGAGCCCGAGCTCGAGCACGCGGCGCAGCTCGGCCTCGCCGAGCCGCTGGCCCGTCGGGTTGTTCGGCGTGCACAGGAAGACGAGCTTGGTGCGCTCGGTGATCGCCGCGACGACGGCGCGCACGTCGAGGGCGTGGTCCTCGGCGAGCGGGACGTGGACGGGGATGCCACCCACGGTGCGCGTCCGCGCCTCGTACATCGAGAAGGTCGGCACCGAGAGCAGCACCTCCTCGCCCGGTGCGACGAAGGTGCGGATCGCCAGGTCGATGAGCTCGCTCGAGCCGGCACCGAGCAGCACCTGATCGGCCGCGAGGCCCTCGCGCGCGGCGAGCTTGGCGCAGAGCTCGGGCTCGCGCTCGGGGTAGCGGTTGCCCTGGACGGCCGCGGCCACGATGGCCGAGACGACGTGCTCGCTCGGCGGGTAAGGGCTCTCGTTGGCCATGAGGCGCGCGACCTCCGTGCGCTCGGCGGCGAGCTGCAGGTGGTCGTCGTCGTGGGCCGGGGCGGCGCGCACCCAGGAGGGCGCGAACTGGTCGATGGCGTCCGCCGCGCGGGCGGGCGGGTCGGCGGGCTCGTCGCCGAGCTCGTCACCGAAGACCTGGAGCATCGCCTCGGCGTGGCGCGCCGCCTCGGGCGTGTCGACGTCGATCCAGCGCGCGTCGCCGATGCCGCACACGTGCATGCGCCCGTCGCGACTCAGCGCGAGCACGCCGTCCGAGAGCGAGCAGTCGCCGCGCTCGGCGTAGACGCGCTCGAGCTCGGCGACCAGGCTCGGGCCGATGCGGAAGACGCCCGTGTCGATGGCGTTGTAGCTCTCGAGCTCCTTGCCGATGCGGCGCACGCGCCCCTGCTCGGCCCACACCTTGGTGGCATCGTCGAGGTCGAAGCAGCGCTCGATGTCGTGGTCGACTGCGAGCAGGCTTGCGTCGGACGGCAGCTCGTAGGCCCGCACCCGCCGCACGAGCTCGGGCGAGTACAGGTGATCGCTCATGGTGAGCAGACACCCCTGACCGATGAAGTCCTTGGCGGCGAGCAGGGACACGCCGTTCTTGCGCTCGTAGTGCGGGTTGTCGACGAAGTGCAGCCGCAGGGCGAGGGACGGCTCGCGTACGAGCGCGTCGCGCAGCTGCTGGCTCCGGTAACCGACGACGATGACGGCCTCGCGCACGCCCTCGCTCTGCAACGTGCGCAGGATGCGCACGATGAGCGGCACCGAGCGCACCGGTTTCAGCGGCTTCGGCAGGGTGTCGGCGTCGCCGACCTCGCCCGGCTCGGGGGCGCCGGCCGACGGCGCGCCCGTGTACGACGCCAGCCGCGAGCCCATGCCCGCCGCGAGCACGATGGCGCGCTGAGTCATGTCGAGCCGTCGATCAAGCATGATGCCCCGAAGTTGGCGCCGTGTAACACGCCGTGACTACGACTGCCATTCTCTTTGTGGTCTCGATACTTAGGCAACAAACGGGCGGGCGCGGCGCAGAGCTGTGGCAACGATTTCACACTCGGCCCGACCCGCGACGCGGCGCGATGGCGAGGTGGCCGCGTAGGTTCTCGAAACCACGACGCGGGAGCGCGTGCTCTCAGCTCGACACAGCAACGTGCGTGCCAGACGGGCTCGACTCGCTCAGCCGGCTCCCGCCCCACCACGCGACCAGCCGCGCGTGGCGGTGGGCGAAGAGCGCGCCGACGAGGGCGCGCGCGGGGCGGCGCAGAACGGCCAGCAGGGGCTCGAAGGTCAGCCGATCGACGAGCTCCGCGCCACCGTGAACGGGGCGCACGGTGCGATCGTGCTGCCACACCCGCAGGCCGGGGAACGGCGAGCGCTCGACGAAGTGCCCGGGCTCGAAGCGCTCGATGCCGACGCGCCACGCGACGAGCGGCACGACGCCGGCGAAGCGCAGCACGGCCCGCGGCGGGCGGCCCGCCCGCGCCCGCACGAGCAGAGCCTCGACGTCGCGGCAGTCGGGCGGCGCGCCGAAGGAGAGCCACGGGCCGAGCTCGTCGTCGAGACCCGCGAGCCCCGTGGCCCGCGCCCACACCTGCTCGGGCGAGGCACGCAAGTGCGAGGCGAAGACCAGCGTCTCTTCGTGCGTCATGGCAGCGCGCCGCGAGGTCGGCCGACGTCCGCGGCTTGTAGCGCCCCGCACGCACGCGCGCAATCCGCCGCGGCGCGCCCCTTGCACGCGAACCCAGCGCGGACCGACAGGCTCGCGGACGTGGACCGCGCTTGACTTCGCGCCGTCGGGGCGTGAAACGCACGACCGCGGGCCGCCCCATTCCCCCCGGCCGCAGCCTCGGATTGCCATGACCACACCGAACGCGAACACCATCAAGCCCGCCAAGGGCAAGCTCGCCGTCCTCCTTCCGGGTCTCGGGGCGGTAGCCACGACGACCATCGCGGGCGTGATGCTCGCGCGGCGCGGGCTCGGGCGGCCGATTGGCTCGCTCACGCAGTGTGCGACGATCCGCCTGGGCAAGCGCACCGAGAACCGCACGCCGGCGCTGAAGGACTTCCTGCCGCTCGCGAGCCTCGACGATCTCGTGTTCGGCGCGTGGGACATCTTCCCCGACAACGCCTACGAGTCCGCGAAGCACGCCGAGGTGCTCGAGGCGCGTCACCTCGACCCGGTGAAGGACGAGCTCTCGACGGTGCAGCCGATGCCGGGGGTGTTCTTTCCCCAGTACGTCAAGCGCCTCAACGGCACCCACGTCAAGGCCACGGCCCGCAAGGTCGAGATGGTCGAGCGGCTGCGGGAGGACATCCGCAACTTCGTGCGCTCGAGCGGCGCGAGCCGCGCGGTGGCCGTGTGGTGCGGGTCGACCGAGGTGTACATCCAGCCCGGCCCGGTCCACGAGACGGTCGAGAGCTTCGAGAAGGGCCTGCGCGAGGACGACCCGGGCATCTCGAACTCGCAGCTCTACGCCTGGGCCTGCATCCAGGAGGGCGTCCCCTTCGCCAACGGCGCGCCGAACCTCACGGTCGACTTCCCCGCCGCGCAGGAGCTGGCGCGGCGGCAGGGCATCGCCATCGCGGGCAAGGACTTCAAGACCGGGCAGACGCTCATGAAGACGATCCTGGCGCCCGGCCTCAAGGCCCGCATGCTCGGGGTCGCCGGCTGGTTCTCGACCAACATCCTCGGCAACCGTGACGGCGAGGTGCTCGACGATCCCGAGTCCTTCCGCTCGAAGGAGGTGAGCAAGCTCGGCGTGCTCGAGTACATCTTCCAGCCGAAGCTCTACCCCGAGCAGTACGGCAGCCTCTACCACAAGGTGCGCATCGAGTATTACCCCCCGCGCGGCGACGCGAAGGAGGGGTGGGACAACATCGACCTCTTCGGGTGGCTCGGGTACCCGATGCAGATCAAGATCGATTTCCTGTGCCGCGACTCGATCCTCGCGGCGCCGATCGTGCTCGATCTCGCGCTCTTGCTCGATCTCGGCCAGCGTGCCGGCCTTCACGGCATCCAGGAGTGGCTGAGCTTCTACTTCAAGAGCCCGATGGCCGCGCCGGGGCTGTACCCGGAGCACGACCTGTTCATCCAGCTGATGAAGCTCAAGAACACGATGCGCTGGATGATGGGCGAGTCCTCGATCACGCACCTGGGTCGCGAGTACTACGACTGACGCGACCCGCGGCGCGCGCGGCGGGCTCCGGGCGCCCCGGGGCGAGGCCGTCCGGCCCCGAGCCGCGAGAAAAGAAAGGGACTTCGGTCTCTTGTGCTGGACGTGCGCCCGGATATCTTGCTAAGCCGGCCCTACGAGCTTGACGCGTGGATTGAGGCAGATGGCGAAGGCCCCGAAGCCCAGAAAAGCGACCCCACCGAAGCGCGCCGCGGCGCGCGCGGTGCCCGCGCGCAAAGGAGCCGGCTCCGGCGGCGCGAAGAAGGCCTCCTCGAAGGCAGCCGCGGTGAAGCGCGCCCCGCCGAAGGCGGCCAAGCGCGGCGCCGCAACGGCTCGCCGCGCCGGCACCGCCACGGCTCGCCGCGCCGGCGCCGGAGCCAGCGCCGTGGCCCAGAAGCGCCGCAAGGGCGGTGCACCCACCCCCGCCGTCGACGAGAGCCTCGACGCCGCGGGCGAGCTCGACGCGAGCGGCAAGCGCAACTTCGGTCTGCGGGGCGCGGCTCCTTGGGTGGCGCGCCACGCGGCCAAGCACGCGGCCGAGCTGCGCGCGCGCAACGCCCAGCCGCCGCCACCCGGCAGCGCCCGGGCCACGCTGCGGGTGCCGGTCGACGCCGAGGAGATCAAGGCGAAGATCTCGCACCTGCACCAGCTGACGGGGCGCATCCGCGCGCTCCGCAAGCGGCTCGACAAGAGCTTCTACGAGATCGGCGAGATCCTCGCGCAGGTCCAGCGCGACGAGCTCTACGTCGTCAAGCGCTACGCGAGCTTCGAGGCCTTCCTCGACCGCGAGGTGGACTTCGGCCGCACGCTCGCCATGCGCCTCGTGCGCATCAGCCAGACCTTCGTGCGCGAGGTGGCCTACGACTTCGGCCTCGAGCG
>JADLAB010000173.1 GCA_020848455.1 Polyangiaceae bacterium
CGGCGTCGCACGAAACGGAAGTCCGACACGGGATCCCGGGCTCCAGGATCCAGGCTTCGGGAGGGAGAGCGGGAGTCCACGGGATCCGCGCCTCGGCCACGTCACGCTGGAGCCGTCAAGACTCCAGGCGGGAGCGCGAGCCGGTCGGGAGCGGTGCGGCACAAAACGCCGAGAGCCGGCCCGTCTCCGGTGCCGGCTCTCCGCTCGCGCCGTGGGCGCGCGCGCTCGCTAGGTCACTTGCCCGCGAGCTGCTCGAGGCGCGAGACCAGCGCCGCGGGGAAGGTCCCCTGGGCCAGGCGGGCGCGCACCTTCTTGAAGAGCTCGCTCCACTGCCCGATCTCGTCGGCCGTGAGGGTGACGAGCGAGAGGTTCGACTTGATGCGGCCGAAGGCCTCGGCGTCCTCGGCGCGGATGCGGTCGGTGAGCATCTTGCCGGCCTTGCGCCCGGTGGAGATGAGCACTTCCCTGACGTCCGCGTCGAGCTCGTCGATCGCCTTCTGCGAGAAGACGAGCGCGCCGATGCCGACGGCGATGACGTTCTCGCTCACGTGGTCGGCGCGCGAGGCCCACTGCAGCTGCTCGGCCGCGAGGGCCGGGACGCTGAACACGTTGACCGTGCCCTGGTCGAGGGCGGGCAGGAGCTCCGGCACGCCGAGCGGCACGCCGTTCACTTCCTTGATCTCGTCGTAGATGGTCGAGGCGATGATGTCGTCGCGCCAGCGGTACGGCTTGGTGCCGCGCAGATCCGTCGGCACGCGGATCTCGACGCCCTTCGTGAAGGTGTGCGCGAGGCCGACGTCACCCCAGCCGGCGATGAGGAACCCCTCGCCCTTGGCGCCCTCGGCGAGCTTGTCCTTGATGTCGTCGCGCGCCTTGTCGAGCCCTTCCCAGGTGTCGAAGAGGCCCGGCATCTGGAGCGCCAGCATGGGCTGGTAGATCTTGCCGAGACCGACCGAGGTGATGGCGGCGCCGGCGAGCTGCCCCGACCGGATCTTGCCGACCATGGCGGCCTCGTCGCCCTGCTGGCCGTTGAAGAAGAACTTCAGGACGAGCTTGCCGTCGGTCTTCTTCTCCACGGCCTCCTTCCAGACGCGGAAGACCTTGCCCCAGGGGCTGTGCTTCGGCGCCAGGGTACCAATGCTGATCTCCGCCGCGCTGGCGTCGGACACCGCAGTCACGCCGCACAGCGCGACCACCGCGCCGAGCAAAGCTCCGAGCTTCGTTCGCAACAACATCACCGCTCTCCATCCCTCTGGCTGAGTGTAGCTTCGGTTCTACGTTGGTTCTGGGGCCGCCCGCCGCCCTCGCGAGACACTGGCGCAGCGTGCTTCGTGCTTCACTTTGCTGCTGGCCTCAGCGGAGCCCACGCTTGGGCGCGATCGCCCAGAGCGTACCTTCTACCACCTGCGCGGCCTTCCGACTATGACCACCAGTTGACGGCCTCGCCGCGCCGGGTATTCACGCATCTACTGCCATGCGCCCGCGATTCGCACCCGGCGGGCACGAGCCCGACGCTCCGGGCAGGCGCGCGGCACGGTTCCGACGGCCGGGGAGCCCGGGATCGAGGTCAGTCGTCCTCGTCCTCGTCGTGGGCGGGCCTCTTGGTCGGGGCCGCGCGCTCGACGAGGGCCTGGCGCAGCACCTCGAGCCGGAGCACGAGCTCGCCCCGCAGGACCGTGAGCTCGACGTAGGTGCCCACCTCGCCGCGCAGCAGGGCCTGGAGCTTGGCCTTCTTCAGGCCGTCGACGAGGACGCCGTCGACCATCTTGATGACGTCGCCTTCCTCGAGCCCCGCCTCGGCGGCGGCCAGCCCCTCGGGGACGGTGCGCACGACGACCGCCCCGGTCGCCGGGTCGGAGCGCAGGACCGCGCCGATCGACCCGACCGCGCCCGTGCCGCACCCCACGGCGGGCGCGCCGAGCGCGGCCGAGAGCGCGAGCGCCAGGGCGGGCAGGAGCGGGCGGCGCATCGGCCGCGAGGATAGCCGACCCGGCGCCCCGGTTGGAGATGCGCTTCGTCTCGGTGCGCCGCCGAGCTACCTTCGGGCATGTTCTCGGACGCGAGGCGGCGGGGCGGTTCGGGGCGCTGGGCCGCGCTCGCGCTCGCCTTTGCGCTCGCCGGCTGCCGCGCCGAGCACCCGCTCGACGCCCCTCGGCTCGCGCTCGCGCTCGCGAGCGCGCCGGCCGCGCGGACGCCGGACGCGGCACCGGCGTCCGCTGCGGCGTTCGGCTCCGCCGGGCCGAGCGGGCCCGGAGGCGCCCCGACCGCGCCGGCCTCCGCGCCGAGCGCCCCGTCCGCCGTCGCGCCGCCCGATCCGTCCGGGCGCACGAGCTGCGCGGCGTGGAGCCTCGAGACGCACGGGGACGCGGACCGGCGCGAGGCCGCCGACCTCGAGCGCTGCCGCTTCGTCGAGGGCGAGGGGGGCGAGCTCGCGCCGCGCTGCGGCTTCGGGGCGGCGCGGCGGGACGTGCCGCTCGCGCGGCTCGCGGAGGCCGTGCTCGACTTCGACGCGCCGACGCGCGAGCACCTGCGCGAGCTGGCAGCCCGGGGCCGGGCGCTCGGGCGTCGCCCGCGGGTCTTCGGGCTCGTCGGCGACAGCCTCACCACGACCGCCATGTTCCTCGGGGCGTTCGGCGCGAGCCGCGGGGCGATCTACCGCGTGGATCCGCTCGTAGGCGCCGCCTTGCGCACGCGCGTCGACGGCGACGAGACGCGCACCATCGTCGACTGGTACCGCGGGGTCGATGCGGCACGGGGCGCGGACTCGTTCACGGCGCGGCGCGCGGCGAAGGACGGCGCGCCCGCGCGCTGGGCCGCGACCCCGGCCGGCGCGCGCACGCCGGTGGGCGAGCTCGTGGCGGAGCTCTCGCCCGCCGTCGCGGTGGTGCTCTTCGGCACGAACGACGCGCACGTGCCCGCCACGGCGCTCGGCGACCTCGCCGCGCGCTTCGCCGGCGATCTCGGCGCCGTGCTCGACGAGCTCGAGCAGGCGGGCGTCGTGCCGGTGCTCACCACCCTGCCACGCCACGGCGACGCGCCGAAGCGCGCCGGCTGCGACCGGAAGCCGGGCGACCTGTCCGACTGGCGCGTCGCGGTGCAGACGAACGCGCTCAACGCGGTCGTGGTGGCGCTCGCCTGCGAGCGGCACCTGCCGCTCGTGGATCTGCGGCACGCGCTCGAGCCCCTCGTCAACCACGGCCTCGACGAGGACGGCATGCACCTCAGCGGCTTCGGGGGCGGCATCGGCGTCCTCGACCCCGCGAGCCTCGGCTGCGGCTACGCCGTCCGCAACTTCGTCACGCTGCGCATGCTCGCGCAGGTGAAGGACGCGATCGAGCCGGCGGCGCCGTGATCACGCGATCGCGAGGGTGCGCACGTCCGTGACGACGAGGTCGGCGGCCACGTCCTCGGCGGTGGTCGGCAGCTCGACCGCGAGCTCGAAGTCCCAGCCGACGCCGATCTTGAGGGCCGGCGGGCAGAAGCGCGGCAGGGCGCGGTCGTAGTAGCCCGCGCCGTACCCGAGGCGGTGGCCGCGCCCGTCCCAGGCGAGCGCCGGGATGACGACCACGTCGAGCGCGAGGGCCTCGGGGGCGTCGGGCGGCGGCTCCGGGAAGCGGTTGCCGCGGTCGACGAGGCACGCCGGGTCGGCGACCAGGCGAAACGTCATGCGGCGCGTGGCGCGCTCGAGCGTCGACGGGTACGCCACCGCCGTACCGCGCGCCCGCAGGGCGGCGTCGAGCGAGCGCAGATCGACCTCGGCGCGCGCCACGATGGGCCAGAAGAGCGCCACGCTGCGCGCCGCCTCGACGGCCGGGAGCGCGAGCAGGCGCGCGACGATGGCCGCGGAGCGGCGCAAGAGGGCCTCGGCCGGCATGCTGCCGCGCAGGCCGAGCGCCTGCTTGCGGATCATCCGCTTGGCGCCCGCGACGACTTCGGGATCGGCTTCGAGCATCGGTGGGCGCGAGCATAGCCGACGGACGCGGTGCGGGCGCGGGATCCCCTGGCCGCGCGCCTCGGCCGGCGTAGAGTGCGGGCGTGCGCCCCACCGATCTGCTCTTCGGGCCCGACGCGCTCGGTGTTGCGCGCGACCGGCGCTCGGTCGCCGTGCGCTGGCTCGGCACGGCCGGGTTCGCGATCGAGCACGACGGCCACGTGCTGCTCGTCGACCCCTACCTCACCCGCGCCCCGCTGGCGCGCTGCGCGCTCGGCACCCTCACGCCCGATCTCGCCCTGCTCCGCCGCGAGGTCCCGCGCGCCGACGCCATCGTGGTCGGGCACACCCACTTCGACCACGTGCTCGACGTGCCCGCGCTCGCGCGCCAGACCGGCGCGCCCGTCTTCGGCTCGCGTTCGCTCGCGGCGCTGTGCCGCGCGGCGGGCCTGCCCGAAGGGCAGATCCACCTGGTCGAGCCGGGCGCCCTCGCGGTCGAGCGCGCGGTCGGCCCGTTCCTGCTGCGCTTCTTCGCGGGCGCACACTCACCGCTCCTGCTCGGGCGCGTGCCCTTCCCGGGCGACATCGCGGACTGCAGCGACGTGCCGGCCCACGCGTGGCAGTACCGCTGCGGCGCCGTGCTGCGGATCGAGGTGGAGGTCGCGGGCAAGCGCATCGTGCACCTCGGCAGCGCCGAGCTCGTCACCGGCGCGGCGCCGGCCCGGCGCGACGCCGATCTGCTCCTCTTGTGCGTGGCGGGCTGGACGACGAGCGAGCGGCTGCCCGAGCGGGTGCTCCGGGCGGTCTCGCCGGCGGCGATCCTCCTCTGCCACTGGGACGACTTCTTCCGCCCGCTCGAGCGGCCGGCGCGCGCGCTTCCGGCGATGCGTCTGCCCGCCCTCGTCGAGCGCCTCGATCGGGCCTCGCGCGCGCCGCGCCTCGGCACGCTGGCGTTCCACGGCGAGGTCTGGCTGTAGCGCACGGGCCGGGGGGCCTCGGCGCCGAGCCGGGCCGTGCGGAGGATTTGACACAGTGCGTCATGACTCCTATACCCGGGCCATGGCGGCGACCGGCAAGGGCAAAGGGCGAGCGGGCGGCGGCGCGGGCAACGGTGCGGCGCGGTCCGGCAAGACGAAGGCGGACGACGCGGACGCGGAGGCGGCGGCGGGCCGGCCCGCAAAGGGCAGGTCGAAGGCCGAGGC
>JADLAB010000174.1 GCA_020848455.1 Polyangiaceae bacterium
CCGCCACGGCCAGCGCTTCGCCGTCATGGACCGGAAGCGGCTCGCGTGGTTCTCGCTGCGCGAGCGCGGCATCTCGGTGTCGCTCGAGATCGAGAAGGCGCGCAAGGCGCGACACAAGGCGAAGGCGTCCGGCACCGACGGCCGGTAGCGGCCGTCGTCGGCCCGCCTCCCGGGGGAGCCGCCCGCGCTAGCCGCGGCGCGCCCGGTAGTACGCGAGCGCACCCGCGTACTCTGCCCGCCACCGCGCGGCGAGCTCGGGGTGCACCGCGAGGCGCAGCTGCCAGTGGTGGTCGAGCAGCGCCCGCTCGGCGGGCCCCGCGATGCCATACTGATGCAGGACGGCCGCCTCGTGCTCGGGGTACGCGGCGAGCACGGCCGTGAGCGCCGCATGGGTGGCGAGATCGACGGCCGCGAGGTGCGCCGCGAGCTGTGGCGCGGTGCGCCCCCGCGCCTCGGGGCTCGTGGCACCCTCCGGAGCGGGCGCGGGCGGCGGCCGCGACGTGCCCGCCGGCTGCGGGGCCGGCGCGACGAAGGGCAGCACGGCCCACTCGGGCCACGGAGCGGGCACGTCCGCAGCCGTCTCGCCGTCGTCGATCGGGCTCGGGCCGCCGGGCGCGGCCGCGCGGAACGGCAGGTGCGACCGCGGCGCGGCGGCGGCGCTCGCCGGTAGCGGAGGCGGGAGCGAGACCGCGGCGCGCGGGACCGGCAGCGGAGGCGGCAGCGCAGCCGGGGCGCTCGCCGGCAGCCGGGGCGGGAGCGAGACCGCGGCGCGCGGGACCGGCAGCGGAGGCGGCAGCGCGGCCGGGGCGCTCCCGACCGGCAGTGGCGGCACGGCGTGCAGTGGCGGCACGGCGTGCAGTGGCGGCACGGCGTGCAGCGGCGGCAGGGGGGCGGGCACGATCGGCTCGGCCGTGGCGGCGCCCGCGGCCGGCTCGCGCGCGAGCGCCTCGAGCCGCGCCGCGAGGAGAGCGCGCACCGACTCGACGGCGGCCGTCGCTCCCTCCGCCCGGCCGAGCTCGGCGAACAGCCGTGCCGCGAGCAGCGCCACCTCGCGCGCCTGCGCGAGCTCGCCGGGGCTCACCGCGCGCCCGGGCAGGTGCCGCCGCGCGTACGACGCGAGCTCCGGGTCGTCGGTGCGAACCAGCTCGGCGAGGAGCGCCGCGGCGCGGCGGCGCTCGGGGTCGAGGGTTCCGCCGGCGGCCGGCCGCATGGCGCTCGCGAGCTTCGCGAGGAGCTCGCCGAGCGGCGGGCCCGGGCTGGTTCCGGACACGGTCATGGGCCGGGGCGGCGCGCCCGCATCAGGGCGACAGGACGAGCACGTTCGTCACGCTGGGGACGAGAGCGACGCCGGGGTCGTTCGTGCTGTTCTGGACCGACGCGCTCGTCAACCGCGTCATCGGCGCGCAGCCGAGGATCACCGTGAAGGCGGCGGTCACGTTGCGCCCGGGCGCCATCACGGTGCCCGACGCCACGCCCATGTTGACCCCGGCGTTGTCGCCGTTGGTGAGCGGTGTCGTCGTCGTCAGGTTGTGGCCCGGCGCACAGGTGACGAGCACGTTGGGCACGAACCCCACCGCGGTGGGATGCAGCGAGATGTTCGGGTACGGGATCGGGACCGGTCCCGCGGGCGTCGGCGTCAAGCAGACGTCCGGGAACGCCATGCACGCCCCTCCGGCTTGGGTCTTGGCCAGCATCAGAAGCTCCTCTCAGCCGATCTTCACTTGCTCGCCGTCGAGCTTGGCGAGCACCCGCGCGGCGAGGATGGTGTTCTCGCCGCGCAGCGCCGCGAGCCCCTCGGCGCGCAGGTCGTAATGGCCCGCCCGCACCTGCTCGAGCCCCTCGACGAAACGAAACGCGTGCTTCGCGCGCGTGAGCAAGCGCGACGCCCGCGCCTCGACCCGCTCGGCGAACAGCACGACCTTGTCGGCGACGTTCGCCTCGAGCGAGCGGCCGAGCAGACGCAGTTCCTCGAGTGCCGCGACGGCCGACTGCGCGTGCATCCGCAGCGCACCGGCGTGGATCGCCACCTCGGCGCCCTCCACGCCCACCCGCCGCCCCGCGAGCGCCAGCTCATCGGCACGCACCTCGAGCTTGCCGTCGGCCACGACACGCGTGTCGGCGGCGCCGTCGAGCACCGCGAGCACGTAGGCCGTCGCGCCGTCGAGCGAGCACAGCACGCGATCGCCGGGCTCGGGCGCGACGAGACAGCTCTTGGCCCGCTTGGCCCCACGCGCGCGGCCGTCGACCGCCACGCGGAGCGGCGCCGCCTCGACGACGGAGCCATACGCGAGCACCGGCACCGCGTGGGTCGCGGGCGCGGCGTCGAAATCGACGAGCAGTTCCAGCACGGGGCGGGCGGCTCCGACCTCGGGCAGGTCCGTGGCTCGAGCGGCGGGTGGCGCCGCATGGGAATGGGTGGCGTGCATCGCTTCTTCTCCGTGGCTCGACTCGAGGTCGGGACCGCGCTCCCGGTTGGGGCCCTTCATCACACTGCCGGCCCGCCGTGGCGCGGCTGCCAGTCCTCGAGCGCGGCGCGCTCGTCGTCGTCGCCGAGCCATGGGCCGCGCGGAATCTTCGCGCCGTCCTTCTTCGCGCGGTGGAGCTTGGTGCGGAACATC
Source organism: Polyangiaceae bacterium (assembly GCA_020848455.1). Lineage (GTDB taxonomy): Bacteria > Myxococcota_A > Polyangia > Polyangiales > Polyangiaceae > JACRDA01. The sequence goes on from JADLAB010000174.1 coordinate 2,619, forward strand.
GACGCGCGCTCGAAATCCGCGCCGGCGAGCTCCGCGTGCGACAGATCCGCGTGCGTCAGCGTCGTGCCGACGAAGCGGCCGCCGGGGAAGCTCGCCGCGTGGGCGTACACCTCGGTCATGTCGGCGCCCGAGAAATCCGCATCGGCGAGCACCGCGCGCTCGAAGATCGCATTCTGGAGCCGGGCACGCGCGAACCGTACCTTGTCGCCGCGCGCTTCGCCGAACAGCGCCTGCACGAGCGAGGCGTCGCTGAAATCGCAGCCCGACACGTCGACGCCGGTGAAGTTGCACTGCGTGGCGTCGCAACCGGCGAAGCTCGAGCCGGCGACGCTGCCGCGCATGAACTGCGTGCGAAAGAGCTTCGTCCCTGCGAAGGCGCGCGCCCCGAGGTTCGTCTCGACGAAGGTCGTGAGCGTCAAGTTCGCCCCGTCGAAGCGGGCGGTCGCGAGGTCGAGCTTGTAGAGCGTGCCGCGGTCGAGGTTGGCGCGGCGGAAGTCGGCGCGGTCGGCGCCGATTTCGATGAGATTGGCGCGGTCGAGATTGGCGCCCTCGAGCGACGCACCCGTGAGCGCGCACTTCACCCAGCTGCCGACCGGCGCCTCCGCATCCGCGAAGCTCGCGCCGGCCGCCGAGCACTCGAGGAAGGTGGCGCAGACGAGCTTGCTGCCCGAGAAGCGCGCGCCGTCGAGCTTGCTGCGATAGACACTCGTGAGGTGCAGATCGCTGCCGGAGAGGTCACGGCCCGACAGATCGCACTCGGTCAGCATGCACTCCTTGAGCGCCGCGCCCGCGAGCCGCACCGGCATCGCCACGCGGTCGAACACGGCGCCCGACAGATCGACGCCGGTGGCGTCGATCTGCGACAGATCCACGGCCTGGATCGGCTCGCCGTGGCGGACGAGATCGATGAGCTCGGCGCGGTTCACGCGGGCCCCCGCGGCGCGCTGCCGTCCTTGTCGAAGCGCGTGAACTTGACCACCGCCTCGGTGAAGCGCGTCTTGTCGTCGCCCCGCGCGCGCGTGAAGTCCGCGCGCGTGAGCTGTGCGCCGGTGAAATCCGCGCCGGCGAGCAGCGACTTCGACAGCAGCGCCTCGGTGAGGTTGGCGCCCCGCAGGGACGCACCGACGAGCTTCGTCCGGATGAGGAGCGCGTGGTCGAGCCGCGCCTGGTCGAGCACCGCGTGACTGGCGTCGCACTCGGAGAGATCGGCCAGCCCGAGCTGCGCGCGGTCGAAGCGCGCGTACGGCAGGGCCGTCGTGCGCAGGCAGCACCTGTCGGCCGAGGCGTCGCTGAAGTCGCCGTGGGGCAGCTCGTTGCGGTGCGACAGCACCGCCTCGTCGAGGCGCGCGCGGGTGAAGCGGACGCCCTTGCCCGTGCAGCTGACGAAGGTGGCCTTGTGCAGGTTCGCACCCGTGAAATCGGCGCCGTCGAGGTGGCACTCGATGAACGTCGCCTGCACCAGGCTCGCGCCCCCGAGCTTCACGTCGCCGAGGTCGGCCTTGATGAACGAGCACCGATCGAGGCACGCCCCGGCCACGTCGACCCCGCGCCACGAGACCTCGAGCAGGTCCGCGCCGACGACCGTCGCGCGGGCGAGGCTGGCGCCGGCGAGGCGCGCGGCGGTCATGACGACCTTCGACAGGTCGGCTCCGGCGAGCGACGCGCCTTCGAGGTTCGAGCGGCCCAGGTTGGCGCCCGCGAGGTTCGCGCCGTCGAGCGCGGCGCCTGCGAGGTCCGCCTTGGCGAGCACGGCGCCCGCGAGGCACGCGCCGCTGAGGTTCGCGCCACGCAGATCGGCGCCCTCGAAGAACGCCCGCCGGAAGTCGAGCCCCGACAGATCGAACGCGCGCAGATCGGCGCCGGTGAAGTCGCGCTCGGCGAGCGACTCGCCGCCGTCGCGCGCGGCCTGGATGACGACGCGCGCGAGCTGGCTCGCCTCTTCCGTCATGGGCGGCGCCGCCGGCAGGAGGTGCGCGCTCGTCGTGTAGGTGTCGCGCGACATCCGCTCGAGCTGCAGGAGCTCGGCGTGAAACGCCGGATTCTGGAGCCTCTCCTCGAGGTCGAGGTCGGGCGCGCCGCGCGCCCGGGCGCCCGCGGCGAGTCGCCGGTACTCCTCGAGCTCGCCCTCTGCGTCGAAGAGCTGCGGCCCGCCCGGCGGCTCGTCGACGGCCTCGGGGTCGAGCCCCATCTCGGCGCGCATCGAGCGCCGGATCTCCTTGAGGTCGTCGTCGCGCCCTGCCACCTTGGCCTGCTCGCCGGCGATGCGCGTCTCCACGGCGACGATGTACTCGGCGAGCGCGTCGAGATCGTCGGTGGGCGGCGGCGGCTCGGGCGGCGGCAACGGCTCGTCGAGGCCCATCACGGCCGGGTCGAGCCCCTCGGCGACGACCTCGGCTCGCCGCTGCTCGCGCCGGCGCACGGCGCCGCGGTGGCCGTTGGCCATGCCGATCATCTCCGACTTCACCCACTGGCCGATGGGCCCGAGATCCATGTTGGCGGTGACGCCGGACTCGCGCGCGGGCATCAGGTCGCTGTCGCTGAGATCGCCGAGCGCGCCCGTGTCCTTGTCGAGCCGGCGCAGGAGCGCCTGGCGATAGTGGTCGATGGGCCGCGGCGCGCCCGGCTCCTCGCAGGCGACCACGAGGTGCGCGAGGTCCGCGGCGTCGTCGTCGGCGACCGCCAGCGCACCGTGGAAGATGACGGCCCCGAGCCCGGCCGCAGGAAACAGCCACACGGTGTCGCAGCGCAGCCCGAGCTCGACGAACCGTTCGCCGTCGGCCGTCTTCTGGGTGGCGAAGGCGCGCGCCAGGAGCCCGGGCAGCGCGCTCTCGATGCGCGCGGCGGTCGGACTCATGTTCTCGACGACGATGCGCTCGTCGCCGCGCCACATGCCGTCGAGCCACTGGTCCTCGCGCGCGGCATTGAACACCGTCGGCTGATGATCCGGCGGCAAGCCGGGGGCGTACTTGTCGACGTAGTCGGAGCCGAAGGTGCCGGCGCGGGCGCGGCGCTCGGCGAAGCTCATGTCCATCGGCAGCAGGCCCTCGGGCTCGGGCTTTTCGCCCGCCGAGCTGATGAGGGCCCCGAAGCGCTCGACGTTGGGCAGCGGGCGCACGAGCTCGCCGTCGCGCTCGACCGTCTCGATGCCCATGCCGTACGGGTTCTTGGCGTGCTTCGTCCCGCCGAACGCGTGCGCCCAGTCGAGCGGCAGCTCGGTCATCGGCCGGGGCTCGGTCGGCACGCCGCGGCGCCAGTGGCGATCGCCGATGACCGCGACGCGCTTGTCGATGGCGCCGACCGTCACGCGCACGAAGGAGGCCCCGAGCGGCTTGCCACCCGGGGCGAACCAGCGGCCGGCGCAGAGGAGCTCCCCCCTCGCCTTCGAGATGCTCTCGTCGAGCAGGCTCGCGCCGAGCTGGGGCGCGACGGCGTCCCAGAAGGCGAGCTCGTCGACGAGCGCGCGCGGGCGCGCGAGCGGAAAGCCGAGAATGGCGCCGACGTGCAGCTGCGCCTTCTTCCGGAACTCGACGATCCGGGTCAGGATGGGGACCTTGAGCGGCTTGCAGACCTTCATCGTCGCACGTCAGGTCTTCTTGAACGCGCCGTTCCAGACCTCGGCCGGAATGTCGCGCAGGTCGATCGCACCCGTCTTGCGGGCGAAGGCAAAGGCACGCAGGTACATGCCGAAGGTGAGCTTCTTGGCGCCCTCGTTCTCGACCTTGATCCCGACGGTGTCGAGCTTGAGGCCGTAGGCGGACTGATAGATGACGGCGTGATCCGTCTTCGCGATGCCGGTCGCGCCCTTGTAGGCGTAGGTCTCGTGCTTGGCCGACAGGTAGTGCTTGAGGAACGCGGTCGATTTGACGCTGGTGCTCGGGGACTTGATCTCGATCGAGGCGTCTGCGTCGATCAGGATCGTGCCGGCCGAGTGGATGTGCAGATTGCTCGGCGTGGCGTCGACCGTCACCGAGCCGTCGGCGAAGTTGGCGTTCCAGGCGCCGTGGATCGTCGACTGCCAGCTGCCATAGTCGTCGGTGTTCTTGGCGCTCACCGTGTGCCCCCAGGCGCCGCCATTGACGTGCTGCCAGCCGCTCGTGTCGACGGTCTGGTGGAGCGTGCCGTGGATGTTCTGGGTCACGAAGCTCGTGATGTTCTGGGTGAGCCCCCCTTCGGCCACGGTGTCGTTGCGGGCGTGCATCGTCCGGATCGTCTGGGTGCCGCCGTAGTACTCCGTCGTGTTGCCGCCGACGCGCAGATCGTACTTCGCGAGGTACCCGTGGCTCACGTCGCCGTAGACGAAGGCGCTCTCCTTGCCCCACACGTTGATCCACGCATCGCCGCCGACCCACAGGCCATAGTTGTGGTCGGTGTTCTGCCACATGCTGAAGTCGACGTCGGTGCCGGCGTTGGTGTCGCCCGTCTCGGCCGCGTTCGGGTTCACCATGTAGGTGGGCTCCTCGCCCTCGCTGCCGGTGTAGATCTTGGCCTTGTGCCCCGCGGGGTTGCCGAAATACATGCCCGTCCGGCTGTTCGGCGTCTGCAGGAAGATGAACTCCTTGCCCTGCTCGTCCTCCATCACGAGCTGGTTGCCGCTGCCGGTACGGATGATGTTCTGGCTGCGGTTGCGCTCGCCGACCACGCTCGGCTTGTGGGCGTTCGGCACGACGCCCGAGATGAAGGGCCGATCGGGATCCCCGCCGAGGAAGGCGATCATGACCTCGGTGCCCTTGCGCAGCGGAAAGTGGAAGCCCTCGGTGCTGCCGCCGTGCGGCTGGAGCATGCGGACCCGCGTCGAGGCCGAGCCGTCGGGCAGATCGCTCGTGTCGAACTCGAAGCGCACGAGGTAGCGCCCGTCGGCGTCGATCTGGGCGTAGGGGCTCTCGGCGTCGCCGCACACGACGGCGTTCTCGAAGCCGTAGATGCGCGGCCAGGGCGTCGCCTGCGGGGCGCGGTACTGCACGCCCGCGGGCACCGCGAACAGCTTCGTGTGGTAGGTGCGCCCCGCCCGTAGACCCGTGAGGCGGGCGACCTCGGAGGTCGCGCCGGCGAGCGAGCCCTCGTGCTCGACCTCGAGCGCCAGCCACTTCTCCTCGACGTCGTCGGGCCGATCCTCGATCGCGAAGAGGTAGCCGGGCCGCGGGCCGAGCGCGGTGCCGCTCGCGCGCAGCGTCACCTCGCGGCAGCCAATGGACTGAGCGCGCACGTCGGCGAGCCGCTTCGCGCCGCCCTCGTCGAACACGCGGTAGCCATACTCGCGGATCGTCCCGATACCCGTCTTCGTGACGTCGCCGTCGGCGCGCACCGAGGCCGCCGGGTTCGCGTAGTTGTAGTCGGCGATGGTCACCGTCTTCGGCAGCCAGCGCACGTCGGACTCGAGGTGATGCAGCGCGGGCGGGGCGGTCACGTCGTCGCCGGCGACCGGGAAGTAGCGCACCGTGCCGCCGCCGGGGAAGTCCTCGTGGTGGCCCTTGGCGTCGACGATGACGAGCACCTCGCCCTCCGCGCCGTCCTCGTGCTCGAAGTAGTAGTAGAGCCCCTCGCGCTCGCACCAGCGGTGGAAGAAGTCGAGGTGCGACTCGCGGTACTGCACCACGAACTCCTCCTCGGGGTAGCTCCCGTCGATCGAGAAGCGGAAGTCGCTCGGGAGCAGGCCGCCGGCCTTCAGGGTGTCGCCGAGGAAGGCGTCGGCCTTCTGCTTCGTGAAGACGAAGCTGCGCCAGAAGTGGCGCAGCATCCAGAGCCGCGGCACGAGCAGAGCCTGGTAGAGCGCGCGCTCGGCCGCCTGGTGCAGGAGCTTCGCATTCGCGAGCACGCCGTGGACGATCACGGGAGCGCTGCCGTCGCCGCGATCGACCTTGAGCGTGGCGCGCTCGCCGACCGCGCTGCGCACGGCGGTGCCCACGGGAACGGTGAAGAAGAGGTCGAACTCGTACGGGCGCGACACCGCCTCCGTGCCGCGGAACCCCACGAGCGACAGGTCTTGCAGCTTCGAGCACGTGAGCGTGAGCAGATCTTGGCGCATCGTTCCCTCTCCTCGGCGGCGGGTAGTGTCGTCGCGGGACCCTAGCCCGTCAAGGCGCGGTGGCGGAGCCGTGCGTGCCGGCGAGTGCGCGCAATAGCTCGAGCGTGGCCGGCCCGAGGAGCGCGCGCGCGAGTCGTGGGCGCAGGGCGGCGACGGCGCCGGCGTCGACGACGGGGCGCGTCGGGTCGCCCGGCAGGCACACGAGCCGGCGGGCGAGCTCGAGCTGCAGGGCGAAGGTGTCGGCGGCGGCGTGACGGCCGAGCGCGTACCCGCCGGGGAAGGGCTGCTCGAGCGCGACCTCGAGCCCCTCGGCCGCGAGCTCGCGCGCGAGCGCGTCGCGGAGCGGGGCGGGCGCGCTCGCAGCGCCGCGCGTGCCGAGCACGACGTCGGGCGTACCGGCCCGCCCGCCATCCGGGTAGGTGTGGGCGGAGACGAGCAGCGAAACGCCGTGCAGGGCGCGCGCGCGCTCGAGCTCCGACGCGACGGCGCGGTGGTAGGGCTCGAGCACTTCGGCGTAGCGGGCCGCGAGCTCGGCGCGCGTGCGCCGCGGCTCCCACCACGACACGCCGGCGTGCGAGCGGACGCGCCGGTCGCCGAGGCCCGGGGGCAGCTTGTCCTCGTAGTCGGTGGGCAGGCGCGGCTCGGTGTTGAGGTCGACGACGTAGCGGCTCAGGCGCGCGACCACGCGCGTCGCGCCGGCCCGCTCGCTCCCCTCCCACATGAGCGCCGCGCCCACGTCGGAGTCGGCGAAGGGCGCGCCGGCCTCGAGGGCTTGCGCCGGGATGCGCAGCGGCACGAGGTGGCACGCGTCGAGGTGCACGCCTGCGTGCGGGATCTCGAGGACGACGGGGCCGGGCGCGAGCGCCCGCACGACCTCGAAGGGCGCCGGGCTCGGGCTCGCGCCGTCGGTCTGCATCCCGGTCACGAGCCTATCACGCGCGACCGCGCGCTCGGCGCGCTCAGCCCGGCGGGGCCGGCGCGGGCGTGAAGTGGCGCAGATCCTCGCACGCACGCGCCTCCCCGGCGCGGCAGGCGAGGTCGAGGAGCAAGTGGCCGAGCTCGAGGTCGCGGGCGACGCCCGTCCCGGTCGCGTAGAGGTGGCCGTACTCGCTGCACGCCGTCGCGTCGGCCGCGCAGGTCGCGACGAAGACCTCGCGCGCTCGCGCGCGGTCGGCCGGCATGCCCCGCCCCTCGGCAAGCACGAAGGCAAAGGTCGGGCAGAAATAGCGCCGGCCCCCCTCGCACAGGCGCCGGTTGAGCGCCGCGGCCTGCTCGTCGCTGCGCGGGACGCCGTCGCCGCGGAGGTACATCGCCGTCAGGAGCTCGCAGGCCCGATCGTCGCCTGCGTCGCAGGCGCGCTCGCAGGGCGCGGCGAGGCCCGGGGCACAGGCCGCGGAGCCGCCGGGCGCCGGTGCGAGGGCGGACGAGGCCGCCGCCGGGCCCGAATGCTCCGTGCGGCGCGTGGGCTCGGCCTCGCGGCAGGCCGAGCCGAGCGAGACGGATAGCGCGGCGAGCGCCGCCGGCGCGCGGCGCCCGGCGCTCACTGGTTCAGGGTGCCCCAGCGCTTCGCGCGCTGGCTGTAAAGGATGAGGCCGATGAGCGAGGCGACGCCCACGCCCGCGAACAGGTACCAGACCTGGTAGGGCGCGTAGGTGTCCCACAGGAGGCGCGTCACGCTCGCGCCGTCCTGGCCGAGCTCCTCGCGGAGCGCGGCGTAGGCCTCGGGGCGCTCGACGCCGAGCGTCTGGGTCAAGGTCGCGACGTGCCCGTCCCACGCGGGGCGCCCGTCGCGCGACAGGTAGTCGGTGTGCTCGGCGAGGTAACGCTGCGCGAGGACCGCCTTCTCGCCGTAGCTGCCGTAGTACCAGCCGCTGATCTTGGCGCCGATCCCCTGGCCGATGCCGACCGGGATGTTCACGTAGCCGAGGTACAGGGCCTTCTTGCCGGGCGGCGCGATGAGCCCCATGTACTCGAGTTTCTTCGGGCCGGTGAGCATCTCGCCGGCGGAGAAGAGCGCGATGCCGCACAGCAGGATCCAGCCGTTCGCCGTGAGCCCGGACACGATGATGCCGCCGGTCGCGACCGCCGTGCCGATGAGCATCGCCGTCAGCGAGCGCAGCCGCGCGACGAAGATGCTCATCGGGATGACGAACAGAACGATGAGGGCGGCGTTGAGGTTGAGCAGGTTCTCCTGCAGGACCTGCACCCCGCGCTCGGTCTCCTTGGTCCAGGCCGCGGGAATGGGCAGCGTGGCCGCGACCGACGAGCTGTCCACCCAGTCCGCGATGAAGTTCGGGTGCAGATCCCACAGCTGGTACATCATCATCCAGAAGCCGCTCAGGATGAGCAGGAAGACGAGCAGCCGCGGCTCGAAGAAGTTCTTCAGGGTGACCCAGAAGACCGTGAGCAGGCCGTCTTTGCCCTCGTAGCCGCTCGACACCTCCTTGTAGGTGAAGAGCATGAGGTAGTTGAGCGCCACGATGCCGGCGCAGCCGAAGAAGACGCCGTCCCAGGAGAGCTTGCGCAGCATGCCGGCGAGCGGCGGCCCGAGCATCGCCCCGACGTTCACGAGCCAGTAGAAGATGCCCCAGCCCTTCGAGCTGTTGCCCTTGCCGAGGCTCTGCGCGAGCGAGCCCTGGATGCCGGGCTTGAACTGCGCCGTGCCGGTCGCGAGGATCATCGCGCCGAGGAAGAAGCCCGCGTACGAGCGCTGCGTGGCCATGAGCACGTAGCCCACGACCTTGAGCGTCACGGCGAAGACGATGGTGTTCTTGTAGCCGTAGCGATCCGAGAAGCCGCCCGTGAAGCAGGGCAGCACCGACTGGAAGATCGCCCACCACGCGAAGATCGTGCCCTTCTCGGCCTGCGTGAAGTGCAGGCCCCCGGGCTCGTCGGCCTGCGCGATGTAGATGCCGACGACGACGCGCATGCCGTAGTACGCGAGCCGTTCCCACATCTCCATCGTGCAGAGCATCCAGAAGGTCCAGGCGAGCTTCTGCTTGGCCTTGTCGACCAGCGCCTGCGCGGCGGGGACGGGCACGGCGGGGGCGGCTGCGGTCTCGGGCGAGTCGCTCATCGTTCGCTCTTCATGCTCCGGGCTGACGGGTCGGTGGGGTCGCGGGCGCGTCTCGGCGCGACGGGTCGCGGGCGAACCGCGATGATCCCCACTTCGCCGCGCCCGCGCAAGCGAGCCGTGCGCGACACCGTCCTAGCGGCGGCGCTCGCCCGGCACGGCGGGGCCGGTCGCGGCGTGCGTTCCCCGCTCGCGCCCGTGGCGCCGATCGAGCGCGAGCAAGAGCACGAGCCCGACGAGCGAGAGCACGCCCGCCGACGCGAACATCGGCGCGTAGCCGGCGTGCTCGGCGAGCCAGCCGAAGACGAAGCCCCCGACGACCGTGCCCCCGTCGAACAGGGCGGTGAAGAGCGTGAGGGCGGCGCCGCGCTCGGTCGCGCGCGCCCGCGTCACGACCAGGCCGAGCAGGATCGGGAAGGTGTAGCCGTGGCCGGCGCCCGCGAGCCCGCCCGCGAGCATGAGCTGCCAGCGCGCGTCCGCCGAGGCGAGCAGGAAGAGGCCGCACGCCACGGCGGTCATGGCGAAGGCGGCGACCCGCTTCGGCCCGAGCCGCTCGGGCAAGGAGCCGAGCCCGACGCGCAACGCCGAGGCGACGACGGCGTACACGCCGAAGAAATCGCCGATCTTGCCGATGGGATGGTGCTCGACGAAGGTCTTGAGCAGGATGAAGTAGGCCGAGATCGCCGTCGCGAAGAGCAGGCCCGCGACCCACAGGGGAAAGAGGTGCGGCTCGCGCGCCGCGGCCCAGAGACCGCGCGGCGCCTCGCCGACCGCGCGGGGAGGCTCGGGCACGAGGAGCGTGAGCAGGAGCGAGGCGCCGGCCGTCGCGGCGCCGGCCGCCAGCACGAGCGGGTAGCCGCCGAGCCCGACGAGCCCGTCGCCGACGATGCCGCTCACCGCCACGGGCAAGAGGCCCGAGACGCCGAAGAGCCCGATGCCCTCGATGCGGCGCGACGCCGGCACGATGTCGGCGGCGAGCGCGAAGAGCGACGCGAACAGCATCGCCTCGGACACGCCGTGGGCGATGCGCACCACGAAGAGGTACGGCCCCCAGCTGTCGACCGCGAAGTAGCCGAGGCAGGCCGCCGTCCCGAGCACGCCGCCGGCGAGGAGGATGGGTCGGCGGCCGCTCCGGTCCATGACGCGGCCCACGGGCGGGCGGGCCAGGATGGCGCAGACACCCATGACGGCCGACAGCATGCCCACCTGCGCCTCGCGCGCGCCGAGCTCGAGGAACAGGCCCGGCAGGTGGAGGTACAGGTTGAAGGAGAGCGCGCAGAGAAAGTGCGCGAGGCTCAGCGTGACGAACACGGGCGTGAGCAGGCGTGGGCGCGCGCTCGCGCCGCTGCCCGGCGGCGCGGGCGGCGGGGCCCCGGCAAGCTCCGGCAGATCGGGTGGCGACACGCTCGAAATCGTCCTCGGTGCAGGCGCCGCGCCGGGCGCCTCGCGGACCGCCCTCACGGAGCGGCGGCGGCAAGGTAGATGAGCGGGCCCGATTCCGCGAAACAAATGCGGACGGGCGGTCAGGGCGCGACGCGCGCGACGAGCACGTCGGAAGGCATCTCGATGCCGCCACTGCTGGTCACGGAGCCGCTCCCAGAGGCTCGGCGTGACGAACACGGGCGTGAGCAGACGCGGGCGCGCGCTCGCACCGCTGCCCGTCACGGCGTGCAGGTGCCGCGGGGGACGGGTCAGGCACCGCGCCCGACCGGCACACCGAGCACGTACGTCACGGCGGGCTTGCCGCGCAGGCGCGCGACGCCGACCTCCCAGCGGTAGCCGTCCGAGGAGAGCGACTCGGTCGTGGCGCGGAGCTCGGCCGGCCGGTAAGCGCGGAGCGCCGAGACGAGGCCGTCCCAGAAGATCGTGAGCGGCAGGAGCGGCACGAGGTAGGTGAAGAGGAGCCGCGGCACGGTGAGCGGGCGCACGAGCGGCGTGAAGATCCAGACGAGCAGCGGCACGAACAGGGACGCGAGCACGCCCTTCGGGCTGCGCTCGACCACCTCGAAGACCGCGATGGGCACGCCGC